>DAOROE010000001.1:0-1475 GCA_035441345.1 Candidatus Nanopelagicaceae bacterium
CGATCGACCATTCCAACCTTTGAGAGTTTGGTGCGAAGGTCTCGGAACTTACGTCGTGTGTCATCGAGGTTTGTAATGGGAAGAAGCGCTTCAATCTCAGCAACGAGAGCTTCTCGCTTCTCAAGGTTTGCGGCCATTGATTCGCCACGCTTCTCAAGGTCAGCATTTTTTGCCGCAAAGAATGTGTCTTGAGCCGCTTTGAATCTATTCCATAACTTCGCATCGTCATTCTTCTTGCCGCGACCTGTAGCTTTCCATTCATCCATGAGTGACTTATATCGACGCGCAGTTGCAACCCAGTCGGTTGATGAAGCAAGAGATTCAGCCTCGCTGACGATCTTTTCTTTTGAACTCTTTACTTGATTCTGTTGTTGCGTAAGGGAAGCAAAATGGGTACGGCGCCGCTTATCAAATTTATTGCGAGCCCCAGAGAATCGTTTCCAAAGTTCACCATCAGTCTTCTTATCCAGACGCGGTGCCTTCTTCCATTCATCGAGAAGCACCTTGAGTCGCTCGCCTGTGGCTTTCCAACTTGTGGAATCAACCAGGCCTTCGGCTTCGACAACTAGCGCTTCTTTGGCGGCAATCGAAGCAGCTCTCTTGGCAGCTTTTACTTCTGCTTCAGCGGCTTTCTTCGCCTCGTATGCTGGACGGTGCTCATCGATAAGCGGAGGAATTTGCTCCAATGAGCTGCGAAGAGCATCAAGGTTTCCAACGCCGTTGAGGTGATCAATTTGATTACGAAGTTTTTTTACTGCATCGAGAGCATCTTCGGGCACCATCGCACCGCTAATAATTCGAGCGGCGAGTAGCGCTACCTCCGACGCAACAATTTCAAACTTGCGAACAAAGTAAGCCAACGCTTCTTCGGGAGTTTTTCCGGGGTATGAGCCAACAACTTTTTCGCCATCGCTGGTTCGAACATAAACCATGCCATTTTCATCTACTCGACCAAACTTAGCGGGATCTCCGATGAGAGCTGCAGCAGCAGAATTAGGGAGTGATACTTGATTATCGAGCGATTCCATGGCGGCCTTACTTTCTCGAACGTTGCGCGCCCTGATCTGGATCAAAGGCGTTGTGGGTTCAGCGGTTGGTGAGGGTCACACGGTACCCCCGCTTCTCCCATCTGTAAAAACTCCTGCCTTGGAAACCCCATTTTGAACGGGGAAATCGCCGCATGCTTGGGAGAATCCACCGGTGAGCCTTCTCATCGATCGAGTGATTGCGCCCTACTACCAGACCAACTGCTGGGTGATTGCACCTTCATCTGGCAAAGAGTGTGTCATCGTTGATCCAGGAATTGATATCCCTCATATGAATCTCGCAATCGAAAAGAAGTTGCAGGAACATAATTTGAAGATTGGTGCGATAGTTATTACTCACGGCCACTTAGATCACACATTTTCATTGATATCTCGCGTCGATGATTTTGTTGAGACTGATTGTTATGTTCATGAAGCGGATAGAGATTT
>DAOROE010000001.1:1575-22714 GCA_035441345.1 Candidatus Nanopelagicaceae bacterium
GGATCCTTGCACGACATGGAACAGACTCTTCGTGAGAAAATTGCGATCTTGCCAGATGACTTACGGGTCCTGCCGGGTCATGGGGATGAGACAACAATGAAGTACGAGAAACAGAACAATAGATTCCTCAAAGCAGCGATGGATTGGAAATTAGAAGGGGTGGTCGGATGAGTTCGCAATTCCAGGCGCCCAAAGGTGTTTCAGAATACTTTCCGCCTCGTTCAAATGCCTTTGAGTACGTGGTTCGAACCTTAACCTCGCCTGCTCTTGCTGCCGGTTATGAACCAATTGAGTTGCCTATTTTTGAAGATACGGAGTTGTTTACTCGCGGAGTGGGTGAATCAACCGATGTAGTTTCCAAGGAGATGTACACCTTTGAAGACCGCGGTGGTCGATCCATCACTCTAAGGCCTGAGGGAACAGCCGGCGTAATGCGCGCGGTTATCGAACACAATTTAGATCGGGGCCAACTTCCGGTTAAGTTATTTTACAAAGGTCCTTTCTTCCGAGCTGAGCGCCCACAGGCCGGACGTTATAGACAGTTTTATCAATTTGGCATCGAAGCAATTGGAGTTAATGATCCGCAATTAGACGCGGAAGTGATTGCCATTGCTTATCAAGGTTATAGGAAGTTAGGTCTCAAGAATTTCACTCTGCACATCACTTCCCTCGGAGACGCTGAGTCCCGAGCAAAACATCGAACGGCTCTAGTTGCATATATTGAAAAATTAGATCTCGATGAAGAAACTCGATCTCGTGTAGCAAAGAATCCTCTTAGGCTCTTTGATGACAAAAGAAGCGAAGTTCAAGCCAAGATGGAAAGCGCTCCACTACTTATGGATTTTCTGAATGATGCAAGCAAAGTAAATTTTGCTGCTGTCCAGAAAGCGCTCACAGCAGTTGGTGTGCCATTTGAAGTGAATCCTCGGATGGTGCGAGGCTTGGATTACTACACAGGCACTACCTTCGAATTTGTCCACAGTGGCTTAGGGGCCCAATCGGGAATCGGGGGTGGCGGAAGATACGACGGTTTAATGTCAACCCTTGGCGGACAAGATCTATCTGGCATTGGATTTGGTCTAGGAATTGATCGAATTATCTTGGCGATGGAAGCAGAAGGAATTTCGCTAACGTCGTTGAAGTACACAGATTTGTATGTTGTCGCACTTGGTGAAAGAGCAAGAGAAGAATCCTTTGTTCTTGTCAATCAATTGCGGAATCAAGGATTCGTTGTTGAACAGAGTTATGGCGAGAGAGCCCTCAAAGGCGCAATGAAAGCAGCTGATAAATCAGGTGCGCGCTTTGCCATCGTGATTGGTGATGCTGAACTCACCTCAGGAAGTATCGAACTGAAAAATATGGCGACGGGGGAGACGGTTTCGGTTACTCTTAGCGGTCTAGCTCAAACCCTTGCGGAGAAATCCCGTCTTCTGTAAGTCTCATTGGCGGTCCTCCCAGTAAAGAAGAGAGGCTTGTGTAGTGCTTCGTTCGCATGGCGCAGGAACACTTCGTTCTAGCAACATTGGCCAAACCGTCACCTTAGCTGGCTGGGTTGCGCGCAGACGAGATCATGGCGGTGTTGCTTTTATTGATCTCCGTGATGCAACAGGAAATGTCCAAGTTGTTATTTCGGATGAAGCTGTTGCCGGATCCCTGCGGGCGGAATGGTGTGTTGTAGTAAAAGGCACTGTCGCAAAGCGACCACAGGGCAATGAGAATCTGGGAATCCCTACTGGTGAAATAGAAGTTGTATGTGATTCGCTTGAAGTGTTGAGTGAGGCTGCTCCATTGCCATTCCCAGTTGATAGTGGTGAGAATGTTAATGTCAGTGAAGAGGTGCGCCTCAAATATCGCTATTTAGATCTACGGCGCGAGGCCCCCAGCAAAGCCCTACGTCTCCGCTCAAAAGTTACCTCCGTTATTCGAAGCGTTATGGATGAAGAAGGTTTTCTTGAGATCGAAACACCATATCTCACACGATCAACTCCAGAAGGCGCGCGAGATTTTCTAGTTCCTGTTCGTTTACAACCAGGTTCTTGGTATGCCCTTCCTCAATCACCTCAGTTATTTAAACAGTTGCTGATGGTTGCTGGAATGGAGAAGTACTACCAGATCGCTCGATGCTTCCGCGACGAAGATTTCCGTGCTGATCGTCAACCAGAATTCACGCAGCTCGACATAGAAATGTCTTTTGGTGATCAAGATGACGTGATCTCGGTGGCTGAAAAAATCATCTCCGCAGTATTTAGGAGCGTTGTTGGATATGAAGTGCCACTGCCGATACCGCATATGACTTACCACGAAGCAATGCGGAGATTTGGATCGGATAAACCTGATTTACGTTTTGGCAATGAGTTAACTGACGCAACCGAATTCTTCAAAGAGACCTCCTTCCGCGTATTTCAAGCCGAATTTGTCGGTGCGGTTGTGATGCCAGGGGGAGCGTCTTCTCCTCGCAGAGAGTTAGATGCATGGCAAGACTGGGCCAAAGCTCGCGGGGCGAAGGGATTGGCGTACATCTTGGTAGGTGAAGATGGATCTCTCTCGGGTCCAGTTGCGAAGAATCTCTCTGAAAAAGAATCAACAGAAATTGCTGCTTTTGTGGGCGCAAAAAATGGAGATGCAATATTTTTCGCAGCTGGTGACCGTAACTCATCTTTAAATCTCTTAGGTGCGGTGCGTCTTGAAATTGGTGAACGTTGCAATCTAATAAATAAGTCAGAATGGAAATTTCTCTGGGTTGTTGATGCTCCTATGTTCGAAAAGACCGATGAAGGTGGCTGGACAGCGGTTCATCACCCATTTACCGGACCAAAACCTGAGTATGAAAAAACATTTGCAACGAACCCTGGCGAAGCTCTTGCCTATGCCTATGACATCGTGCTCAACGGCAGTGAGATAGGTGGAGGGTCTATTCGTATTCACCGAAGAGATATTCAACAATCGGTATTTAATGTCATAGGTTTGAGTCCAGCGGAAGCCGAGAGCAAATTCGGATTCCTCCTCGAAGCTTTCAACTATGGGCCGCCGCCACATGGAGGAATTGCCCTGGGACTTGATCGTCTTTGCGCACTTCTTGCTGGTGCGGAATCAATCAGGGAAGTGATTGCTTTTCCCAAGACTGCTAGCGGAGGGGATCCACTCACCGGCGCTCCGACTCCAATTACCGCTGCGCAACGTAAAGAAAGTGGCGTAGATTTCAAGCCAGAGGATAAATGATGAGCACAACTCAAAATTCGCGGCCACGCGATACGGATAGAAAGACGCGAGTTCATCTTTCCTTCTACGATCGAATCAAATTCTTACTCTTCTTCACCATTGTCTTTCTCGTTCTCGTGTGGGCGGATATGGCAGGCGATGAGAGCCTCAGTTTCGAAAAAGCCCTTGCAAATAGCGCCTATCAGCGTTGGTGGATCTTTCCTCTCTTTGCAATTGAAGCGTTACGTCAAACGCATTTCTTAATCTCAGAACTCGCCGCTCCGTATCATGGAATTTGGCAACGATATTTTTCCTTTGTAGATCGCATAATTCACAAACTTAGCGATTGGACTCGCTTTCGCATCTCGCGGGTTATTAAGTGGATAGTCGTCATAGCACTCCTCTCGGTCGTACTAGGTGCGATCTACGACGAGACTCCAGTTCGTGCGCTGTTCTTAGCACCTCAGGCGCTGTGGAGCGCACTTCCCATAATCGGGCAACTTATGTTTGCTGTTGTTTTCGTCATCATCCAATTTGTTGCAATTTTTTGGTTCCTAAGTCGTGGTGGAATTGATACCTATTTTCCTGATGACATCAAAACACGTTTCACTGATGTCTGGGGTCAAGATCATGTTCTTGCGCGTATACGCGAAAACTTAGTCTTCCTAGAAAATCCAGAGAGTATTGAAAAACTCGGAGGATACGTTCCAGGTGGAATTTTGTTATGGGGGCCTCCAGGAACCGGAAAAACTTTGATGGCAGAGTCAATGGCTGGCGAAACAGGTAAACCATTCGTCTTCGTTGATCCCGGCGCATTCAACAATATGTTCTTTGGTATTGGAATCCTCAAAGTAAAAGGTCTCTTTAGGAAATTACGTAAACTTGCTCTTCGCTACGGTGGAGTTGTTGTTTTCTTTGATGAAGCTGATGCTCTGGGCAATCGTGGAATTATGACCAATCGCGGACCAGGTGCATATTCTTCCCAGGATTCATGCAGAGGAGGCACCTACCTCAGTGAATCAGCATCGAATTTAATTACAGTTAAAAATCTTTCCGCTCATTCATCGGTAAACGAAGGAAAACCTTCTTTGATTAATCGGTTTGTCATGGGAGCAGGCGCTGGTGGCGGTGGGGGAATGGGAACTCTCCAGGCGCTGCTCACAGAATTATCTGGCTTAAAAAAGCCCCGCGGATTCTTCAACCGCATTGTTCGAAGAACGCTGGGCATGCGTCCGAAGAATCCTCCCAAGTATCGAATCTTGGTTGTGATGGCGACGAATATGCCGGAGTCCCTCGACGAAGCGCTCCTTCGTCCCGGACGCATCGATCGCATGTATCGGGTTGGTTATCCAAGCAAAGCGGGACGTATTCGAACCTATGAGGGTTATTTCGCCAAAGTTGCCAACAATCTCTCCAAAGAAGAAGTTGAAAAGCTGGCAATCATCACGCCATATGCAACGGGTGCAACCATTAAAGATCTCGTCAATGAATCTTTGATCATGGCAATCCGTAACGGACGAACCAGTGTTACGTGGGCCGATGTTTTAAAGGCTAAACAACTCAAGCAACTTGGCCCATCAGAAGATGTTGAATACATCGAGCGAGAGCGCCATGCAACAGCGGTTCATGAAGCTTGTCACGCAGTCATGGCATATCGAGTCAGAAAACATATGGATATTGATATTGCAACCATCGAAAAGGGCGCCGAGTATTTAGGAATGGTTGCGTCGATTCCACCGGATGATCAATTCACTCATTGGAAGAGTGAATATGAAGGCGACATCTTGGTATCACTTGCTTCCCTGGCTGGAGAGCGAATGTTCTTTGATGGAGATAATTCATCAGGCGTCTCGGGTGATTTGGAGTCGGCCACAACAATTGCAGGATTAATGGAAGGCTATTGGGGAATGGGCTCCACGGTTTCTTCATACGCCTCAAGTCGTCGCATGGAAATTGGTGCACCTGGTGGAGCGCGTCCTAATGAAGCAAAGCAAGAGATGCGTCGAGCGCTCTCTGATCGCATCGAGGACAACCTCTCGACTCTGTTAACAAAAGCAGAGGACTTACTCGCCGCAAATCGAGCGCACGTTCTTGCCGTAGCGCATGCGTTAGAAACCCACAAAACGTTATCTGGTAACGATGTTCATGCAGTTATCGAAGGTCGAATGGGCGATGTGGTGGATGGAAGCAAGTATTTATCGCAGGAAAATATCGCCGCCATTGAGGCGTATCACGTATCAGCCTTGACGGCCCATAAAGAACATCGCACTCCAGATGTGCCGCTGCCAACACTCGCTTAAAACACGGGGATAAGGCGACATTGGGTACGCTTGCCTCATGTCCGCAGGTGGAATTGCAGCGATAATCGCTGCCAGCGCTTTCCTCATTATCAGTCTTGCCATCGCCTATGCGGTAGTTCGACTTGGAAGAGCTATTGATGAGGTTGGCACTGCAGTTAAAGAGATCACGAATGAGACCACACCGCTTCTTAACGAAGTAACCACAACTGTAGAGCTCGTCAATGGGCCGCTCCAGAGCATCAACAAAGTCACACGGACAATGGAAGAACTCAGCACAAAGATCACCGAAAACACCTCTTCATTTTTAGATAAGAATCAGATGGCGATGAAAGCGGCAGGAGCAGTTTTAACTGCAGCGCAAATGCGGAAGAAGAAAAAGAAGAAGTCAGCAAAAAAGGGTAAGACAACACGTTACGTTGATGACGAGGAGTTCTAATCTCTCGTGAAATCAGCCGAGATTAGATCGCGTTGGCTCTCTTTTTTTGAGTCGGACAACAGTTTAGGTTTAAAGCACACTGTCGTTCCTTCTGCTTCCCTCATCGCCGATGATCCCAATCTTTTACTCGTCAATGCCGGAATGGTGCCATTTAAACCGTTCTTTCTTGGAGAAATGACTCCGCCTTATACACGCGCAACCTCGGTTCAGAAATGTGTGCGCACCCTCGATATTGATGAAGTTGGAAAAACTACGCGCCATGCTTCGTTCTTTCAGATGTGTGGCAATTTTTCTTTCGGTGATTACTTCAAAGAAGGCGCCATAGCCCTAGCTTGGGAATTACTCACAAAGCCGATAAATCAAGGTGGTTATGGCTTTCCGGAAGAAAAGTTGTGGGTCACTGTCTATCTTGATGATGATGAGGCTGCTGATATTTGGCATAAGAAAATTGGGATACCCAAGGAGAGAATTCAGCGTCGTGGCATGGCGGATAACTTCTGGTCAATGGGTGTTCCTGGTCCCTGTGGGCCGTGCTCGGAGATTTACTATGACCGGGGTCCGCAATACGGCAAAGAAGGTGGCCCGATCGCTGACGAGGATCGGTATTTAGAGATCTGGAATTTGGTTTTCATGCAAAATATTCGCGGCGATGGTCCCGGAAAAGAGGGTTACCCCATCATCGGAGAGCTGCCTGCAAAGAATATTGATACTGGCTTAGGTCTTGAGAGAACTGCAGCGTTATTGCAAGGCGTTGAAAATATTTACGAAATTGATACGACAAAACATATTCTTGATCGTGCGAGTGGTATCACTGGCGTGAAATATGGTGCGGACTCTCACAGCGATATCTCACTTCGGGTTATTGCTGATCATGCGCGTACCGCGACGATGTTGATTGGTGACGGTGTTACCCCCGGAAATGAGGGGCGCGGATATGTATTACGTCGCATGATGCGTCGCACTACTCGCAATATGCGTTTACTGGGATCACCTGACCACAACATGGTGGAATTGATATCTGCCTCAATTGAAGCGATGGGTCCCCAGTATCCCGAGCTTGTGAGCGACAGAGAGCGAATCATTAAGGTTTCAGAAGCCGAAGAAGATGCCTTTCTGCAAACTCTCAAGAGTGGAACTCAAATTTTTGATCAAGCAAGCGCAGTTGTTAAAAAAGGTGGCGGCAAGCAGATCTCGGGAGACGATGCCTTTAAATTGCACGATACCTATGGATTTCCATTCGATTTAACTCTGGAAATGGCGAGCGAGCAGGGCCTGGCAGTTGATGCCGAAGGCTTTAAGAGGTTAATGAAAGAGCAACGTGATCGCGCCAAAGCTGATGCTAAATCAAAGAAGAGCGGCCATACGGATGTTTCTGAATATCGCAAAATTGCCGAACAAGGTAAGAAACTTGAGTTCATTGGGTACACCCATCTTGAAAGTGAAAGTACGCTGCTTGGCTTGTTTAAGGATGGAAAGAGCACTTCCGAAGCAATCGAAGGTGATGAGGTTGAAGTAATCCTCGATCGCACTCCTTTTTACGCAGAAGGCGGCGGCCAACTTGCAGATGGCGGATTTATTCATGGTGCAAATGGCTCGCTGATTGAAATCGATGACGTTCAAACGCCCATTCCGGGTGTTTTTGTCCATCGTGGACGTATCACTAAAGGATCGTGGCAATCTGGCACCCAGGTGCATGCTGCCATCGATATCGAACGACGTCGCGGTATCTCGCGCGCACATACTGCTACACATATGGTTCACAAAGCATTCCGTGAAGTACTTGGTGAGACAGCAACGCAAGCTGGATCAGAGAATGCTCCAGGCAGATTTAGATTTGATTTTCCATCAGCTGGTGCAGTTTCCGAAGCTGCGCTCAATGAAGTTGAGTCGCGAGTTAATACGTTGCTCCTAGAAGATCTTGAAGTGACAGCTGAGGAGATGTCTCAAGCAGAAGCGAAAGCAATCGGCGCGATGGCACTTTTCGGCGAAAAATATGGAGAGCGAGTACGAGTTGTAAGCGTTGGCGATTGGGCTCGCGAATTATGTGGTGGCACCCATGTCTCTCGCTCAGGGCAATTAGGAATCGTGAAGTTGCTCGGCGAATCTTCTATCGGCGCAGGTGTTCGACGTGTGGAGGCGCTCGTCGGGGTCGATGCATACTCATTCTTGGCTCGCGAGCATGTCCTTTTGAATTCTCTCAATGACCTTATTAAGAGCACCAGGGTTGAAGAACTTCCGGAACGAATTTCATCTTTGGTATCTCGACTCAAGGAAGTGGAGAAAGAGCTGGCGCAGATTAAAACCAAGCAGGCACTTGCTGCCGCTAGCTCCTTGATTGCGTCAGCTGAGAAAGTTAACGGAATCTCGCTGCTGGCTCATGATATGGGCGATAACTTAAGTGGCGATGATCTTCGTTCGATTGCTTTAGATCTGCGCTCTCGCGTCAAAGGCAGCGTTATTGCTCTCGCAAGTAGAGGGGAAGAAAAAGTTGTGTTGGTTGTCGCCGTGGATGACGACGCTCGAGCACGTGGGGTAAAGGCTGGAACTTTAGTAAAACTGGCGTCCACAATTCTCGGAGGTGGTGGCGGAGGTAAGGATGACTTCGCCCAAGGTGGCGGAATCAATGGTGCCAAGATTTCTGAAGCGATGAACGCAATTAAGAACGCTCTGATCTAAGAGTCATCATGTTGCCATCTGGACGACGTTTGGCAATTGACTTTGGCGATGTTCGCATTGGATTAGCGGTAAGTGATACCACTGCACTTGTAGCTTCACCTCTGCGGACTATCAAGAACAGCGATGACAATGTCGTTGCGGTGAATGAAGAGATAGCCTCGATAGTTCTGGATGAAGCTATTAGCGTTGTGTATATCGGCTTACCTATTCATCTATCAGGAGGGGAAGGTACCTCAGCTGAGAAAGTTCGCCATTTTGCTCAAGAGCTCCGGAGTTACATTGGATCTCATATCGAGATGCGACTTGTTGATGAAAGACTTTCTACAAAATCGGCAATAAGCCAAGCCAAATCAATCGGAAAGAAACTTACCCGCGAAGATGTCGATCAAATGGCTGCGGTAGCAATTTTAGAGTTCGCGCTCCAATGGGAGAGTTCAAGCGGGAGATTGGCTGGCGATGAAATCTAGCCTGCAACCCAACGCACGAGCACTTACTTCTTTATTGTCTAAAGAACCTTTGGGGCGTCTGGCCTTGTCGGCCGTCTTTATCTTCTTGCTCACCCTCTCCTTGAGAAGTTGTGCGAGCGGAGTCGAGAGCGCACCTGATTTCGCTCCTGGTGAAGCTATCGGCGAAGTGAGAATTGAAGTGGCCAATGGAGAGACTGGTTCTGAGATAGCTCGGAAACTCGAAGCCGCAGGCGTCGTGAAATCTTCATTAGCGTTTTTTAGAGTAGCCGTCGCGGATGAACGTTCTTCTCGAATCGCGCCAGGAGAGCACCTGATTGAAAGGAGGATTCCTGCCAAAGAAGCGTTGGAACAGTTACTGGATCCAAAGCGGATTCCAAATCTCATCATCGTGCGCGATGGCGCGCGAGTAGCTGAAGTTGTGGAGTCGCTCATCGACTTCGGCCTCTCCGAATTAGAGATAGCTAAAGCCATGAAGTCAGCAGCACTTCCAGAGAGATTCGAGACTCGCTCTTTAGAGGGATTTCTCTATCCGGCGCAGTATTCCTTCAATAAAGATGTAGATGCCAAGAGTGTCATCACAGCGATGCTGGAGAAATTTGAATGGGCAACCAAGAATATTGAATGGAGCAATTCTCCAACCCTTTCTCCATTTGAGATTCTTACAGTTGCGTCTCTCGTCGAAACAGAGGGTACTCCTGACATTTTCGGAAAGGTTTCACGCGTTATCTATAACCGACTTGAAAAGAGGATGCCTCTGCAGTTTGATTCCACAGTTCATTACGCACTCAATCGCAGGGGAGAGATTCGAGTTTCGTTGGAAGACATTAAAGTTCGTAGCAAATACAACACATTTATCTATCCAGGACTTCCTCCAGGACCGATTGGAAGTCCCACGGCAGCAGCGATAAAAGCCGCTCTGCAACCAGAAGCAGGCGATTGGCTTTATTTCGTAACAGTGAAGCCTAACGACACACGCTTTACCAGCTCTTATGATCAATTCTTAGAGTGGAAAGCCGAGTATAAAAAGAACTTTAAGTTAGGACTATTCGAATGACATTTAAGGCGGCAGTCCTCGGTTCTCCCATTAAACATTCGCTATCACCGCTCATCCACAATCATGCTTATAAGGTTCTTGGCTTTGATGGTGATTATGCAGCGATGGAGGTAAAACAAGATGAGTTACGAAGCTTTCTATCTCCGGAGCGGTTGTCTGATCCCAATTGGTGCGGCTTTTCTCTCACGATGCCACTCAAAGAGGAAATCTGCTCCAAGGATTACACGGATTTAATTGAGGTTGATGCACGTGCAGCACGTATTCAATCAGCAAACACAATCTTTCGTGAGGGGAGGAATTGGAAGGCGACTTCGACAGATGTCACCGGAATAGAATTCTTACTCAACGATAAGAAGTTCAATAAAGTTGCAATTCTCGGAGCCGGGGGAACTGCACGAGCCGCGTTGGATTCGAGACAGCTCGAGAACACGGAAATCTTTATTTGTCGCAGAAGCGCATCCCGAGACTCACAGATTATTGAAGCATTTCCAGAACATCGCATTCAATTCTTAGCCTGGGATGAGATTGAACAAGTAGAAGGCGTTGATCTACTTATTAACACTGTGCCTGACGATGGAATTTCCTCTGTATATTTCGATCCTCAAGTCGCGCCCATTCTCCTCGATGCTATTTATTCGCCGTGGTTACCGACGCTCTCACGCAGGCAATTAGAAGGTGGCGGTCAGTTGTTATCGGGAATAGATCTACTCTGCGCTCAGGCTATCTTTCAGATAGAAGCCATGACCCAGAAATCTTTTGACAGGCAAAGCCTTTTTAGTGAGCTTAAGAAAGTTGCCTTGCAGAGTTTGCAATGACCTGTGGGTAATCTACGAGAGTTCTTTCTAGAGCATAACCTCAGAGGATGGAGACTCTTCATTTTCTGATTGCGTCGCTCGTGATTAGTCACACAGACGTGAAGAGTCATCGCATCAAAAAGACGCATGTGTATCTCGCAATTTTATCTAGCATTGTTTTCATCTCTTGGAACGCCGCCATTTTTGCTTTAGGCAATCTACTGATTTATCTAGCCATTTATTTCTGCTCACGAAGACAATTAGGTATGGGAGACCTTCGACTGTCACCACTCATGGGAATTTATCTCTCTGTGAGCCATGAGGAATTCTCCGCAGTTATACGGATGAACCTCTTCGTATGGATGACAGCTGGTGTAGTGATCCTCCTGCTTCTCTTGTTTAAGAGAATCACTGTAAAAAGTCGAATCGCATTTGCTCCATTCATGTTCCTCGGGGTGGCCCTCGAGACGTATATATAAACAATCAGCAAGAAATACCTTCTATCTGCGATAATTATCAGATGCGTTGGCTCACAGCAGGTGAATCCCATGGTCCGGCTCTGGTCGGCATCGTTGAAGGAATCCCGGCACATGTTTTAGTTACCACATCGGATATTGATGAAGATCTTCGTCGCAGGAGATTAGGTTTTGGGCGCGGAGCACGTCAAAATTTCGAAGCGGATAAAGTCACAATCATTGGTGGAATTCGTCATGGAGTTACTCAGGGCGGACCAATCGCGATTGAAATTGCGAATTCAGAATGGCCTAAATGGGAAAAAGTTATGGCGGCCGATCCCATCCCGAAGGAAGAGATAGAAAATCTTGGTAGGAATGCGCCCTTGACGCGGCCACGTCCTGGTCATGCAGATCTTGTTGGAATGCAGAAGTATGAATTTGAAGACGCTAGACCGATTCTGGAGAGAGCATCTGCAAGAGAAACTGCAGCACGTGTAGCTCTAGGTGCTGTTGCGCGTCGATTCCTACGTCAGGTGGCAGGTATCGAGATTTTGAGTCATGTCGTATCAATCGGCGCAGTTGAAATCCCCGCCGACTATCAACTTCCGCTGAAAAACTCACGAGAATCAATCGATCAGGATGAAGTGCGATGTGCTTTTCCTGATGTAAGCAAGAAAATGATTGATGAGATAAACGATGCCCACTCACAAGGCGACACTCTTGGAGGAGTTGTTGAAGTTCTAGCCTACGATCTTCCTCCAGGGCTTGGCTCCCATGTTCATTGGGATCGGCGATTAGATTCTCGACTTGCCGGTGCGCTTATGGGGATTCAAGCTATCAAGGGCGTGGAAATTGGCGATGGATTTACTACGGCCAAGCGACGTGGCAGTCACGCTCATGACGAAATAGAAAGAGATTCATCGGGCGCTATTCGACGCAGAACTGGTCGCGCTGGTGGAACCGAAGGTGGAATGTCTACCGGTGAAGTTCTCCGCGTAAGAGCGGCAATGAAACCGATTTCTACTGTGCCGAAAGCCCTCGACACAATCGACACATCGAATGGTGAGGCTGCTAAAGCTATAAATCAACGCTCCGATGTATGTGCAGTTCCGGCGGCCGGCATTGTTGCTGAAGCAATGGTTGCGCTCGTACTTGCTGAATCATTCCTAGAGAAATTTGGGGGAGACAGCTTGATGGAGTCAAAACGAAATCTTGCGTCATATCTTGAAAATATGAAGATCAAATAGCAATTATGCAATCTATAGTGTTGATAGGACCACCAGGTGCTGGAAAATCTACAGTTGCTAAATATCTTAGCAAGGAGTTGAACAAGCCTTGGATTGATACCGATCAGGTTATCGAAAAGCGGACCGGGCGTCAGATTAGTGAAATCTTTCTCACCGATGGCGAAGAGTATTTTCGACGCTTGGAAAAGGAAGTAGTTCTCAAAACATTAGATGAAGAGGACTCTGTTATAGCTCTGGGAGGTGGATCTGTCCTAGATCCAGATGTAGAACAGAGACTTCAAGATTTCTCGGAGGTTATTTTTTTGGATGTCTCGATTTCTAATGCTGCGCCGCGCGTTGGTTTCAATAAAGAACGGCCATTGCTGATGGGAAACCCTCGGCAACAATGGTTAGCTCTGATGGAAAAGCGTCGCCCTATTTATGAACGAATTTCTGCCCGCACCGTTTCTACGGACAACCGTAAACCACAAGAAGTGGCTCGAGAGATCGCCCAGATGGTGATCGCATGAGCCAGATTGTTATCAGCGCAGAGCGCGATTATTCAGTTGATTTCGTGAGGGACTGGAAATCATCACTTTCCGACACAATTAAGAATGGCAAAGCCTGCGTCCTAGTTCCAAAGAATTTAGTTGAGATTGTCGGTTCGTTGCCAAGTGATTGGTTAGTAATTGAACTTCCAGATGGAGAATCTCAGAAATCTGGAGCGGTTTACTTGCAGATTCTTGAGAGACTAGCAGAGGAAAGATTTGGACGAGATGGTTTTCTTATTGGAATTGGTGGTGGAGCCACCACTGATCTCGCAGGTTTCGTGGCCGCAACATACATGCGTGGTTTGCAGTGGGTAGCAGTTCCAACCTCGCTTGCTGGGATGGTTGATGCAGCCATTGGTGGCAAGACCGGCATCAATCTCGTTGGCGGAAAGAATCTGGCAGGCGCTTTCCATTCGCCTTCGAAGGTTATTGTCGATGAAAGTTTTTTGTCCACTCTTTCGGAACGCGATGTAAAGGCTGGGTTAGCTGAAGTGGCTAAATGCGGTTTCATTGCAGATTCAGAAATCCTCTCGATCATCAATCGTGGTTGGAGAGAAAATATGAGCGAATTAATTAAGAGGGCAATCACAGTTAAGGCTCGGGTTGTTAGTTCTGATTTTCGTGAGTCATTTGAAAGAGAGATTCTTAATTACGGACATACATTGGGCCACGCAATTGAGCGGCACTCTCATTACGAGCTTCGCCACGGTGAGTGTGTCTCGATTGGCCTTGTGTATGCAGCACATGTTTCTGCGCATTTCAGCGGACTGACGTCAAGTGGAGTACAGCTCCATAAATCAACTTTGGAAGCTCTTGATTTACCCACCTCTTATAGCTCATCTGCTTGGGCCGAACTCCGGGAGTTAATGCTCCGCGATAAGAAGAGTCGGTCTGCATTACGTTTTGTAACGCTCTCTGATATTGGAAAACCTACGAGAGCAGAGAACCCGGATATGAAGATCTTGCAGAGTATCTATGAATCCGAGATAGGACGGTAGATTATGGCTATGAAATGTCTCGTTCTTAATGGTCCTAATCTCTCTCGCCTTGATTTACGAGAAAAGAATTACTATGGAGATATCACCTATCAAGATATTGAAGAGGCCATTAAGAAAGAAGCTGCGACGTTGCAAATTGAGGCAGAGATTCGCCAAAGCAACGATGAATCGGAAATTATCTCGTGGTTACATGAGGCCGCCGATAACAAAGTCCCCATCATCTTCAATCCGGCAGCATTCACTCATTATTCCTATGCGATACGAGACGCGGTGGTAATGCTGAAAGCGCCGTGTATTGAGGTACATCTTTCGAACCCGCTTTCACGAGAAGAGTTCCGTCACACCTCTGTGATCTCGGGAGTAGTTAATGGAACCATTGCAGGATTCGGGCTTGATTCGTATCGCTTGGCGCTACGTGCTTTACAGCAATTAGTTAAATAGCAAATTCGCGTGTAATCTTCGCGCTTATGGCCACAACTAATGACCTTAAGAACGGCATGACGCTCGATATTGAGGGTCAGCTATGGAACGTTGTCGAATTCCAGCATGTCAAGCCGGGCAAAGGCCCTGCCTTCGTACGTACCAAATTGAAAAATGTTTTATCAGGCAAAGTGGTCGAGAGAACATTCAACGCTGGTGTTAAGGTCGACGTTGCGATTCTTGAGAAACGTGAAATGCAGTTCTTGTACAAGGATCCATCAGGGTATGTCTTTATGGATTCATCGACGTATGACCAGATGACAATCTCCCCAGAAACTGTCGGAGATGCAGCGAATTACATGTTAGAAAACAGTGAGGCTATTGTTGCTGTGCATGAGGGAAATCCTCTTTATGTTGAGCTACCAGCAAATGTTCCACTACGTATTACTTACACCGAACCTGGCTTACAAGGAGATCGATCCTCAGCTGGTTCCAAGCCCGCAACTCTCGAAACTGGAATTTCCATTCAGGTTCCATTATTTATCAAGCAAGATGAAGTTGTTCTTGTTGATACCCGTTCGGGTGAGTATTTAGGACGCGCAAACTAAGTGAGTACGCGTTCCAAGGCGCGTAAAGCGGCTCTGGATTTACTTTACGAAGGCGATATCCGTAAGACCCCTGCTGTAGATCTCTTGCACACAAGAGTCACAGATCTGGAGTATGTAATCCGAGACTTCACAAAAGAATTGGTTGATGGAGTTGAACTTCATAAACGTAAACTCGATGAATTGATTACGACATACTCGCAAGGATGGGATATGGATCGCATGCCAGTCATTGATCGAAATATCCTTCGTCTAGCGATCTTTGAACTTCTCTGGTCTAGTGATGTTCCAGCTTCGGTGGCCATAAGTGAAGCTTTGGAGTTAGCCCAAACACTTTCGACCGAAGATTCAAGCAAATACATCAACGGGGTCCTTAGTAAGATTCTTGAGATTAAACCCGACCTAGTTTTGTAAACCTTAGTTCTCGATTCAGGAGCGCATCAGCAAGTTCTACCTCATTCTTCTTGGTAAGGATCATGAGGGTGTCGATATCGCCCGAGCGCAAACTGAGAATTTCACCATTCCAGTCTTCTCGCTTGCGTGCTATCCAATTTAATAGGCCATAAACCTGGCTAGAGAATTCATCGGGCGTGGTGAGGGATTGTCGTAGCTTTCTTAGATCAAAGGTCAGTCCATCGGTAAGAGTATGTTCTGCGTTTTGCTCTCGCTCCGTGAAGAATGCAGATAACGGAACTCCATAAAAGCTTGCGAGCTCTTCGGCTTTTGCAACGCTCAGTGATCGGGTTCCGCGTTCGTATGAGCCAATAACGACAGCCTTCCATTTACCGCGAGATTTGATTTCTATCTGCTTCAGAGTCAAACCTTGTTGGCGGCGGATCTGTTTAAGGCGCGCTCCAATGTGAAGTGGTGTGGGCATGGCGGCAGGTTAAGGCGTAGCGACACAAACCATGAGTTTCTTCCACAACCAACGGCCGTGCTAGAGTGCGCCAACCTTTAACGATCCGTCCTGTGAGGCGGCGAAGGAGTTCTAATGAGCGTTGTCCTCAATGCCGGTGAAATCAACCGTGCGCTACGTCGCATATCGCATGAAATCCTAGAAAAAAACCACGGTAGCGTTGATGTGCTATTGCTAGGCATTCCAACGCGAGGAGCGTTCTTAAGCAAGAGAATTGCAGAAGATATCAACGAGATTGAGAAGACCGCGATCCCGGTGGGGACTTTGGATATCACCATGTATCGCGATGATCTTCGAATGCGCCCTCCAAGAACCTTGTTGCCAACCGAGATACCCAGCGGTGGGATCGACGGAAAACATGTTGTCCTTGTTGACGACGTTTTCTATTCGGGTCGAACGATTCGTGCTGCATTGGATGCGCTTAACGAGATCGGCAGGCCGAAGAGCGTTCAACTAGCGGTCTTGATTGATCGGGGCCATAGAGAATTACCAATCCGAGCAGATTTTGTCGGAAAAAATATTCCTACGTCAAAGGACGAAACGGTCAAGGTACATTTGGCCGAAATCGACGGGAGCGATGCAGTCACTATTGAAGGTCGTGACGGCAAATGAAGCACCTACTTTCAATAAATGATCTGAGCAAGGCTGAGGCAATTAATGTGCTCGATACTGCAGCCGAGCTGTCACGACTCTCTGAAGGAACGGTCAAGAAGTTTCCAACTCTTCGCGGTAGAACGGTGGTCAATCTCTTCTTCGAAGACTCAACTCGCACGAGAATTTCTTTTGAGGCGGCGGCAAAGCGACTATCGGCAGATGTCATCAACTTCTCAGCAAAAGGATCGAGTCTAAGTAAGGGTGAAAGTTTGAAAGATACCGCGCTTACTTTGCAGGCAATGGGCGCAGATGCAGTAGTCATTCGACATGGCGCATCTGGCGCTCCGCATCAATTGGCGCGACAACAGTGGATGACAGGGACTGTGATTAATGCTGGGGATGGAACCCATGAACACCCAACGCAAGCTCTGCTCGATGCATTCACTATTCGGCGCCATTTAGGTCAGGATTCTGGCGATCTACAAGGTTTAAGGATTGCCATCGTTGGAGATGTTCTTCATTCCAGAGTTGCTCGAAGCAATGTCCTTCTTTTACAGAAGTTAGGTGCGAAGGTTGTCCTCATTGCGCCACCCACTTTGCTGCCGGTGGGCGTTGCAAGTTGGGGTGCAGAGGTCAGTTATTCACTGGATGCTGAGATTGAAAGCGTTGATGCAATCATGATGCTCCGCGTTCAACGTGAACGAATGGATGATCTTTATTTCCCCACTGAAAGGGAATATTCACGTAATTTTGGACTTAACTTGGAGCGCATCAACCGCATGAAAAGCGAAGCGATAGTGATGCATCCTGGCCCCATGAATCGTGGTCTTGAGATCTCAGCTGATAGCGCTGATTCGCCTCGTTCTGTGATCGTGGAACAAGTGGCAAATGGCGTCAGTATCCGTATGGCAGTTCTCTACCTTCTCTTAAGTGGCACAGCACGCTCCGAGTCGAATTCGACAATCGAGGTTGGTGTATGAGTACGTGGAAGATTGAAAACGCAAAAAATTCCTTCGGGGATTCCCAAGAGGTTCTCATTAGTGAGGGTGTAATTGTTCAAGCGCTTCCGACAGGTAGTAAGCCAACCGTTATCAATGGTGAGGGTCTACACATACTTCCTGGATTCGTAGATCTTCATACTCACCTACGAGAACCTGGACGTGAGGATGCAGAAACTGTTCTAACGGGGTCTCAAGCCGCCGTTGCCGGTGGTTTCACTGCAATTTCAGCGATGCCCAACACGTTGCCTGTAGCTGATACCGCAGGAGTAGTTGAGCAAGTATTTCGCCTAGGGAAGAGCCATGGCCTCTGTGATGTTTATCCAATCGGTGCTGTCACCATTGATCAAAAAGGAACTCACCTAGCAGAACTTTCAGCGATGAATCAGTCCGAAGCGCGCGTGAGAATCTTTAGCGATGATGGGCATTGTGTCTCTGATCCGTTGGTCATGCGCCGTGCATTGGAATATGTCAAAACCTTTGATGGTCTGATTGCGCAACATGCGCAAGATCCGCGACTTACTGAACATTCGCAAATGAATGAAGGTGAAATATCCGCGCGTTTGGGTTTAAAAGGTTGGCCAGCTGTGGCTGAAGAGGCCATCATTGCCCGCGATGTTTTGTTGGCAGAGCATGTCGATAGCCGTCTTCATATCTGTCATCTCACGACTGCAGGGGGAGTGGAGATAGTCCGCCGCGCCAAGGAGCGCGGAATTAAAGTTACGGCGGAAGTCACTCCACACCATCTACTTCTCACAGATGAGAAGGCTGAATCGTACGACCCGGTATTCAAAGTAAACCCTCCACTTCGTACCAAGAGCGATGTCATCGCACTTCGTGAAGGTTTAGCAGATGGCACGATTGACATCATCGCAACTGATCACGCGCCGCATCCCAATGAAGCTAAGGATTGCGAATGGAGCGCCGCAGCTTTTGGAATGGTTGGTTTGGAAACCGCATTCTCGATTGCCTACTTAACAATGGTCCAGAGCGGCCTGATGACTCTTGCTGATCTAATGAATCGAATGTCGAGCGCTCCAGCACGAATTGGTAGATATGCAGGCCATGGAGAGATCAAGGTTCATTCGCCAGCCAACGTGGTTCTTGTAGATCTTGCAGCAACCTGGCATGTAGAGCGTGAACATCTCCACTCTAAGAGCAAGAACACACCATTTCATGGCATGGAATTACCTGGAGTTATCAAGAAGACCTTCCATAATGGCGCGCTGGTTTACGAAAATTCAGATTCACGCGGGGGAGTCAAGAAGTGACGGCATTTCTAGTTCTAGACGATGGCCGTATCTTTGAAGGCGAACCTTGGGCTTGTACTGGTGAAACTTTTGGTGAGGCAGTTTTCTCGACGGGCATGACGGGATATCAAGAAACATTGACGGATCCTTCGTACCACAAGCAAGTTGTGATTATGACGGCTCCGCATATTGGTAATACTGGAATGAATACCGAAGATGAAGAGTCACGACGGATTTGGGTTAGCGGTTTCGTAGTGCGAAATCCCTCGCCCGTTGTTTCTAATTGGCGAGCCCAGAGATCTCTCGAAGATGATCTGATAAAAAATGGTGTCGTTGGTATTCAAGGCGTGGATACACGGGCGCTCACCCTTCACCTTCGTGATCGGGGTGCAATGAGAGTTGGAATTTTTTCCGACAGTTCTCTATCTCGCGAAGAGATGGTTGTGAAAGTACGGAGCTCAGATCAGATGTCAGGTGCCTATTTAGCTAACGATGTTTCGACGGATAGTGAATATGTGGTGCCAGCACAAGGTAAAACAAGATTTAAAGTTGCGGCTTTAGACCTCGGAATCAAGGCGGCAACACCTCGGAATATGTCAGCGCGAGGTATTGAAGTTCATATGGTTCCGGTCAGTACCACCTTTGCCGAACTCAAGAGCGATGGTTATGACGGACTCTTTCTCTCTAACGGACCAGGCGATCCTTCCACCATGGATAGCGTCGTGTCCCTTGTGCGGCAGGCGCTAGAAGAGAAAATGCCGATTTTCGGAATCTGCTTTGGTCACCAAATTCTTGGACGCGCCTTAGGTTTCGACACCTATAAATTGCGCTTCGGACATCGTGGCATTAATCAACCTGTCATGAACAAAGAGAAGAATCGCGTCGAGATTACCGCCCAGAATCATGGTTTTGCAGTCGAAGCCCCTACTGATGGTGATTTCACTACAGTGTACGGAGCAGGACGAGTCACACATATCTGTCTCAATGATGGGGTTGTTGAAGGATTGAAGTTATTGGAAAGACCAGCTTTTTCAGTTCAGTATCACCCTGAAGCTGCAGCAGGGCCTCATGATGCTAATTATCTCTTTGATGATTTCCTAGAAATGCTGGAGAGCAATGCCGCGCGATAAATCTATAGAAAGCGTTCTGGTCATAGGAAGCGGTCCTATTGTTATTGGGCAGGCCTGCGAATTTGATTATTCGGGGACGCAAGCTTGTCGCGTTCTCAAATCAGAGGGCATACGCGTGATTCTTGTGAATTCAAACCCTGCAACAATCATGACTGATCCTGAGTTTGCGGATGCGACCTATATTGAACCCATTACCTCTGAGTTTCTTGAACAGGTTATTGCTAAAGAGAAGCCCTCTGCAATCCTGGCAACTCTTGGTGGTCAAACAGCGCTGAATGCCGCAATCGCTCTCCACGAAAAGGGTATTTTGGCGAAATACAACACCAAGCTCATTGGAGCAGATGTTGCTGCTATTCGACGTGGAGAAAATCGCGAAGAATTTCGCGCCATTGTCGAAAAGGTTGGTGGCGAGTCTGCAAAATCCATCATCTGTCACACCATGGATGAATGTCTATCTGCTGCAGAAATCTTGAACTATCCGGTAGTTGTACGTCCCTCTTTCACTATGGGTGGGCTCGGTAGTGGAATTGCTTATTCACGAGAGGAATTAGAACAGATAGCTGGGGCAGGTTTGAGATTTAGCCCCGTAACAGAAGTGCTTCTTGAAGAATCAATTATTGGCTGGAAAGAGTTTGAGCTCGAAGTTATGCGAGACAATCACGATAACGTTGTCATTGTTTGTAGTATCGAAAATTTCGATCCCATGGGGGTTCATACTGGTGATTCGATCACGGTTGCCCCTGCCTTAACACTGACCGATGTTGAATTTCAAAATCTCCGAGATTTGAGCATCAACATTATCCGAGAGGTTGGGGTTGCTACCGGCGGTTGCAATATTCAATTCGCTATCAATCCAGTCAATGGTCGCATAGTTGTCATTGAAATGAATCCACGAGTTTCTCGTTCAAGCGCATTGGCTTCTAAGGCGACCGGCTTTCCGATCGCAAAGATTGCAACTAAATTGGCAATTGGTTATTCACTCGATGAGATACCAAATGACATTACCAAGAAAACGCCAGCCTCTTTTGAGCCAACTCTCGATTACATAGTCGTCAAGATTCCACGTTTTGC
>DAOROE010000001.1:22814-84146 GCA_035441345.1 Candidatus Nanopelagicaceae bacterium
CGATTCATTTAGCCGAGGATCGTGGTGCTTTTGGAAAAGTAC
Source organism: Candidatus Nanopelagicaceae bacterium (assembly GCA_035441345.1). Lineage (GTDB taxonomy): Bacteria > Actinomycetota > Actinomycetes > Nanopelagicales > Nanopelagicaceae > MAG-120802. The sequence continues at coordinate 22,857 of DAOROE010000001.1, forward strand.
TTGAAGTGACAGGATTGAGGGCACCCCAGTTTGGTACCGCTTTCTCTTATGAGGAAGCGCTAAAGGTTGCGACAAGTATTGGCTATCCCGTACTCGTGCGTCCTTCCTTTGTTCTTGGCGGGAGAGGAATGCAGATTGTTTATGACGACTCTCAACTTTCCGAGTTCATTGAAATCGCGACGCAGATCAATCCTGAGCATCCAGTCCTGATTGATAAGTTTTTAGATGATGCAATCGAGATTGATGTTGATGCTCTTTATGATGGTGAGGAGCTCTACCTAGCAGGCATTATGGAGCACGTTGAAGAAGCTGGGGTTCACTCAGGAGATTCCGCGTGTGTGATTCCGCCGCAATCGATTAATAGTTCGAAAATTGCAGAGATTACTGAAGCTACGAAGAAATTAGCCCATGCCATTGGGGTGCGAGGCCTCATCAACATTCAATATGCAATCTCGCAATCCGAGCTGTATGTATTGGAAGCGAATCCTCGAGCTTCGCGTACCGTGCCATTTGTCAGTAAAGCTACTGGCGTTCAAGTAGCCAAAGCTGCAGCACTGATTGCTTGTGGAAAATCAATTCACGAATTGAGAGCTTCCGGTTCGCTTCCTAGTTCCTCATCAGGCGCTGCTCGGGGAGTCTCGGTGAAGGAAGCTGTATTGCCGTGGAATAGATTCCGACGCAGAGATGGTCAAGGAGTTGATTCAGTTCTTGGTCCTGAAATGAAATCAACGGGTGAAGTCATGGGACTGGCTGATTCATTTGGCGCCGCGTTTGCCAAGAGTCAGATTGCTGCTTTTGGACCTCTACCCAAAGAAGGTGCAATTTTTATCTCACTTTCAGATAAGGATAAAGAGGCTTCCTTGAGTGCGGTAAGGGGTTTAAAGGAACTCGGTTTTACTCTTCATGCAACCGCAGGTACGCGTGACTATCTCTCAAAACATGGTGTAGAAACCTTGTTGGTGGCTAAGCATGCCGAGAAAGAAAAGAATCCTGATGCTTATTCTGCGGTTGATTTAATCGCACAGAATAGGATTTCACTCGTTATTAATACGCCTTTTGGTCGTGGGGCCCAGAGAGATGGACGGATGATCCGAACTTCGGCAGTGCAACGAGGCATCTCATGTATTACAACTGTCCCAGGATTAAAAGCAGCGGTCGAAGGCATAAAACAATTGCGTCGAGAAACTTTGACTGCGAAATCGATTCAAGATTGGCATCGAATATGACCGCCATCAATCGCCGGGCGACGCAGAGCGATGTTGAGATCATCTCTAATAAGAAAGTTGGCGCTTATCACCATATGGTTTTTGCAGCTGGATCGATGGCGGCGCATGCAAAGCCTGGAAATTTCGTTGCGATTTCTGTGGGAGGTCCATCGTCATCCATGATTCTGCGCCGCGCATTTGCAATCTACAGAGCAAGTGATCGCGGACAGTATGGGGGCACTATCGAGTTAGTAGTTGCTCCGCATGGCCAAGGAAGTCGTTGGCTTACCTCGCTAGATATTCACGATCGGGTGAATATGGTCGGTCCGCTTGGAACTCATTTCGGAATTCCAACAGAACCAGTTAGTGCGCTCTTGGTTGGTGGTGGTTACGGTTCTGCGCCGCTCTTTGGTTTGGCAGAAGTTTTGAAAGAGCGCGGTTGCAGGGTCGATATGGTTCTTGGAGCTTCGGTCGCGGGCAAGATTTACGCGCCACTAGAAGGAAAACGTTCGGTAAATTCACTCACCATTACTACGGAAGATGGTTCAACTGGTTTGCAAGGAAAAGTAACCGATGTACTCCCAGGGTTAATTGAAAAAAATAGCACTGAGATTATTTATTCATGCGGGCCTATGGGAATGCTCGCCGCCGTAGAAGAAGTTTCCCAGAAATTTGGCACCCTTCATCAATGTGCAGTTGAAGAATCGATGGCATGTGGCGTCGGAATATGTATGACCTGCGTGCTCCCGGTGCGTGATGAATCGGGTGTTATCAAGATGACGCGTTCATGTATCGATGGTCCCGTCATGGATGGCGAGAGAGTCATCTGGAATTCTCATCGAAAGATTCCCGAAGGCACCTGGGGAGCGTCATGAGCCACGATTTCCAATCCTTTGACTTCCGCTGCAAGTTTGGCGCTAAATACTTTCCATATCCCATCTTTACCGCAAGTGGTTGCGCTAGTTCTGGTAAGGAACTTTCACAGTTCTTCCCTTTAAATGAAATTGGCGCAGTTGTAACCAAATCTATTGCCCTTAAACCCCGTTCAGGTCGAGCTACTCCACGAATGGCGGAAACTCCAAGTGGGATGCTCAATTCAATCGGACTTCAAGGACCAGGAATCGATCAATTCCTCGATGACGACATACCCTGGTTGCTTTCGCATAACTCTCGAGTTGTTGTCTCCATATCTGGTGAAACGGTAGAGGAATATGCATCGTTAGCTCGACGGCTCCGCGTCGTGCCGGGATTGAGTGGTATTGAAGTCAATATTTCCTGTCCTAATGTGGAAAATCGCGGCATGGTCTTTGCATGTGATCCGGTTGCTTCTCGCGCAGTAGTAGAGGCGGTTCGACGCAATATAGGTGGAGAACTTCCCATTATCGTGAAACTTTCCCCTGACGTCACTGACATCGTTGCTATTGCAGGCGAAGTGATTTCAGCTGGTGCCGATGGCTTAGCGCTGATTAACACTCTTCTCGGAATGGCGATTGATATCGATGCGCAACGTCCCAAGCTTGCAGGAAAAACTGGAGGTCTCTCAGGTCCCGCAATCCGACCTGTAGCAGTGCGCGCTATTTATCAGGTCCATGCTGCATTTAAAAACACACCCATTCTTGGAATGGGGGGAGTCACAAACGGTCGCGACGCTCTTGAACTCATTATGGCTGGAGCGAGCGCCGTTTCAATTGGAACGGCGAACTTTGGAAATCCGTCAGCTCCAATCAAGGTGAAAGAGGAACTGGAAGTCCTACTCAAGGAACGTGGCTTTAACTCCGTCAAGGATGCTGTTGGAGTAGCACATGAAAAGTAACGCTCCGATAATTCTGGCTCTTGATTTTCCAGATATACAGAGCACGCTAGAAATGATTGAGAGAACTTCACAGGTGATTTCAATCTACAAGTTAGGACTTGAGTTCTACTTGGCACAGGGAAAGAACGGTGTTGCGCAAATAATGAGTTCTTTTCCTGATATCGATATCTTCCTTGATCTCAAACTTCACGATATTCCAAATACTGTAGCGGGAGCTTGTTCAAGCGTTGCCGCATTGAAACCACGATTTCTTACCGTTCACGCTTCCGGTGGTGCTGAAATGGTGAGCGCCGCTGTTGGTGCATCACCGGGAACCTCAATCACAGCAGTAACGGTGCTGACGTCTCTCGATACAGAAGAACTCAACAGACTTGGATTACCTCAGCAAACTCAAGCTCTCGCTCTTTCTATGGCAAAGCGAGCCGTGGAGGCAGGAGCAACATCAATAGTCTGTTCGCCACACGAGGTTGGTCTGCTACGTAAAGAATTGTCGAGCAATATCGCACTCATCACTCCAGGCGTTCGTCCGAAGGGCGCTTCACATGACGACCAGGTTCGCGTGATGACGCCACGTGAGGCAATGGATGCAGGTTCCAACTACGTTGTGATCGGACGCCCGATAACAAAAGCGCCAGAACCCGGTATAGCTGCCGCTGAAATTGCTTCCTCACTTGAATAATCCAGTTAAGAACCTCGTCGATAACTTGGTTTAATTGCGCCATGGGAGCGCCTCCACAACTCACTCTTGAAGAGCGTCGAGCTGCGTTAGCAAAGGCGGCGCAATCCCGAAAAACACGGGCTCTCTTTAAATCCGAAGTAAAGAGTGGAAACAGACATTGGTTGGACGCTTTTAAAAGCAATGATGAGGCCATCAAGAAAATGAGAGTTAAAGAACTTCTAGAGTCACTTCCAGGTTTTGGTGAGATCCGAGCGATGAACATTCTCGAAAGAGCTGGAATATCAGTTTCACGAAGGGTGCAAGGTGTGGGGCGTAGTCAATATGAAACTTTGCTCCGCCTTTTGAAGGAAGTAGATAGATGAAACGTGGAAAGCTAATTGTGCTATCTGGTCCTGGTGGAGTCGGTAAAAGTACGATTGTTCAAGAACTTAAGAAACGAGATCATTTCTATTTTTCAGTTTCTGCTACTACACGTGAACCCAGGCCTGGAGAAGTTGATGGCGAGGCCTATCATTTTGTAACACCGTCTGAATTTCAAAAGATGATTGATGCAAGGCATTTTCTTGAGTGGGCAGATTTCGCAGGAGCCAGATACGGGACACCGCGTCAACCAGTTCTTGATGCATTAACCAGTGGCAAAGATGTATTGCTTGAGATTGAGATTGAAGGTGCACGGCAAGTGAAGCAATCTATGCCTGAAGCAATGATGGTTTTCTTGCAACCACCATCCATGACTGAGCTTGAGCAACGTATTACGAATCGTGGAACGGATACACCCGAACGGATAGCGGCTCGATTAGCCCTGGCAAGGGCTGAGATGGCTGCTGCAGGGGAATTCGACCATATCCTCACTAATCATCGGGTCGATGAAGTAATTCAATCGCTGGTATCCTTGGCGACCTCATAACCTATAGAAATCACCTTAAAAGGAGTCACTGTGGCATCGCTCGATGGAATCACTAATCCTCCAATCGACGAACTGCTCGATAAGAGCGGTTCGAAGTACTCACTTGTTCTGTATGCTGCAAAACGCGCGCGTCAGATCAACGCGTATTACTCCCAGCTCGGTGAAGGTTTGTTGGAGTATGTCGGTCCACTTGTCGAAACCCATGTTCATGAGAAGCCGCTATCTATCGCTATGCGCGAGATTAACGATGGCTTACTCACGATAGAGAATCTCGAACCGCAAAACTAACTGCAGCTATGGCTGGCGCTCCCATCACATTCCCTCGCGGCCGTGAGTTGATTCTCGGCGTCAGCGCTGGAATTGCCGCCTATAAATCCTGCGATCTTTTGCGTCGCCTCCAGGACCATGGATTTCTGGTTACCGTCATACCTACCGAATCAAGCTTGAACTTTGTTGGCAAAGCTACGTGGGAGGCGCTCTCAGGTCGGCCAGTTTCAACATCGGTGTGGGAGAACATTGATTCTGTCTCTCACGTTTCACTCGGCGATAAAGCCGATTTTCTTCTCATCGCCCCAGCAACAGCTGATGTAATTGCACGGATCGCGCAAGGACGAGCGGATGATCTGCTCTCAACTACTGTGTTAGCGACAACGGCTCCGATTCTTATCGTTCCCGCTATGCATCCAAAGATGTGGCTCAATCAAGCTACTCAAGAGAATGTCAACATACTCCGTGCGCGCGGAATTACGGTGATGGAGCCAGATGTTGGAAGGTTGACCGGAAAAGATTCAGGAATAGGCCGCTTTCCGGAAACTAAGACCATTATTGATCAGGTTTCGCAGATCTCGGGAAGACACGCATTTCTGGCCGGTAAGAAAATTCTTGTAACGGCAGGTGGAACGCGTGAAGCGATTGATCCAGTTCGATTCATCGGGAATCACTCAAGTGGCCGGCAAGGATTAGCCATTGCGTACGAAGCACTTAAGGCTGGTGCTGAAGTTACCGTGATTGCTGGCGCAACTGATCCTTTTCATCTAGAGGGAGCTAACCTCATTGAAGTTGAGAGTGCTCAGGAGATGAAACAAGCGGTAGAAGCAGAGTTCGTTCGCTCAGATGCCCTCATCATGGCGGCAGCTGTAGCTGATGCGCGCCCACATTATGTTTCAAACGAGAAGATAAAGAAGAATGATCTGCTAGAGATCGCGCTCGAAAAGAACGAAGACATACTCGCATCGATTTCTTCGGTTAAGGGTAAGCATCAAGTACTTGTTGGATTTGCAGCTGAAACCTCAGATAACGCAATCTCGCTGGCCGAGAAGAAAATGCATGCGAAAGGCGCTGATTTTCTCTATGTGAATAATGTTTCTGGGGGAGCTGTTTTCGGTTCTGAGGAAACTTCTGGAATCCTCTTGGGACTTGATATCGCTCCGCGCGAATTTAGCAACGTGAGTAAGTTTGTAGTTGCCGAAGAAATCGTCAAAGAGGTTGGGCAAAGATTGGAGCGAATCCATGGCTAGACGTCTTTTTACCTCCGAGTCTGTGACCGAAGGACACCCTGACAAGATTGCCGACGCGATTTCAGATGCAGTGCTTGATTCTCTTCTCACCCAAGATGCGAAGAGCCGTGTGGCCTGTGAGACGCTTATTACAACGGGCCAAGTACATGTTGCTGGCGAGGTAACTACGGATGGTTATGCGGATGTTAATGGACTTGTTCGCGAGACCGTTCTCAACATTGGTTATGACAGCTCAGATAAAGGCTTCGATGGAAATAGTTGTGGAGTTTCAATCTCCATAGGGCAGCAATCTCAGGATATTGCTGTCGGTGTCGACCACGCGGTTGAAGAGCGTCTCTCTAAATCTACTGATCCACTTGATCTACAAGGCGCTGGAGATCAGGGTTTGATGTTTGGTTACGCAACACGAGATACGAAGGAGTTAATGCCACTGCCGATTGCGATGGCGCACCGTTTAGCAGAGGAACTCACTCGGCAACGCAAAAATGGAACTCTTGCCTATCTCCGTCCCGATGGCAAGACTCAAGTCACCATTGAGTATGACGGTGATAAGCCGATAGCACTGGACACAGTAGTTATCTCCTCTCAGCATGCTCCTGACGTAGATCTGGAAAAGACCCTCGCTCCTGAAATTAAAAGACACGTTATCGATCCTGTGATCTCATCATTTAATCTTTCGTCAACAAATGTGCGAGTGCTTGTGAATCCGACCGGACGATTCGTTATAGGCGGACCGATGGGTGATGCGGGATTGACGGGTAGAAAGATCATCGTGGACACCTATGGTGGAATGGCTCGCCACGGAGGTGGCGCATTCAGCGGGAAAGATCCATCTAAAGTTGATCGTTCAGCTGCATATGCCATGCGATGGGTTGCAAAGAATGTTGTCGCGGCAGGTCTTGCAGATCGCTGCGAAGTTCAAGTTGCTTACGCAATTGGAAAAGCTCAACCAGTTGGGCTTTTTGTAGAGACATTTGGAACCGAAAAAGTTCCAGTCTCTCAGATTTCTGATGCAGTCTTAAAAGTTTTCGATTTGAGGCCAGCAGCAATTATTCGAGACCTCAATCTTCTGCGCCCCATTTATTCGAAGACTAGCGCGTATGGGCATTTTGGACGGGAGCTTCCCGAATTCACTTGGGAGAAGACCGATCGTGCTGAATTGCTAGCGAACGCCGTCAAAGGTTAAGAAACAAGTGGCGACAGAGAAGCCACTCTCGCTGCGCCGTCAAAAAGGCGTTTATCAATCGAGTCGTTCAAGCAGTAGTAACAAACCAGCTAAACAGGCTGAAATCTTCGTCGATAATGGAGTCTTCCATCTAGATGAAACTTATTCATACTCCATCAGCGAAGAACTAGAAAGTGCGGTGCGAAGCGGGTCAGTTGTATGGGTTCCTTTTAACAACAAAAAAGTACTAGGAATAGTCAAAGCGATTGGGAATTCAACTAGAACTGGCTTGAAATATGTTGACTCTGTCGCGATGACTTTGGGCTTTTCGCCGACACTTCTAGAGCTCGCTGAAAGGTTATCTCAGCGCTATGTAACTTCACGGTTTGATCTTTTTAGATTCATGCTCCCCCCATTACTCAAACGCTCAACTGAGGTTGCAGTCCACGCTCCAGAAATCCCTACCTTAGGAAAAACTGTTTCGCCTCATCGCATATATGTGCAGTGTGAGATTGGGGAAAGAAATCTGGAAACGGTCGCTCATTCGCTCTTAAAGGATCCATCTAGGAGGCGATTAGTTGTATTGCCAACTCTGCGAGATGTGATCACTTTGCGGGAAATATTGGAGAAATCTGGAGTTACAGGGGTAGTCGAGTTTGGTTCGCATTTAACACCACGCGAGAGGCGTGAAGCGTTTCTTCTAGCTTCACAAGGAGATGCAACTGTTGTCGTGGGGACAAGGAGTGCAATCTTCGCACCAGTGCACGGATTGCAAGAAATCGTTGTTGTCGATGAATACTCATCCCACCATTACGAGATTAAGTCTCCATTTTGGAATACGCGTGATGTCGCGATTTTACGTTCTGAAATTGAAGGAGTCTCGCTGGTCTTTGTAGGCAATTCTGCCTCGCTCGAATTACTCCGACTCGTTGAATCAGGATGGATTAAAACAAAGAATCGAACACCCCTCCTTTCTCGCCCTAGGAGACGATTAATTGTCACCTCTCCAGATTCGTACCATTCGGTGATCAGGGATGGTCTCAAGAGGGGACCGGTGCTTCTCAGCGTTGTTGATAAGCACTATTCCAATGTCTTTAATTGTGAACGTTGTAGAACAGTTGCACGTTGTGATTGCGGTGGGCGAGTAATTATCGAGAGCAAAAATGTCTTCGCTTGCTCACTCTGCGACAAAAACGAGCGTGCATGGCGATGCCGCGAATGTGGTGAATCAAGAATCAGAACATTTAGGTTTGGTGCAGAGAGAATCACTGAGGATATCGGCAAAAGTTTTCCAGGGATTCCTATTTTCTTAAACACGGCAGACAAGTTAATTGAAGGCGATTTACCCGGAAGGTCAATTGTGGTGTCAACTTTCGGAGTAGAGCCGCTCCACCCTCAAGGTTATGGTGCGATTGTTTTGCTTGGTGGAGAGGAGCTGGTCAATCGTCCTTTGATTCGCTCAGAGGAGGAAACTCTTCATCGCTGGTTCAAAATTCTTTCGTATCTACATAAAGAGGGTGCGGTTTTCATCTCGCTTCCCAGCCAACATGGAATTGCACAAGCCATCATTCAACAAAAGCCTACAAAGTTCCTTAACAGTGATTTAGTGGAGCGTTCAAAAGCACTGCTGCCACCACACTCAAGGTTGATCACAATTTCTAGTGATTCCCTGACAATCGTGAGTTTGAGACAAAAGCTTGAGTCTGAGTTTTCAGGGAAGTTGACATCACATATTTCTACCAATGGTGGGACGATGACTCTCAAAGTTGATCACAGATCTTCTAATGAAATCCTTGTCGCGCTACGCGCCTTGCAAAAACTACGTTCTATTAAGAACAAGAAACTGCTCTCTATCCACGTAGATCCGTATGAGATTTAGTCGGTTACAATGGGGCAATGGCTATACAACCGATTAGGTATTTTGGTGATCCAGTCCTCACTACACCTGCGGTAGAAGTAAAGGATTTTGACAAGGAGCTCCGCAATCTCGTCCGAGACCTCACCGAAACGATGATTGATGCCCCGGGCGCGGGTTTAGCTGCTCCACAGATCGGAGTCCCACTCCGCGTCTTTGTTTGGCATGTTGATGATGAGTTCGGACATCTAGTTAATCCAACGCTAGACCTGAGCGAAGAGATGCAAGATGGTGAGGAAGGATGTTTATCTTTCCCTGAACTAACATATGAAACACCTCGCGCGATGCGAGCAGTGGCAAAGGGTTGGAATATGCATGGTGAACCCCTTGTTGTTGAGGGGACTGAGTTCCTAGCACGAGCGCTGCAGCATGAGACTGATCACCTCAATGGAGTGCTATTCATTGATCGATTGCCCACTGAATTGAGAAAACAAGCCATGAAGGATATCCGCGAGGCGGAATGGTTTATGCAAGCAGAAGCAGATGGAAATTCTTTAGAGATAAAGGTCTCTCCGCATTCCATGTTTGGACGTAATCTGTAGATGAAAGAAGGCTTTTAGGATATGAAAGTCGTTCTGGCCTCATCATCAGATATTTCTCGACCAATACTTGAAGCGCTGCTTCATTCTCAACATCAATTAGTAGCTGCAATTTCCATGCCGGATAAGCCTAAGGGGCGTGGCCGACAAATTCAGCCTAATTCCTTCTCGATGCTGTGCGAACAATCTGGTGTGCACGTGTTCAAGCCCGAGAATCACATCGAATTGCGCGAGGTTCTGCGTGAGCTCGAACCAGATTTAGTGATCACGATTGCATACGGACGTTTAATCAAAGCCATGGAGCTATCTTTGCCAAAGCATGGTTGGTTGAATGTTCATTTTTCTCTTCTTCCGCGATGGAGAGGAGCAGCGCCGGTACAAAGAGCGATTCTCGAGGGAGATAGTGAAACTGGTATCTCTATCTTCCGACTAGAGGAAGGAATGGATACTGGTCCCGTTTATGCTACTCACAAGGTTTTGCTTAAAGGGAATGAAACTTATGGATCCTTGCTCAATGATTTATCTCTGTTAGCCGCGCCTGTCTTGTTAACTGTGTTAGCGCAGATTGAGGACGGCGAATCTCCCATCCTTCAGAGTGAAGACGGGGCAACTCTTGCCCCTAAACTCTCTAAAGAAGAGGCGCGAATTGATTGGCGGAAGAGCGCTAAGGAAATTGAGCGTCAAGTGCGCGCGATGAATCCATGGCCAATTGCATGGACCACTGTTAATGATAAGCGTCTCTCCATTCTTCAAACTTGCGTTCATAATCGTGCAGGCAATCCGGGCGAAATTCTCTCCTTAGAGCCATTCGTCGTTAGTTGTGGAGAAGAAGCTATTGAGATCTCATTGCTCAAGCCTGAAGGTAAAGCAGAAATGTCAGCTGCTGAGTGGCTCCGGGGTGCGCGCATATCTAAGGGCGAGTTTTTAAGGTGAGAATTATTTCGGATGCTCGATTACTTGCTTTTGAAGCCTTGATTGAAGTGGAGGAGAAAGGCGCCTATAGCAATCTTTTGCTGCCGAAGTTACTTTCGAAATCAGATCTACCCAAGGTTGATAGAGCTTTTGCCGCTGAACTGGTTTACGGCTCACTGCGTTTAAAGGCAAAACATGATCTCTTTATTTCCAAGGCAAGTACGCGATCACTCGAGGATATCGACACCAAAGTTTTGATAGTACTCCGGCTTGGTGTTCATCAGCTCAAAGAGATGCGAGTTCCTTCCCATGCTGCAATCAATGAAACTGTAGAACTAGCAAAGAGAGTTGCAGGTAAGTCGACCGGTGGTTTCGTGAATGCGTTACTTCGGAAAATCGATGATTTTTCCATGGAGGATTTGGCGTTTCCGAGTGATATACAAGCGAGACTTGCGGCTGAATTCTCCCATCCAGAATGGATTGTGAGTTCATATTTTGATTCCCTCAAGCTCCAAAATGAGGTTGAAGATCTGCTTCGGGCAAATAATCTTCCGGCCCGCCCAACATTGATCGCTTGGCCCGGACGTTCAACTCAAAGTGAATTAGTTGAAGCGGGTGCAACTGTGATCGAAGGAAGCGTTGTCGCGGCTTCATATGACGGCGATCCAGGAGATATCGATGCGATTCGTGAGAGGCGTGCAGGAGTTCAAGATCTAGGGTCTCAAATTGTGGTTGAAAAATTTCTTCAAACGTATCAGCCAGGTTTACGTTGGCTAGATCTTTGTGCCGGTCCTGGCGGAAAGGCTGCCTACCTCTCGAGCTACATCAATCTCCATGAAGGTGAGTTCGTTGCTAACGAGGTTTCTAGTGAGCGAGCGAGACTTGTTGCCCAGGTAGTGGAGAAGTCCGAGGTTATCAATCACGATGGACGCAACCTGCCGAGTGAGCTCGGATCCTTTGATCGCATCCTTATTGATGCCCCCTGTACGGGTATTGGAGCACTTCGAAGACGTCCTGAGGTTCGCTGGAGAAGAACTCTCCAAGATTTGAAGAATTTAACTCTCCTGCAATCTGAATTGCTAGATTCTGCAGCTCGCCATCTCAATAGTGGCGGATTGCTGGCTTACGTCACCTGCTCCTCACATCAAGCTGAGACAAAATTTCAGATTCGCTCATTTCTCAAGAGAAACATGGAATTCTCTCGTGTTCCGATTGAAGATAGCCGTGCAGACGCGGACGGAGATTTACAATTATGGCCGCACCGCGATAACTGCGATGCGATGTTCTTATCGATTCTTCAGAAGGGCTAGAGATGATTCGAATCTGTCCTAGTATCCTCAATGCCAATTTTGACGATTTGCCAAACGAGATCAGAAAAGTTGCAGAGGTTTCAGACCTCTTGCATCTCGATGTCATGGATGACATTTTTGTCCCGAACTTTACTTTCTCCCTCGAGCGCTCCCTTGAGATCATTGAACTTTCAGCGCTTCCCGTTGATGTTCACCTTATGGTTGCTGAGGTAGATAAGAAGGCTGCTTCCTACGCAGCTAAGAACACCGCAAGTATTACTGTCCATTACGAAGCGTGCGAAGATCCCATCGCCACCCTCCGTAGTATTCGCAATTCCGGTAAGCGCGCAGGTTTAGCCATAAAACCCAATACTCCCGTGGCAGTTCTAGAGGAAATTCTCGAAGAGATTGACATGATCTTGGTAATGACGGTTGAACCAGGTTTCGGGGGACAGTCCTTTATGGAAGCGATGATGCCTAAAGTTCAACAAGCGCGGCATTGGTTAACCCAAAAAGGGTTTACAGACACATGGCTTCAGGTGGATGGGGGCGTTTCACTTTCTACAATTCGTACTGCATTTCAATCGGGCGCCGATACCTTTGTAGCTGGCTCAGCGGTATACAAAGCCGATGATCCGGCTCAGATGATTCGGGAGCTGCGCGCAGAAGCTATCCGCGATGGATTAACGAGGTAAATTTTTATAAGAATTTTAGAAGCTGATCGAGGCCCGGCTCGCTGATAACAACATCGGCGGCTTCATTCAAGATAGCTTTCCCACGATAACTAACTCCTAGCCCCGCTAATTTGATCATCTCTATGTCGTTTGACCCATCACCCACTGCGACGCACTCATCTAGGGACACTCCGTGTTGAAGCGCAAAGTCACGGAGCGCTTGGGCTTTCCCCTCGCGATTAATGATTGGACCAGAGGTTCTTCCAGTGAGACGACCATCTTTGACTTCTAGAGTGTTGGCTCGTAAAAAATCCAAATTGGCTGCAGCAAAGAGAGAAGACAGTACATTCGTAAATCCACCTGAAACAACGCCCACGAAATATTGGGACTGTTGTAATGATGAAAGCAAACGCTCGGCACCCTGCGCAAATGAAATTTCATCCAGGACAGCTGAAAACACTGAGTCGGGAAGCCCTTCTAGGAGAGAAACCCTCTCTTGTAGCGCTGCGTTGAAATCAATTTCTCCTGCCATAGCTCGTGAAGTTATCGACGCCACTTTATCTGCGTGAGGAGTTCGTGCCGCAAGGAGATCAATGACCTCCTGATTGATGAGCGTTGAATCAACGTCAAAAAGAACAAGTCTGTATTTCATAGAAGTTCAAGTGCAACATCAAAATTCTCTTGCTTCAGAGCCGCGTGAAGATCAGATTCGATGGCTCCAGCATGAGCAGGATCAAGTCCTATCTCGACACCAATGATCACTCGGCCCGATAGCGCGATACTCTGGGAATCAAGAATCCTAAGCGTGAACGGTTTAAGGGATTCCATGATTACAGAAAGGACTTGGTCGCGCTGACGAGCATCTCCGGGGCCGCTTGCCAGAATAATTGCCTTAGATTTGTAATCACTCACTCATGGAGTTTAGCGAAGATGCTTCTATGACGAGGTATCTTGTCGCCCTATGGAAGCGCTATTACATGTTGAAAACGTTACCGTTCAGCGCTCCACGAAAACAATTCTCGGTCCAATCACATGGCAGATTAATGAAGGGGAGCGTTGGGTTATCTTGGGCCCCAACGGTGCCGGAAAAACCACCCTCCTCCAACTATTAGCAGCGCTTATTCATCCAACTCAAGGCAGAGTCGAGATATTGGGTGAAGCGCTCGGAGCTGTTGATGTTTTCGAATTACGTCCGAGAATTGGATTCACTTCCAGCGCGATGCTTGAGTTGTTACCGGCTGATGAGCGAGTGATGGATATCGTTCTAACATCGGCATATGCCATCGCAGGAAGGTGGCAAGAAGAATATGACCTCTGGGATGAATCTCGAGCCAAGGCACTACTCACGACTTTTGGCGTGAGAGATTTAGGCGAACGAATTTTTGGAACTCTCAGTGAAGGTGAAAAGAAGCGGGTACAGATCTCGCGCGCTTTGATGGCAGACCCTGAAGTTCTTCTCCTTGATGAACCTGCAGCGGGTCTTGATCTTGGCGGCCGCGAAGACATTTTGCAACGTATAACTGAGTACACAAGTGATGAGCACTCGCCAGCCACAGTAATTGTCACTCATCACATTGAAGAGATACCTGCGGGAACAACACACGCGCTATTACTCAAAGATGGTCTCGCGGTTTACTCAGGTTTGATCGGTGAAGTACTTACCGAAGGAAATATCAAGGAAGTATTTGGAGTGGATATCAATCTGGCATTTAACGGTTATCGATACTTTGCTTCAGCCAAGAGCTAATGCTTTTTTCTCTCGTTCCAGAGCCATGGACTGATGTTTTAGCCTCCCATGAAGATCTGATCAATTCCATAGGTCGTGAACTACAGCAAAGAGCCGATAAAGGCGAGCGAATTCTCCCGGATCGGAAATGGGTATTTAGAAGCCTTGAGATGCCTCCTGAAGATGTGAAGGTGATCATTGTTGGACAAGATCCTTATCCCAACATTTCTGATGCAGTGGGGTTGGCGTTCTCTGTTGCGCCAAGAAAATCTGGACTTCCAGGGTCCCTGATGAATATTCAGAAGGAAATCATTACCGATATCGGTTCAACTACTACGTCGGATGGAGATTTGAGCCGCTGGAGTTCTCAAGGCGTTATGTTGCTCAATCGAATCTTGACTGTTTCTGCAGGAGAGAGCGCCTCGCACGCATCCTTAGGTTGGGGGGAAGTTACGAAATCAATAATTGCGCATGTGGCAGGAAATGGCGCAATTGGAGTTCTCTGGGGTAATTCTGCAAAGGAAATGGCTCCGCTATTTGCCGAAGATAATCGCATTGAGGGAGTCCACCCCAGCCCACTGTCGGCTCATCGAGGTTTCCTTGGTTCAAAACCTTTTTCTCGGGTCAATGAGAAGCTGCTAGCGCGAGGTCTCGGACCCATTATCTGGTAGCGCCAGAAAGACTAAAGGCCCGGATTGCTCCAGGCCTTTAGCGGTAGAACTTCAATAATCTACAAGTGAGAAACCAGTCTTAGGAGACCCACGTGTTGATTGGATTATTGAGGAAGTAGATCATGAATAGACCTGCAACGAGGAGAAGCAATGGATGAATATCTTTGCTACGTCCTTGAAGTAGTCGAATCACAACATATGAAACAAAGCCTGCTCCAATACCTACAGAGATGTTGTAAGTGAATGGCATCAAGATAATTGTGAGGAAGGCTGGAATCGCAATTCCATAATCTTCCCAATCAATTGACTTGATCTGTGTCATCATCAAGAAACCAACGATGATGAGAGCTGGGGTTGCAGCTTCGTAAGGAATGATTGCAACCAACGGAGCGAGGAATGTCGTGAGCAGGAAGAGAACTCCAGTCACAACAGAGGCAAGACCAGTTCTCGCGCCTTCACCAACGCCTGATGCTGATTCAATATATGAGGTGTTTGATGAAACGCCAGCAGCTCCACCTGCCGCAGCTGCGAGTGAATCAACGAGAAGGATGCGGTCCGCATTTGGCGGTGTTCCATCTTTGTCGTTGAGACCAGCTTCTTGACCAATCGCTGTCATGGTTCCCATGGTGTCGAAGAAGTCCGCCAAGAGAAGTGTGAAAACGAGAAGGAGAGCGGTGATCAATGGAACGCGGTCAAATGAACCGAAGAGATTAAATGATCCAAGAAGTCCAAAATCAGGTGTAGCAACAACTGATTCTGGCATAGCAGGAACGTTGAGGTTCCAGCCCTTTGGATTTACGTTGCCGGTTGCACCATCAAACAATGGACCAACTTTGAAGGCGCTCTCAATCGCAACGGCAAGTGCTGTTGAGACGATGATGCCGATAAGAAGAGCAGCTTTAACTTTCCGAACCATCAAGCCGATAGTTAGGAAGAGGCCAAATGCGAAGACAATTACTGGCCATCCGACAAGCTCACCATTGTTGCCGAGAGTAACTGGTACTGGGCCAGTTCCGGTGCGGCGAACGAAGCCAGCGTCAACGAGACCGATAAGTGCGATAAATAGACCGATACCAACAGAGATAGCGATCTTGAGCTGAGTTGGCACGGCGCGGAACACCGCAGTGCGGAATCCAGTGAGAACCAAGACGGTAATGATGATGCCCTCGAGGACAACGAGTCCCATGGCATCTGCCCATGTCATCTTGGAAGCAATTCCTACGGCAACGAAGGTGTTAAGACCGAGGCCGGTTGCGAGAGCTAATGGGAAGTTAGCAACAACGCCCATAAGAATCGAGAGAACTCCAGCAACAAGTGCTGTCGCCGCAGCGATGAGAGCGAGGTTCGGAGCGTCTCCGCCACCGAGGAATTTCCCATCGCCGTCTTTTGCAAGGCCGATGATGAGTGGATTAAGTGCGACGATGTATGCCATCGTGAAGAAGGTAACTACGCCGCCACGAACCTCTTGAGCTACCGAGGATCCGCGTTGAGATATTTTGAAATAAGAGTCGAGCATGCTCTTCCTTTCATCCCAGAAATCGGGATGGCGCTAATTTTTTAACGGTGGTGGTTGCGACACCGAGTGGAGTCAGTCCACAGGCTGAGGGGAGTACGAGAAATCTATTAGTTACTTCTGAGTAAGGCGGGCAACGACACCAAAAGAGGTCGCTACGGAATAACCGATGAGGAGGGCAAAAAGCGCAGTTCCAAGGCCTAAACGACCACCAAGAAGAGCGCCGCAGATCAGAACGCAAACCTCAATCATCAGTCGGACTCGTCCCACGGGTATACCCGTTCGGCGATGGAGAGACGTCATCCAGCCATCGCGAGGGCCTGGCCCAAGACCACAGGTGATGTATAGCGCGGAGCCCGCTCCCACCAAGAAGATCCCGGTAAAGACATATAACAACTGAATCGCAAAATTGTGCGGATGGGGGATTGTTGCGATGCCAACATCAATTGCAGTTGCAACGATGACGATGTTTGCGATGGTTCCAAAGCCGGGCTTCTCACGCAATGGAATCCACAGTGCGAGAACAACTCCGCTGATCACAAAAGTAGCTGCTCCAACCGACAATGGTGTGCGAAGTGAAATACCTTGAGCCAAAACAGACCACGGTGCATTCCCCAAATCCGAGACTATGAGCAAGCTGTCACCAATACCAAATGAAAATAGTCCAAACGAGAGCAAAAATACCCGAGAAAAATTCAGATCCCATCGATGATTTGCCGTCCATGGAGTATGCGGAACTGTTTTGTGGGGCTTCAATTTGTTGATTAAATCGCGCACTTTCGAACGGTACACCATCCATGGCTTACACTTTCATTTATGTTCGTTGGAGTGGGAACGGTCATCAATATTGTGGCAATTGTTGGCGGCGCAGCTATAGGCATTCTTATCGGCAATCGCTTGGCGGAAAGAACTCGCAACCTTATGACTGATGTTCTGGGAGCAATTACCTTGATTGGTGCCGCATCATCCATTAAAGCCCTGTGGAATAAAGATCTTTCTAGCGCCCTACCTGAAGGTTGGCCCATCATGGTCGTGCTTGGTTCGCTCCTTATAGGCGGCCTCATTGGCTCTACTTTAAATATTGAAGCCAAACTTGAAGGACTTGGAGTACGTTTAAAAAGGCGTTTCGATGCACGTGGAGAATCACCCTTCGTTGAAGGATTTGTTACTGCATCTTTGATCTTTGCTATCGGACCACTCGCAATTCTAGGAAGTATTAGCGATGGCATGTCTACAGGCATAGATCAGCTTGTTCTCAAGAGCACTTTGGATTTTTTTGCTTCCATCGCTTTTGCTGCCGCGCTCGGTTGGGGAGTCGCAGTCTCCGCTCTTCCGGTTGGCGTTTACCAGTTTGCTTGGACTGGTATCGGATTTGCGTTGGGTTCAATTCTCTCTGATTACCAAGTGAGCGCGATGACTGCGACAGGTGGAATTTTGCTGCTTGGTATTGCATTTAAACTACTGAATATCAAGCAGATCGCGATCGGGAATCTATTGCCAGCTCTCGCTGTAGCACCGCTGCTAGCTTTAGGGATTAGTTACCTTTAAAAAGACGAGGCATCAATAACAAAGCGGTATTTCACGTCGCTTGCTACCGTACGTTCGTAGGCTTGATTTATGTAGTCAGCTTTAATTACTTCAACATCGCTGACGATATTTTTTGCTCCACAGAAATCCAGCATTTCTTGCAATTCGGGCATGCCGCCAATCATTGATCCGGCAATAGAACGACGGCCATCGAGCATCGTTCCAGCGTTAATGGCGTAAGGCTTTCCGGGAAGTCCAATAATGACCAGCGTTCCATCGGTTGCCAAGGTGGATAGATATGGATCTAAATCTAGATCTGCGCTCACTGTGTTCAGAATAAGATCAAATTTCTTACGCAGCGGTTTATGCCAATCATCGCCATTGGTCACAACAAAATGAGCTGCTCCCATAGCTTTCGCATCAGCTTCCTTATGAGCGGAATGTGAAAAGACCGTAACTTCCGCACCGAGAGCTGCAGCAAACTTAACGCCCATATGACCGAGACCACCTAGTCCCATCACCGCCACTTTTGAAGTGGGCCCAACTTTCCAATGTTTAATGGGGGAGTACAGAGTGATACCAGCGCATAACAATGGCGCAACGCCCGCAGGGTCAAGATTAGAGGGAACTTTTACCGCGTAACTTTCTTCGATAACAAAGTAATTGGAATATCCACCAAATGCGATGGTTTGAGAATTTCTCTCATAACCGTTATATGTTCCTGTCATTCCTTCAAGACAATATTGCTGAAGACCTTTCACGCAGTTGGCACATTTGCGGCAAGAGTCGATGAAGACGCCGACTCCAATGCTGTCGCCAACCTTGAACGAGGTTACTTTCGAACCAACTCCGGTCACCGTTCCAACAATTTCATGACCCGGAACCATCGGGAACAAAGCTGGACCCCATTCTTCGCGGACTTGGTGGATATCCGAGTGACAGATGCCAGCAAAATCGATTGTGAATCCAACGTCGGTATCGCGAAGTGCACGTCTTTCAAATTCAAAAGGAGTTAAATCTGCGCGCGCAGCAAGGGCTGCATAACCTCGAGTTTTAGTCATGGCCTAATTAAAGGGCAACGGATCGATGGATTGGTGTGCAGCGCCAGAATTTCTCGCAGTGACTTTTCGCATATGGTGGCGACGGCAGAGAACTTCATAAGCAACTTCGCTTGCTGCGTTTGTGTCTCCCACGACAACCTGTTCACCTTCCGTCACCATGACACCGCCTATGGTTCGGGCATTATGAGTTGCTCGTTCTCCGCACCAACAGAGCGCCTCTACTTGCAAGGTATGAACTCGATCCGCCAATTCAACAAGGCGAGCTGAACCAGGAAAGAGTTTCGTTCGGAAATCAGTCAAGATGCCAAAGGCATAAACATCGATTCCGAGGCCGTCAGCAATCCGAGCCAGTTGCTCAATTTGTGAGGGCGCATAGAACTGAGCTTCGTCACAGATGACGTAATCAATACGCCGACCAGTCGAGAGTTGGTCGACTACAAATTTATGAAGATCCATCTCTTCGGAGACTTCAAGCGCCTCTGATGTTAATCCCAATCTTGAGGAGATCTTTCCTGCGCCAGCTCGATCGCGATTGGTGAAAAGCAAGCCTGCGCGGCCACGACTTTCGTGGTTATGTGCGGTCTGAAGTGCAAGAGTGGACTTTCCACTATCCATGGTGCCGCAGTAATAAATCAGCTCAGCCATATGTCAAGCCTTAAGAAGTGAGATGATCGAAACTTCTGGATGGGTGTCATGAATAATCTTTCTCCCTTGGAGAAATTCAATCTCTAACATAAAGAGATGGGCAACAACAGAGGCGCCGGTTACTCCCACAAGATCGTGACAGGCCAGCGCTGTTCCACCCGTAGCGAGTACATCGTCAACAATAATCACGTTGTCGCTCGGTGAGAGCAAATCTTTATGTAGTTCCAGAGCATCGAAACCGTACTCCAACGCATATTCTTTTCGATAAACCTCACGAGGTAACTTGCCAGGCTTTCGTACAGTTACGAATCCAATTTCAAGAGCTTTCGCAATCGCTCCACCCAAAATAAAGCCACGGCTTTCGATTCCTACAATTGCATCGACGCCTCGATTTAAACCTCTGATGGCGCGAGCAAATTCATCGATCACAACTCCGAATCCCGGTCCGTCTGCCAGCAGTGGGGTGATGTCTTTAAAAAGAATTCCAGGTTTTGGATAGTCAGGTACATCCGCTATGAGCGAGAGTGCGCGATCGAGTGGCGTCGGATGAATAGAAGGGTTGCTCACGGCGGGAGCGTATCTTTAAAACGTGTCCGAGAGGGGACTTGAACCCCTAATCCCTTTCGAGAACTAACACCTCAAGCTAGCGCGTCTGCCAATTCCGCCACCCGGACAATGAGAGGGCATACTTTAGCCCATGATTCTCAACGATGCCCAACGCGCAGAACTCGAAGCAGATGTAGTCCAGTTATGCCAAGAATTGATCCAAATCCCAAGCGTAAATTTTGGTGAAGGTAAAGGCGATGAAGAGGCCGCAGCAAAATATGTCGCTGCCAAACTCGAAGAGGTTGGAATCACAACAAAGATTTATGAAAGTGCTCCGAAGCGTTGTTCAGTAGTCGCGCGAGTTGAAGGCTCCAATCCAGCTTTACCGGGTCTTGTTGTCCATGGACACATTGATGTTGTGCCCGCAAATGCTGCTGATTGGAGCGTTGATCCATTCTCCGGTGTCATCAAAGATGGTTGTATTTATGGACGTGGCGCTGTTGATATGAAGAATATGGATGCCATGATCCTTGGAGTTTTTAGATTATGGGCGCGACATGGATTTAAACCAGAACGCTCCATGGTTATTGTCTTCTTCGGTGATGAAGAGGCCGGCGGAATTTTCGGTTCCCGGTGGATGGCCGAGAAGCATCCCGAAGTCTTCGCAGGTTGCAGTGAAGCAGTCTCTGAAGTTGGCGGATTTTCACTCACTCTCAACTCTGGTAAGCGAATCTATTTGATAGAGACGGCAGAAAAGGGAATTGAATGGATGAAGCTCACTGCCGAAGGGACCGCTGGACATGGCTCGATGGTAAATCGTGAGAATGCAATAACACGCTTGGCGGATGCTGTTTCAAGAATCGGAAACTATAAGTGGCCACAACGCATCACTAAAACCAATGAAGTTTTTCTTCGAAAAATCGCAGAACTGACTGGGAAAACTTATGACCCGAACAATCTCACTCCGATTCTTAACGAAGTTGGCTCAATCTCACGCATGATGGGCGCAACCTTGAGTAATACCGCTAATCCTTCAATGTTGGAGGGTGGTTACAAAGCAAATGTCATTCCCCAAACAGCAAGCGCGGTTGTTGATGGTCGAACTCTTCCTGGATACGAACAAGAACTTGTCGATACGGTGAAGCAGCTAGCTGGCGAACATGTAAAAGTGGAGAGTTTGGTTTCTGACATTCCGCTCGAGGTTGACTTCGCTGGCCCGCTTGTTGACAAGATGATTGCAGCAATTAAGGCAGAAGATCCCGAAGGAATCCCTGTTCCTTACGTCATGAGTGGTGGGACAGATAACAAGGCTTTGGCCAAACTTGGTTTGGCTGGCTACGGCTTTAGCCCGCTCAAACTTCCACCAGAATTGGATTTTCTAGCGCTCTTTCATGGCGTGGATGAGCGAGTACCGATTGATTCGCTCAAATTTGGAGCGCGATCGCTCCAAACGTTCTTAGCTAACGCTTAGTTTCTATTCAGCGGAAACTTCATCGAGCGCTTCGCGCACCGGTATTGGGATTGTTACTGATTCAGCGCTAAGCGCTCCACGTAATTGTGCGCCGGTTCGGGCGCCAACAACAGCTGAGGTGACTCCGGGACAATCGCGTACCCACGCGAGAGATACTTCTAGTGGTGACAATGCCAAACCATCTGCAGCAACCATCACCGCTTCTACTATTCGCATTGAACGTTCGTCGAGATAGGGACTAATGAATGCCGAGAAGTGCGGACTAGCTCCTCGGGAGTCTGAGGGCATACCGCCGCGATATTTCCCGGTGAGCACGCCTCTTCCGAGCGGAGACCAGGCAAGAAATCCAACGTCGAGTTCTATGCAGGCAGGCAATACTTCTCTCTCAACACGACGATTGAGTAGAGAGTATTCATTTTGGGTGCTGACAACGGGAGCTTTTCCAAAGAGCGGGTTTTGTAAAGTGACGCTGCGCGCAAGTTGCCAACCAGAGAAATTCGATATTCCAACATGGCGCGCTTTGCCAGAATTGAGTGCGTAATCCATCGCTCCTAAAGTTTCCTCAAGAGGGGTTTTTTCATCCCACGTATGAATCTGCCAGAGATCCACATACTCGGTTCCCAATCTGGAGAGCGATTTGTCGAGATCCGCGATAAGCGAGGTTCGAGAGTTATCTACTTTTCGTTCACCTGTCTTAAAACTAATACCAGCCTTTGTGGCAATGACGACCTCGTCACGCGGTACAAGGACACCAAGCAGCCCGCCCAATACTCGTTCAGAATCGCCATCTCCATACACCGCCGCGGTATCAATGAAGTTACCTCCAGCATCAAGGAAGAAACGGAGCTGTTCAGCAGCTTCATGCTCATCGGTATCCCGGCCCCAGGTCATTGTGCCGAGAGCTAACCGAGAAACTCTTACGCCGCTGCGCCCGAGTTGGCGTTGTTCCATGAAAAGACCATAGCACCAATAACCTTGGAACATGACGATCTTCCTCTTGCTGCGTCACGCGCACTCCACAGCAAATGATGCTGGGATTTTGGCGGGTCGTACTGATGGAATTCATCTTTCGACGAAAGGTATCCAGCAAAGTAAGGGTTTACCGAAAGCGTTACAAGAGTTTCCTATCAATCGTTTTATATCTAGCTCATTGCCTAGATGTATCGAGACGATTCAGCCAACTCTTACGCAGAGACATAGACGGTTAGTCACAGACGATAGCTTTATTGAAATGGACTACGGCGCTTGGTCTGGACGAGAATTGAAGAAATTACGTAAAGAAAAAGGCTGGAAGCAAGTTCAGCGGAACCCGATGACTTTTACTTTTCCTCAAGGCGAAAGCTTTGCAAGAACAGCGGTTCGAATTGAACGAGGGCTACAAAACCTCTCGAAGTTATATCCGAAAGAGACGATTCTGATCGTTACTCATGGAGATATTATCAAGTTGGCGACTCAAATCACTTTAGGGGGAGATCTCAATAAATTTCAGAGGCTCATTGTCGATACCTGTAGCTTGACGGTACTGGATTGGAAGAAGAACGAACGTTCTTTACTGCATTTCAATCAGAAGTTAGTGAAAGTAAAGACATCGAAAAACGAGAAGGCGCGAATGAAATCTCGACGAGTGCTTGGGGGAGGTTCAGGTGTCTAGGCAGATTTACAATCTCGATCAAGTAGATCGCTTTGTCTTAGGCACTGTTGGTCAACCTGGCGAGCGCGCCTTCTATCTTCAAGTACGTAAGGCAGGACAGGTATTTAGTTTTGCCCTTGAGAAATCCCAAGCTCAAGCTCTCACAGAGAGATTTGCCGAAATTCTCAAAGACACGCGTATGACTCAAGGTGCAGTCGAGCGAGATACAGAACCGTTAGATGCGCCTATTGATTCTGAATTTACGTTAGGTGTTATGGCCATTACATGGCAAGCCGACTCTCAGCTCATTAGATTTGAAGCGCAAGGCATCTCTAATGAATCTAGTGATGAAGTTTTCGAAGAGATCGTAGGTGATGACGTCGAATCAGCTCCCGCGATACTTCGTTTAACCTTAACGCCTTCCCAAGTTCGCGGATTTGTACCGCGCTCGTTCTCTGTTATCAAAGCTGGACGTCAACCGTGCATGTTCTGTGGTGGGCCCATCAATCCAGATGGACATATTTGTCCACGCGCTAATTGAAACTATCGTGCGCAGCGAAGCAGAGTTAATCTCTGGAGAACTGATCATCGAAGGTCGCCTCATCGATGCGTCAAATGCCACTCTATATGGAGTAATCAAAAACTCCATTGAAGATCAATTTCCTGTGGTTTATAAACCGATAGCAGGAGAGCGACCATTGTGGGATTTTCCGGATGGAAATCTTGCATCGCGAGAGGTGGCAGCGTTTCTGGTCAGCAAGGAAGTCGGTTTCAATTGCGTTCCAACAACGGTGTTACGAGATGGACCATTCGGAGTTGGAGCAGTTCAAGAGTGGATAGAGATCAAAGATGATACCGACGTCATCGCTATCGCACAGTCAAAAGCTAGGGCCATTCGAAATATGGCGCTCTTTGATGTTGTCATCAATAACACGGATCGAAAATTTGGTCATATCCTTCCCGTAGATGACAGCACAATCCTTGGTTGTGACCATGGGGTCGCTTTCCATGAAGAATTTAAGTTGCGCACCGTCATCTGGCAGTTCGCAGGCGAGGTACTTAATGAGACTGAACGACATCAGATAGAGAATCTCGTCCGATGGTTGGAGGATGGCGGAAGAGATATTCTCATCAACTTCCTTACAGATGCTGAGATCACGGCAATGCGTGAAAGAGTTATTCAACTCTTACAAACAGGATTTCCCTATCCTTCGCAAGATTGGCCGGCAATACCATGGCCTCCGGTTTAGTTGCTGAGCGCGAGAACAGGGTATTTACCGTTAAATCTTTGTAGCATTGCTTCATGCGCTCATGGCCGAATCTGACCCTTCCGCCAGCGTTGTCAAAGATTGGCCATAAACCGCTCGCTCTCTTTGATTCTTATAAAAAGTCGTTGGTCCAGATTCAGGATAATGAGCCTTCGCTCTATGTATGCGGAATAACCCCTTACGACGCTACCCATCTTGGGCATGCTGCTACGTATATATCTTTTGATCTCATTCATCGCTATTTGCTGATGCAAGGCAAGAATGTGACGTTTGTAGAGAACATCACTGATATTGATGATCCGCTGTTGGAGAGAGCCGCACGGGATAACCAAGGGTGGGAGTCCCTAGCGACGTCGCAGATCGATTTGTTTCGTACTGATATGGCGGCGCTCCGAGTCTTACCTCCACACCACTATCAAGGCGTTGTTGAGTCGATGTCGATCATTATCGAATTAGTGCAGAGACATATCGATAGCGGCCTTACATATGCACTCGAAGGAGATATATACCTTGACCTTACAAAGGTTGATGGTGCGTTGAACGCTCTTCCGTTCCCTCTAGAGGAAGCTTTAAATATCTTTAGAGAACGAGGTGGAGATCCCGATCGGCAAGGAAAACACCATGCGTTAGACCCATTGTTATGGCGCGCCAAAAAAGGAAATGACCCATCGTGGTCTGCAAATTTTGGAGAGGGAAGGCCAGGATGGCATGTCGAGTGTGTAGCAATTGCGCTGTCAAACACTGAGTCTGGAAAGAGAACATCGATCTCACTCCAAGGTGGCGGCTCAGATCTCATTTTTCCTCATCACTTTATGACTGCGATTCAATCAAAATCCCTGACCGAGAAGGAATTTGCGGGAGCTTATGTTCATGCCGGAATGATCGGTCTTGATGGCGAGAAAATGAGCAAGAGCCGAGGAAATCTAGTCTTTGTTTCGAAGTTACTGCAGGCTGGAATAGCGCCTAATGTCATACGGATTGCCCTTACGCTCCATCATTATCAAGAGGATCGAATGTGGAGTGAAGACTTGCTTCATCGGGCTCAATCTCTCTCGTCGAAAATTGAAAACGCGTTATCTCGTTCTGAAGTTGCTCCCACATTCCAATGTATTCAACGAATCGCGGATGCGATGGCCAATAATCTCGATACACCTGCCGCGTATTTGGCAATCGAGCAGTGGTGCGATGAAACTGCCTACGGTAGCGAGGGTGGTTCTGCGGGCGAGATCTCGCGGGCCCTCGATAGTTATCTTGGACTTGGTTACTAGATCTCCGGATTTCTCCGAAGGAAGCGTTCGACCTCTCGTGCAATAGCCTCGCCGGTAACTTCAGGTAAGTCGGAGGCATCTTTTGATGATTCAAGCTGGCGTACATAATCTCCAACTTCGGAATCTTCGGCTGCCATCTGATCAACTTGCTTCTCCCACGATGCAGCTCTTTCGGGTAGATCGCCTTGAGTAATACTTATCTCCAGAAAATCCTCCAGAGCGTTAACCAATGCAAGCGATGCTTTGGGAGATGGGGGAGTTGAAACATAGTGAGGCACGGCAGCCCACAGCGAAACTGCATCTAATCCACGACGATGGGAGGCATCTTGCAATACTCCGACAATTCCCGTGGGTCCTTCATATCGGGAGATCTCAACTCCTAACTTCTCCGCGACATCGGGATGAGCACCGCTTCCAGTAACGCTAATAGGTCGAGAGTGTGGTGTATCCGCCAGTAATGCGCCCATCGTTATCAGCATGGGAACTTCATAATCATCTGCAAGATCAAGAATTTCGTCGGCAAAGCGCTGCCATCTCATCGAGGGTTCAATACCTTTTACAACGAGAAAATCATGATCGAGATGAGGCGTTGAAACAGAGTAAACAATCGTGTTTGGCCAGATAATTTCGCGAACAACTTTCTCATCAACGCGAATTGTTGGGCGATTAACTTGAAAGTCGTAATAGTCCTCTGGATCCATCACGGCCAGTTGTTGGTGAGTCCATACTGTAAGCAGATGAGTAATCGCTCCGGTTGCTGATTCTCCAGCGTCATTCCATCCTTCGAATGCCGCAATCATGATGGGGCTCCGTAGGTTTAACGAGTTCTCGGAAATGAACATAGTGTGAGCCTACGATAAACTCCCACCAGTGAGCGCGTTGAAATCTGTCATCAAACCCAATGAAGGCTCGCTACGCATCGCCCTTAGATCCCGCGTTGTTATTGCGGACGGCGCCATGGGTACCATGATTCAGGCGGCAAATCCATCATTAGAAGATTTTCAAGGCCACGAAGGCTGCAATGAGATTCTCAATGTCACGAGACCTGAACTCATCGCTGAGATCCATCGGAAGTATCTCCAGGCAGGCGTTGATTCAATTGAGACGAATACTTTTGGAGCCAATTTGGCCAATCTCGGAGAGTATGGAATTCCGGAACGAATCTATGAGTTAGCTAAGGCTGGTGCTGAAATCGCACGTGCTGTAGCTGATGAATTCTCAAGCACCGAGAAACCCCGTTGGGTTTTAGGTTCTCTTGGCCCGGGAACAAAGCTTCCAACGCTGGGACATATTTCCTATCAAGAATTAAAAGATGCGTATCAAATTGCCTCACAAGGCTTGATCGATGGTGGCGCTGATGCGCTCCTTGTTGAAACAACTCAAGATCTTCTACAAGCTAAAGCGGCAGTCAATGGCGCACGAGCTGCTCGCGACAATTGCGAACGCGACATTGTGTTGATTGCCCAAGTAACAGTAGAAACAACAGGGACTATGTTGCTTGGTTCAGAAATCGGAGCCGCGCTTAATTCGCTCGCAGCCTTAGATGTGGATCTCATCGGCATGAACTGCGCAACTGGGCCCGCAGAAATGAGTGAACATCTCAGAACCTTGAGTAAATCTTCTCCCATTGGTATTTCTTGTATGCCCAATGCAGGTCTTCCTGTTCTCAAAGATGGTGGTGCCTACTACCCGCTCGGACCAGATGAACTTGCCACATCACTTTCTACCTTTGTGGATGAGTATGGCGTTGGGCTGATTGGCGGATGTTGCGGCACCACACCGGAGCATCTAGCGGCCGTTGTAGCAAAATTGGATCGCCATCATTCTCTAGAGCGTCAACCGAAGTTGGAATCTGGCGCTTCATCTCTCTATCAATTCGTTCCTTTTCGTCAGGATCAGACCTATTTGGCGATTGGCGAGCGAACCAACGCCAACGGCAGTAGAGCGTTTCGGGATGCACTTATCGCTGAAGATTGGGAGAAGTGCGTAGAGATTGCAAAGGATCAGATTCGCGAAGGTGCGCATCTCCTTGATCTATCTGTTGATTATGTAGGTCGCGACGGTGTTCGAGATATGACTGAGTTAGCTAAACGTTTTGCAACCGCAACAACTCTGCCCATAATGCTCGATTCGACCGAGCCATCAGTAATAAGAGCGGGATTAGAAAATTTAGGCGGTCGTTGTGTTATCAATTCAGTTAATTATGAAGATGGTGATGGTCCAGATTCGCGCTTTGCCAAAATCATGCCGATCGCTAAGGAACATGGCGCAGCGTTAGTCGCTCTTACGATAGATGAAGAGGGACAAGCTCGAGACAAAGAATGGAAGCTACGCGTTGCTAGGCGTCTCATAACCGACCTCACTGAGAAGTGGAATATACGAGTTTCGGACATAATCATTGATTGCTTAACTTTCCCAATTGCCACCGGGCAAGAAGAGACGCGACGTGATGCGATAGAAACTATTGATGCGATTCGTCAGTTGAAAATCGAGTTCCCTGATGTACAAACAACGCTGGGTGTAAGTAACGTATCTTTTGGTCTCAATCCCGCGGCTCGAATTGTCCTCAATTCGGTCTTTCTAGCCGAAGCGGTCAATGCGGGGCTTGATAGCGCGATTGTGCATCCATCGAAGATTTCTCCCATGAATCGCATTCCCCAGGAACAGCGCGATGTCGCACTTGATTTAATTTATGATCGTAGAACTTTTGACGGAGAAACGTGCACATACGATCCATTAGCGCGCTTTTTAGATTTGTTTGAAGGGGTCGAAGTTACATCGACTCGTCAATCTCGGGCCGCAGAGTTGGCTGCTCTACCTTTAACCGAACGTCTTGTGAAGCGAATCATCGATGGTGAAAAGCAGGGATTAGCTGAAGATCTTGAGACTGCCCGCCTCAATGGAATTGCGCCACTTGTCATAATCAATGATTATCTTCTCGAAGGCATGAAAGTTGTGGGAGAGCTCTTTGGAAAAGGAGAGATGCAACTTCCTTTCGTTCTGCAGTCAGCAGAAGTCATGAAAGCTGCTGTGGCGCTTCTTGAGCCACATATGGAGAAATCAGACTCTAGCGATCGTGGATCCATTCTTCTTGCGACCGTGAAAGGCGATGTTCACGATATCGGAAAAAATCTCGTGGATATTATTCTTACAAATAATGGCTTCCGCGTGGTCAATATCGGAATTAAGCAGACTATAAATCAGATTATTGAAGCCGCTGAAAGCAGCAATGTTGATGTCATCGGCATGAGCGGCTTGCTTGTTAAATCAACGGTGATCATGAAGGAAAATCTCGAAGAGTTAGAAAATCGAGGGCTTTCGACAAAGTGGCCGGTTCTCCTTGGCGGCGCTGCGCTCACGAGAACATTTGTTGAAAGTGATCTAGCAAGTAAATTTCCGGGAACTGTTCGCTACGCGCGTGATGCTTTTGAAGGTTTATCTCTGATGGATGCGATAATGGGAGAGAAGAAGGGTTTGCCAGGAATATCTCTGCCGCCATTGAAAGAACGGCGAACACGAGTTGTTTCTACCGATGCGCCCTCCACTACCGACACAACACGAAGCGATGTCTCCGATTCCAATCCCATTCCTCATGCGCCATTTTTTGGTTCCCGAGTTGTTAAAGGAATTGCACTCAACGAGTACAGCTCGATGCTTGATGAACGCGCTCTTTTTGTTGGGCAATGGGGTTTAAAAGGTGGCAAGGGTAGTTATGAAGATATGGTTGAAAATGAGGGTCGACCTCGTCTTCGCGCTCTACTTAACGAGGCACAATCTCAAGGTTGGCTTAATGCAGCGGTTGTATATGGATATTTTCCTTGTTATAGCGAGGGCAATGATCTTGTCATACTTCATCATGAGGGAGAGAAATCAGGAAGCGAGAGAGTTCGCTTCACCTTCCCACGCCAACGACGAGATCGCCGGCTCTGCATTAGCGATTTTTTCCGCTCCAAAGACTCGGGGCAGACTGATGTCGTCGCCTTCCATATCGTTACCATGGGGCAATCGGTAAGTGAAGCCACCAGCAAACTTTTCGCTGCGAATAATTATCGCGAGTATTTAGAACTGCATGGTTTAGGTGTGCAATTAACTGAAGCGCTCGCCGAACGTTGGCATGCGCGCATCAGGTCCGAGTTGAATTTTGGAAAAGAAGACAGTTCACAGTTGGATGAAATTCTCGATCAAGGCTACAGAGGTTCTCGTTACAGCTTTGGATACCCTGCATGTCCAGATCTAGAGCAGCAGGTTCAATTATGCCAATTGCTGCAGCCAGACCGTATTGGAGTATCGCTCTCAGAAGAGTTCCAACTTCATCCTGAACAGAGCACATCTGCCATCATTGTTCATCATCCAGAAGCGAAGTACTTCAATGCTCAGTAATTTTCCTTTCAAAGCTGTTCTCTGGGATATGGATGGCACATTGATTAATAGTGAGCCCCTGTGGATTGAACAAGAGCGTGCCATGATGAATGAACTTGGCGCGCAATGGAGCGATGAGGATGCTCTGCATTGTGTAGGAGGACCCATGGCTCGGGTTGATGCTTTTATGCAAAGTAAGCTTCCTGCGGAACATCAAGATCGATTCAAACCATTAGAGCTCACCAACTCTCTGTTAGCGCGCATGGAGAAACGTTTCGCCCAAGGAGTTGAATTCGCTCCCGGCGCCCAAGAATTGATGAGTGAAATGAAGGCTCATTCGATCCCGCTCGCCCTCGTATCAGCATCATCGCGACCACTTGTAAATGCCGCATTAGTGAGTATTGGAGAGAAGAATTTCAATATTACGATCTCCGATAATGATGTAGCTCAATCCAAGCCTCACCCAGAGGGTTATTTGCTCGCCGCACAGAAACTCTCAGTAGCTATTGAGAACTGTCTTGTTATCGAAGATTCGATCACAGGCGTTACTGCGGCAATCGAGTCAGGGGCATACGTATTGGGGTTGCCGCACTTCTCAGCGCTTCCTGAAGGACCAAAAGTGATTCATATGAAGTCGCTCGAAGGCGTGACTCTTTCAACCATCACTGATGCTTTCACAGCACTCATCAGCGCATAACTAACGAGGGGATAATCGAGGAATGAAGTCGCAAGGAACCGGACCGCTCCAGGCGGGTGATCGAGTACAGCTAACAGATGAACGCGGCAAAATGTATTCCTTTTATCTTGCTGAAGGTGGTCAATGGCATTCACATAAAGGATGGATTAATCACGCCGACATTATTGGTTTAGATGAAGGCTCTACTGTCCAATCAAATTCCGGAACTAAGTATCAAGTTCTACGCCCTCTTCTCAACGATTACGTACTCTCTATGCCGCGAGGCGCAACCATTGTTTATCCCAAAGACTCCGCAATTATTGTTGGCTTTGCCGACATTTTTCCTGGTGCGAAAGTTCTTGAGGCGGGAGCGGGCAGTGGCGCCCTAGCAATCAGCCTCCTTCGTGCTATCGGAGATGGTGCACTTGTTTCGTATGAGATGCGGGATGAATTCCTAGAGAATGCCCGTGACAATGTCCGTAAATACTTCGGAAAACTTCCAGAAAACTGGACTCTTGTTCACGATCAGGTGCAGAACGGAGATTTCGCGGGTGATTTCGACCGGGTGATCTTTGACATGCTCGCACCATGGGAATGTCTCGATGTTGCTTACCAAGCGTTGAAGCCTGGAGGAGTTCTCTGTTGCTATGTTGCAACAACAACTCAGTTATCAAAAGTCGCAGAAGCAATAAAGGCAAGCAACAAGTTCTCCGAACCAGAGAGCTTTGAAACTCTCTTGCGTTCGTGGCACCATGAAGGTTTAGCAGTGCGTCCTATGCATTCGATGAATGCGCATACTGGCTTTTTGCTCTTTACTCGCAAGTTGGCGGAGGGAACTCCACCAATCCGTCGAAAGCGTCGACCCTCAAAAGGTCAGATTGAGAACTCTGAAATTAACTAATGTTGATCAAATCAACAACGAAAATCAGCGTTTCATTTGGACCAATTGGTCCGCCACCAGCCTCGCCGTATCCAAGTGCGGGTGGAATGACGAGCAAACGACGTCCACCAACTTTCATTCCAGGAATGCCTTGTTGCCACCCAAGAATCACTTGATTCAAACCGAATGTTGCGGGTTCGCCGCTCCATGAACTTTCGACAACTTCACCTGTCGACCATGCCATTAAGGTGTAATGAACAGTCAGAGTTGAATTCGCCTCTGCTGTGGCGCCAGATCCCGCAATAACATCTTCCGTAACAAGTTCTTGTGGAGGATTTCCCGTGGGAGCGGTGATGGTTGGTGCTTCGTTTGCAGCTCCTGATACTTGAGGCATATTTTCTCCCGTCGATTGAGACTGCGTTGAATTACCCATGGGTGAATCTGATGGATTACCACCATCAGTCGTGCAGCCCGCGAGCAGCACTAAAGATGCTAAAGCGATTGATACGGTGCGCATTTTCGTCATGGGCGGACTTTAGCAAGCCCTCAAGAAAAAACCGCGCAGGCCTTGATAAGCCGCTAATCTCACCTTATGTCGAGCGCCAAAACCGAACGCTTAGTGAATCTCACTATGGCACTTCTCGCTACGCAACGATATATGCGAAAGAGCGAGATTTTCAGAAAAGTGGCGGGCTACAGCGGAAGTGAAGAGACAAAAGAGCGAATGTTCGAACGCGATAAAGATGATTTACGTGCGCTCGGAATTGAGATTGAGGTAGCTTCTCACGATCCGCTTTTTGAGGATGAACCTGGGTATCGAATTCGTCCAGACACCTATCGCATGCCGACAGCGGATTTTTCTCTGGAGGAGCTAGGAATTCTTACAACAGCACTTGGTCTGTGGCTTGATAGCGGATTAGAAGATTTAGCAGTGAGTGCCGCGCGACGTTTTCGTTCGTTTGGTGAAATAAGCGATGTAGACCTCTTTGCCTCACCGAATACATCTGAATTTTCCGAAGCCGGTCTCTTGGAGATAACTAAAGCGCTCGCGAACCGAAGTCGGATTGATTTTGACTACAAAAAACCTGATGCAGCCAGCTCCCAAGGGCGCTCTGTCTATCCACTGGGCTTAAGTGCATGGAAGGGTTCGTGGTATCTCGTAGGAGAAGATTTGGATCGCGACGATATTCGAGTTTTTAAGCTTTCCAGAGTTACATCGAAGATTGAAGTAGCAAAGAAGCGCGACATGTACCAAATTCCTGAAGATTTCAGTGTGAGGGATTACCTCGTTATGCATGACAAAGCGGAGTTAAGGATTACAGCGCTAGTGATGAAAGGAAGAGCCCATTCGGTTCGCGCTAAAGCAATCACAATTGAAGCGCTCGCAGACTCAGATCTATCTCAAGATTGGGAGAGGGTGACTTATTCTGCGGAAAATCTGGAAAGCGCGTTACGTGAGGCTCTCTGGTATTCAGATTCTCTGATTGTTCAATCACCAGAAGACGTACGCCGAGGAGTTATTGATTCCCTCATGAACGTGGTGGCTAATCATGGTTGAGGCAGCCGCAGCCCGCGCAATTCGATTGCTCGATCTTGTGCCATATCTCGTCTCTCACTCGGGAATCTCGGTGACTTTACTCGCAAAGGAATTTGGCGTAGGAAAAGAAGAGATACTGAAGGATCTCAATCTTCTATTCATGTGTGGTCTTCCGGGCTATACGCCACTTGAACTTATCGATATCTCTTTCGATGACGAGGTAGTTGTTGTTCGCGATCCACAGAATTTAAATGCGCCCCGTAATCTAACGGAATCGGAATCCATAGCCTTAAGGATTGCACTTGCGGCGCTTTTGGAGACCACGCCACGAACCAGCCCGAATTATGTGAAGATAATGGAGCTCACAAACAAAATCTCATCCGCCTTTGCTAATCAAGTCCCTCAAGGGGCGATTGAGTTCACTGCAGATCGAGAGAAAGCTACGATCGAGGCGATTGAACGAGCACTCAAAGAAAACTTGGATATCGAAATTGAATACCTCAATCGCGCTAAAGATGAAATAACCCGACGTGTGGTGACGCCTAGGTATGTTTCCCTTGGTTCACATCGACCTTCGCTATCTGGGTACTGCCACTCTGCACGTGCAGAACGAAGCTTTGTTATCTCCAATATTGCTGCGATAAAGTTATTGCAACGAACCCAGATTGAGACTGTTATTTCCGTCAATGCCGAGGATGCGCTCACGGTTGAGATTTCGGTTGCAGGCGCTGATACCAATTTCGTCTCATCAAATCGCGATCTTCTGACTGAAGTAGGGAAGAACCGTTACCAACTTGAGGTCTTTCAGGACGAATGGATTGTTCGCTCCGTCATGAGTGAACCAGTAGGTCTACAACTACTTAAACCAACAACCGTTCGGGAAGCAGTAAAGAAGCGGGCAGAGGATGCGCTTCATTTATACGGCAGATAAAGGCGTTTTGGGGTACATGTACCCTCCCAGAATCGCGTGGTAGGTTTGCGTTCTCGTAAGGAAGCTCTGAAAGGCGGACACATGTTCGGTCTACGCGAACCATCACACTGGCTATTACTTATCCTCGTCGTTGTCATTCTCTTCGGAGCCAAGCGCCTTCCTGACTCAGCTCGTTCTCTCGGTCGTTCGCTCCGTATCTTCAAGAGCGAAGTTAAAGAATTGAACAAGGAAGATAAGAAGAACCAAGACGGAGACCAACCTTCTCAGTAGTTCTACTTATTTAGCGCGCTACCAGCGCGCACAACGAGACTGTTGAGTAATGAGTAGGTAGGGAGATATGGCATCCAGG
The DNA here is from genome assembly GCA_035441345.1 of Candidatus Nanopelagicaceae bacterium. Lineage (GTDB taxonomy): Bacteria > Actinomycetota > Actinomycetes > Nanopelagicales > Nanopelagicaceae > MAG-120802. The sequence continues at coordinate 57,530 of DAOROE010000001.1, forward strand.
AATCGCAGCACTATGCCGCTGCTGGAGCATCTCCGTGAACTTCGCAAACGAGTAATTCGTTCAGCGCTCTTCATTGTAATTTTTTCAGTCGTTGGCTGGATGCAGTACAACACAATCATCACAACACTCTCGAGCCCGGTCTGCGATTTAAGGGCTGCCCAAGAAAGTGGAAGCGCTAGTTGTGGAGCCCTATACATTAGCGGCGTCTTAGGGCCGCTCAATCTTCAGCTTAAAGTTTCATTCCTTACAGGAGTTATTCTCGCCGCTCCTTTCTGGCTCTATCAAATCTGGGCATTTATTGCCCCTGCGCTGCATCGAAAAGAGAAAAGAAACTCTATTCTCTTCATTATCGCTGCAACTCCTTTCTTTGCACTTGGCGCTACTTTGGCGTACATCGTCCTTCCGCTTGCGATCGAGGTGCTCTTTGGTTTCACGCCAGAATCATTGAATAACCTGATTCGTTTCGATGATTACCTAGATTTTGTGCTTCGACTTATTTTGATTTTCGGAATCGCCTTCGAACTGCCAGTATTTCTCGTCTCTCTCAATTTGGTGGGAGTCCTCTCGGGTAAATCAATCCTGCGGCCTTGGCGTTTTGCGATTTTTGCCATCACGTTCTTTGTGGCGGCTTTCTCGCCCACAGCAGATCCGCTATCGATGGCAGCGCTCGCAGTACCTTTGATAGTCCTCTACTTCGGATCAGGCGGAATCGGTCTGCTCGTTGATAAACGCCGTGACCGTAAATCACGTTCGGTTGCAGATGATGAAGCTGCTCCAATCGGGGAGGTAGCGCCCATAGAAGAACCCACTCCTGAAGCTTAGAAAGGTTTAGGCTACAAAACTATGTGGCTCCTCTTAAGCAACCCAACATCAGGAGGCGGTAAGGGGAGAAAGTATCTCCACATCATCAAGGATTATCTGGATGCAAACAATCTTCCATATCGGGACATCACGTCGACTTCATACGAATTGGCATCCGAGGCGCTTAAGAAATCTCTCAACCAACACGGTAGCCATATCTCCGGCGTATTTGTGATTGGCGGAGATGGAATGGTTCACCTTGCGGTTCAAGAGTTGGCAAATAGGAGTATTCCTCTAGCTCTGATTCCAGCAGGCACGGGAAATGATTTTGCACGGTCTCTCAATTTGCCACTCGATGCTCCACTGCAGTTATTGAAAACTTATCTTGCAAGCACACCTATTCATCTTGATCTTGGTCAGGTAAACGATGAGATTTTCGCCGATATTCTCAGCACTGGATTTGATTCAGTTGTTAACGAACGAGCCAATAGGATGCGTCTGATCAGAGGAAGGATGAAATACAACATCGCAATTCTTCTCGAGCTCTCCACTTTCAAACCTAAAAGCTACGAGTTCCGCGTCGATTCGGTTTCTTTTACGACTAAAGCTATGTTGATTGCGGTCTCAAACGGAATTAGTTATGGGGGAGGGATGAAGGTAACCCCTAATGCCGAGTTGGATGATGGCCTCTTTGACATCATGGTTCTTGGACCAGTCTCTAAATTTGAGTTCCTCAAGGTTTTCCCGAAGGTCTTTTCGGGTGGTCATGTTTCCCATCCTGCTGTGAAAATCCTTCGGGGTAAGGAAGTTTCGATCACATCAGATGCCGTTGCATACGCCGATGGCGAGCGAATAGGGAACCTTCCAATCAAGGCGAGAGTCATGCCCAAAGCCCTACTGACGTGGCGACTATGAATTCATTATCGCCCGCAGAACGCTACGCCGCTGCCAAGAATCGACAGAAACATCCGCTCACCTCTGAGTTTATGTCGAAGTATTCTTTTCCCTTTGATGATTTCCAAGAGATTGGATGTCAGCACCTGGAGGATGGGAAGAGCGTTCTTGTTGCAGCTCCGACTGGTGCAGGAAAGACAATAGTTGGAGAGTTTGCGACGTATTTGGCTGAACATCATGGCAATCGCTGTTTTTACACTACGCCTATCAAGGCTCTCTCAAATCAGAAATATCAGGATCTCGTTAAGGTTTACGGCGAAAGCGAGGTTGGCTTACTAACGGGCGACTCTTCGATTAATAGCGATGCCCGAGTAGTCGTGATGACTACGGAAGTTTTGCGCAACATGATTTACGCAGATTCTGAAGCAATCAATGAGCTTGGTTATGTAGTCATGGATGAAGTGCACTACTTAGCAGATAAATTCCGAGGCGCTGTTTGGGAAGAGATTTTGATTCATCTACCCGAGCGAATTCAGATTGTTTCGCTATCAGCCACAGTTTCCAATGCGGAGGAGTTTGGCGAATGGCTGAAAACGGTTCGTGGCGAGACAGAAGTGGTTCTCAGTGAAATTAGACCAGTACCCCTCTATCAACATATCCTGATTGGGAATCGCATTCTTGATCTATTCGTAGACGAAGGTCGTGTAAATCCTGAAATTGTCCGCCTCGAAAGAAACTCGGTGCGACGTGTCCCAGGTTCTGGCTCAAAAAGCTGGAAGGAGAGCAAATTTTCTACGATTAAGTCGCTTACTCGCCCTGAAGTAGTGGAGAAACTCCTCCATAGAAACTTCCTTCCGGTTATCTATTTTATTTTCTCGAGAGCGGGTTGTGATGCCGCTGTTGCCTCCTGTATCCGTGAAGGTCTCTCATTGACAAATACGGAAGAGAAGGAAGAAATTCGCCGCATCATCGCCATTCGCACTCACGAGTTGCCTCATGAAGATTTTGGGGTGCTCGGCTTTCATGAGTGGAGCCAAGCGCTGGAGCGCGGTATTGCTGCACATCATGCCGGACTGTTGCCGATGTTTAAGGAGACGATAGAAGAGTTATTCCAACGCGGTTTACTCAAAGTTGTCTTTGCTACCGAAACTCTTGCTCTGGGCATCAACATGCCAGCGCGTTCGGTAGTTCTCGACAAACTCGTTAAGTGGAATGGCGAAACTCACGCCACCATCTCGCCAGGGGAGTACACCCAACTCACTGGGCGAGCAGGCAGACGCGGTATCGATGTTGAAGGAAACGCACTCATTATGTGGAGTGAGGAGATTGATAGCGGGATGGCAGCCGGTTTAGCCAGCACTCGCACCTACCCACTTCGTTCTTCCTTTTCACCCACGTATAACATGACGGCAAATCTGATCTCACGATTCGGAAGAGAACGTGCTCGCAAATCTCTTGGCTCCTCATTTGCGCAATTTCAAGCCGACAAAGCTGTTGTCGGTTTAGCGCGTCAGATAACCAAGAATGAACAAGCTGTGAAATCACTTCGCGGAGAAGCTTCATGTCATCTGGGAGATATTTCAGAGTATATGGAGCGACGAGTTGCTATTAAGGAACTTGAGAACCAATTCTCGCAACGTCGCGTTGTTTCTGGGAGTCGACGTAAGGCACATGCAGCAATCGAGGAAGAAATTACCGAGCACCGACGTTTTCTCAAGCACCATCCTTGCCACCCATGTCCGGATCGCGAATCTCATGCTCGACAATTCGAGAAAGCGGCACGACTCGAGCGCGAGTCTCAGGGACTAACAAACCGCATGGAGAGTCGTACCAATGTCATACCCCGAACTTTTGATCGAGTAGGAGATGTCCTTACTGATTTGAATTATCTTCATGGTGATTCATTAACACCTAAGGGCGAGATACTCACTCGCATCTATGCGGAGACAGATCTGCTGATGGCGGAGATTCTCAACTCGGAAATACTTAATGACATAACACCATCTGATCTAGTCGGATTGCTCTCCTCGTTGGTTTACGAGGGCAGGGGAGAGCGCAGTCGTACTCCAAGGCTTCCGAAATCTCTAGAACAGCTCGTTCCTCCTGTTGCGAAGATGTGGGCCACAATTGTGAATTTAGAGGAGTCTCACGGCATTCAGCCTCAACGTGAACCGAATTTCGATTTAGCATGGAGCGCATATCGTTGGGCAAATGGCCATAGTTTGCAGACTATTTTGCGTGAGACTGAAATAACTGTAGGAGATTTTGTTCGAGCGATTCGTCAGATTATTGATCTACTTGGACAACTTCTTAACGCGAAACCTGAAATGCATCATTTGATAAGAGATGCGATGAAGCGAGTGGACAGAGGCGTTATTGCGTACTCGGCGGTCATAGCATGACACTTCTATTAATCGATAGCGCTTCGCTGTGGTACCGCGCCTACTACGGAATGCCTGACACGTTGCTCTCACCTGATGGGGAACCCATTAATGCCGTGAAGGGCTTTATTGATATGACAGCGCGCTTGGTTTCACATTACCGACCTAATCGAATGGCGCTCTGCCTTGATGGAGATTGGCGACCAAGTTGGAGAGTTGATCTATTCCCCGAATACAAGGCCAATCGCGTTGATGATGATGGCGAAGAAGAGGCAGAACCTGATCTTTTGACCCCTCAAATCCCCATCATCACCGACTTCTTCGAGGCGGCCGGCATTCCACTTATTGGTGTTGATGATTACGAAGCTGACGATGTGATTGCAACGCTCGCGTATCAGGAAAAGAGTCCTACTCGAATCGTGACAGGAGATCGTGATCTCTTTCAGCTTGTCGATGACAAACGTGATGTTGCAGTAGCTTATTTAGCCAAGGGCATCAGCAATCATGATTTGGTGAATCTTAAGTGGATTTCGCAGAAGTATGACATTCCGGGGGAGAGGTACGCGCTCTTTGCCATGATTCGTGGTGATGCATCCGATGGTCTTCCTGGAATCAAGGGCATCGGTGAGAAAGGCGCAGCGGCTATTGCTCAATCCTTTGCATCGATGAACGATGTCATTGATGCTGCACTCTCTGAAAACGAATCGTTACATCCCACACATCGCAAGAAGATTCTCGCCGATATGCAATATGCCAAGATTGCTGAGAAGCTCGTGACCTGCGCGCTCGATGTGCGTCTTCCTAAAGTAGATCTAAAGATTCCTTCAGGACCTGGCGACCGTTCGTACCTTGAATCAATGAAAAAAGATTACGGCTTAGGCGCAAGCGTTGATCGCCTCATGGCTGCACTGCAATGGTAAACCTACTTCTTGCCGTTCTATCTGGAATCTTGTTCTGGATTGGTTTTGCACCGTTTGAGTTGTGGATTGCTCCGTATCTCGGAGTTGCTCTGCTTTTTCGCACACTCTGTGAAAGACCATTTCTTAATCGAGTAATCCTTGCTCTCGTTGCAGGATTATCTTTCTTTCTTCCGCTCCTTCATTGGAGCTCGGTTTATGTTGGATCGATTCCATGGCTTGTTCTCGCCATGGGGGAGAGCCTGATTTTCGCTCTGATAGGTATCCCTCGATGGAGCCGTAGATGGGAGAGCGCGTTCTCCTTTGCACTCCTCTTTACCCTCATTGAATTGTTGAGAATGAAGGCGCCATTTGGTGGTTTTGGATGGGGAAGAGTTGGTTTCACACAGATTGATTCCATCAATTTCGTTTTCCCCTTCATCGGCGTCACAGGCGTCTCTCTCATTGTTGCTCTAGCCGCGCTTTTATTTACATCTGCTCGTAAATTTGGCGCAGCGCTGCTGATAGTTTTTCTTGCCGGAAATGCAGCAATCAATTTTCTTGTGAAAGATTTGCGCGAAACGGACTTACAGATCACTGCAATTCAAGGTGGAGTCGATAATCTCGGATTAGATTTCAATGATCGTGCGATGAGAGTCTTGGACCGTCACATTCAAGCAACTGTAAGAGTTCCAGATACAGATTTATACATTTGGCCGGAAAATGCTTCCGATATCGATCCACTCAAGAATCCGATTGCCAATTCAAAGGTTGTCGAACTGATAAACGAGATTGATGCGCCATTACTCATAGGCGCTGTCGAAACCTCCGATTTGGGTCCTAAGAACTCAAGCCTTCTACTTAACAATCGAGGTTCATTAGCTAGTCGTTACGTTAAGCAGGATCTCGCACCATTCGGTGAATACATGCCGATGCGACGACTCGCAGAAGCTATCTCTCCATATGCTGAGCAAGTTAACGACTTTCTGCCGGGCAACAAATGGATCAAACACCTGGTTAATGGAGCGCCATTTCAGTCTTTGATTTGCTTTGAGATTTTGGATGATGATCACGCTAAAGATGGGGCACGAGGCAGCTCTTTTCTCGTCGCTCAGACAAATAATGCGACTTTTGGAGAGAGCTCTGAAGCCGCTCAACAGCTACAAATCACTCGAGCTCGAGCCGCCGAATCTGGTCGCGAATTTGCCGTTGTGAGTACGACTGGTTTTACTGCACATATAGATAAGCAAGGAAAAGTTCTGGCGACGTTGCCACAATTTCTTCCCGACCAGCTAACTATGAAGATTGACCTGGTAGAACCCGAAAGAACTACGCTGGCTCAACGGCTAGAGAGCTGGATGTGGGCTTTGGGACTGATCGTTCTCTTTGGCCTTCTCCGCGTGAGATTAAGCCGATAATCTACATTATGTAAAGTAAAACTAATTGATAGCCAAGCTCGCTATCGGTTCGCAAGCGCAAACCAGATTCCTATCCCCGTACGCGCCATCGATGCGGCCGACGGTGGGCCAATACTTTCCTCGCCGCGTAAGTCCAGTTTCAACTCCCGCAGGAAAAGCGGCATCGTGTCGTGAATATGGGCGCGACCACTCCGTCTCAAGAACATCTGATGCAGTGTGCGGCGCATGGCGGAGCGCAGAATCTTCAATCTTTACTTTGCCAGCCTCAATTTCATCGATCTCTTCTGCAATTGTGAGCATCGCGGCGATAAAGCGATCAATTTCGGCGATATCTTCACTCTCAGTGGGTTCGATCATAAAGGTACCCGCGACTGGGAAGCTCATCGTCGGTGCGTGGAATCCAAAGTCCATCAAACGCTTAGCAATATCATCAACGCTCACACCAGTCCGCTTCGTTATTTCTCGCAGATCGATAATGCATTCGTGTGCAATCAGACCGTTCTGGCCGGTGTACAAGGTTGGGAATGATGGCTGTAATTTCTTCGCAATGTAATTTGCGGAAAGAATCGCTATTGCGGTTGCTTTTGTTAAACCTTCAGCGCCCATCATGCGGATATATGCCCACGAAATTGGCAAAATCAGCGCCGAACCAAATGGCGCTGCACTAATGGGGCCAGGACCTGTCAATGGTCCAGCGCTCTGGTCTAGCGGATGATTCGGTAAATATGGCGCTAAATGTTTACGTGCGATGACTGGACCAACTCCTGGTCCCCCACCACCATGAGGAATACAGAATGTTTTATGGAGATTGAGATGAGAAACATCAGCGCCAAATTTTCCTGGCTGCGCCAGTCCAACAAGTGCGTTGAGATTTGCGCCATCGACGTACACCTGACCGCCCGCATCATGGATCATGGCGCAGATTGTGGTGATCTCCGCTTCAAAGACTCCATGGGTAGATGGGTAGGTGACCATCAAAGCCGCTAGTTCTGAGCCATATTCTGCAATTTTGGCCTTGAGATCATCAATCGAAACATTTCCATGATCATCGCACGCAACAACGACTACACGCATACCCGCCATCACGGCGCTAGCGGCATTTGTGCCATGTGCGCTCGATGGGATCAAACAAATATCTCTTCCGCTCTCCCCTTTTCCATCGAGGTAGTTCTTGATCGCAAGCAAACCAGCAAACTCACCTTGCGAACCCGCGTTAGGTTGGAGCGAAACGGCGTCATAGCCCGTGATATCTACGAGCCATTGCGAAAGTTGTGAAATCAAACGGCGAGTTCCTTGAGTCTGTGAGGCTGGAGCAAAAGGGTGTAGGTCGGCGAATTCCGGCCAGGTAATCGCCTCCATTTCAGTCGTGGCATTGAGCTTCATTGTGCATGAACCCAGAGGAATCATCGTGCGATCCAGCGCCAAGTCTCTATCCGAAAGGGAGCGGATATAACGGAGCATAGAAGTTTCCGAGTGATAAGAATTGAAGAGAGGATGTTGTAAATAATCAGTCTTACGCACGGCAGGAATCGCGCCAATCGCTTCAGCGCTATTGCGATTGAGAGCCCATACTTTGCAGAGTTTCTCAACGAGCTTCTCGGTTGTGCGCTCATCAAATGCGACGCTTACTCCTCCGTCAATCTTACGAACATTGATTCCTGCTCTTGCTGCAGATTCCACGAGCGCATCTGCATTCGAAGCAAAGAATGAAACTGTGTCAAAGAAATGCGGTGACAAAATTTCAAATCCACTATTTTTGAGAGCTGCTGCAAAATTTCGAGCATGCTTGTGCACTCTTACCGCGATCTCTTTGAGTCCATCTGGACCGTGCCACGCTGCATAGAAGGCTGCGATGACTGCTAGTAGAACTTGTGCGGTACAGATATTGCTTGTCGCCTTGTCGCGACGAATATGCTGCTCGCGAGTTTGCAGCGCTAAACGAAGCGCAGGGTTGCCATGGCTATCAATACTTTGGCCAACCAACCGACCAGGCAACGAACGTTCCAAACCATTTCGTACTGCAAGGAAACCGGCATGTGGTCCGCCAAATCCCATGGGCACTCCAAAACGCTGTGCAGAGCCGACCGAGATATCTGCGCCCCACTCCCCCGGAGATTTGATCAGAGTGAGAGCTAAGAGATCCGAAGCCATCACAACAAAACCAGAGTTACGATGAACCTCAGAGATCACTCTCTCGAAATCAGAGAGAGTTCCAAAAGTATCGGGGTATTGCAGCAACACACCAAAAGCTTGAGAGAAATCGGAGACCGCATTTACATCCACTACTTCAATCGGAATATTGAGTGGCTTTGCACGAGTAATCACAACCGCTTGCGTTTGAGGATGAACTCGTGAATCAATAATGAATCTAGCGTCATCGGAGAGCGTGGAATTACGCCGTGCAAGAGTCATTGCTTCTGCGGCTGCAGTACCTTCATCTAACATCGATGCATTGCAGATAGGTAATCCCGTGAGATCACTAACCATAGTTTGGAAGGCAAAGAGAGCTTCCAATCGTCCCTGACTGATCTCAGGTTGGTACGGAGTGTATGCGGTGTACCAAGCTGGATTTTCTAGAACATTTCGTAGGACAACTGGTGGAGTAATCGTCCCGTAGTAACCCATCCCAATCAGAGATTCGGCCTGAACGTTCTCTTGAGCCAAAGATCGCAATTCTGCGATGACATCAACTTCGGAGATGGGCGCGGGTAGTTTTGTTCCAAATCTTTCTTTAATTGTGATTGATTCTGGTAGCACTGCTGCGACAAAATCTTCTAAGGAGTTATAGCCCAACTCATGGAGCATGGTTGCGACTTGCTCTGATGATGGACCGATATGCCGATCCGAGAAGTCTCGCCTTGTCATGGCGAGAAGAATAAGGGCTAGTACTGTTTTATGCGCCGCGTAACTTGCGTCGTGCAGCCAATTCATCACCTGAAGTATCGGCCGTCACAAGAGAGCCATCATTGAGATTCTCCGCTTGAAGGTGTGAGAGTGAACCTTCAACTTCATTCCACACTTTGCCAATCGCAATACCAAAGACGCCCTGGCCGCCTTGCAATAAGTCAAAGATCTCCTCTGAACTTGTGCATTCATAGATCGAGGCCCCATCACTCATCAAAGTGATGCGCGCTAAATCATCAACCCCACGTTCACGAAGGTGTGCGACCGCCGAACGGATATTTTGAAGAGAGACTCCGGTATCCAAGAGACGCTTCACAATCTTGAGAACAAGAATGTCCTTAAATCCATAGAGTCGAGCGCTGCCTGATCCGCTCGCTCCCCTGACAGTTGGTTCTACTAACCCAGTGCGCGCCCAATAGTCGAGCTGACGATAAGAAATTCCCGCAGCTGCACAGGCCGAAGCGCCACGATAACCAAGTTCGAGATCGTGATTCTCTTTCATAGGGAAGCCTCGCTATTCATATCGCCGGGGAGAGCAATGAGAGAACGGTAGATGGCACTCACTCTTGATTCAATCACCGACACACTTAAAACCTCAAGTAGAGGTTAATGGTTTCGGCGCCTTCCCTGTAAACCATATAGATACGCCAGCGCGAAGGCGGTTCCTACGGCGATGTAACCCCATCGTCCCAGCGTCCAGCTACCTGGGGCTACAACGGTAAGAAATGAGAGAGTCAGGCAAACGGGAACCATGATCGAAGCTACCTGTCGAAGTGTTCTTTCAGATGCGAACGCTGCAACCACCGGCATCATCGTCGCAACGATTACGAGGACTGCGCCCATCATTCTCATCGCCCACGTTAATTCGGGAGTCACCGCGTCTTCCGTTCCAACAACGCCAATGAACTTCACAAAGAAACTTGGCTCGACCAGAAGAGCAAGGGCAGAGACCGCAAAGACCACCGCGCCAACTCGCAGCACCAGAGCGATGCGTCGAGTCAACATAAGTTTTCCTATCTATCCGGCGAAATCTTCAGGGTTTATTTGATCGAGGAATTCTTTGAACTTCTCCACTTCATCCTCTGATTGATCGGGAATTTCGATACCCGCATCTCCGAGAAGCGCCTCACTCGCCAGAATGGGCGCGCCGGTGCGCAGAGCTAGAGCAATCGCATCGCTGGGGCGTGATGAGACGGTAACGCCACCTTGAAGGTTGAGCAGTGAATAGAAGATTCCCTCGCGCAATTCAGTGAGATGAATGGAATCAATAGAGACATGGAGTGCGGCAAGAACATCTTTCATCAGGTCGTGCGTTAATGGTCGAGGCGGTGTAACTCCTTGCTGAGCAAAAGCGATTGCAGTTGCCTCAACAGCTCCAATCCAGATTGGGAGGTAACGCTCTCCCCCAATTTCCTTGAGCAAGACGATGGGTTGATTCGAGGGCATCTCTACTCGCACCCCGATCACATCCATCGCATGAAAGTTCATCGAGAGCGATTCAAACCTGAACGTACCAAAGCTGCATGAAGTCGAACTGATAGTGATGCAATCTCGCGCGAAACTTCCTGTGCGCGCGCCTTTGATTCAGGATTCTTCTGACGCATCAATGGAGTGATGACTTGTTCCACTAGTCCAACCTCGCGATCAGCAGCGGTTTTAAAGGCTCTTAGATGCCTTCCTTCGATTCCAAATGCAGAGATTTCAGCGACAACTTTTGCAACGGTTAATGCGTCTCCATCGTAGTGACGACCTTTGATTTGAATCAAACCGTAGCTTTCCAACTCAACGAGTTGATCTTCCGAGATGCCGCTGCTGGAAAGTAGTTCATCACGAGATAGGCGAAGTTCAGTTTGTTCAATGAACGCACTTGGTGCCAACGAACCATCTACAGTTGCAAGTCGCGGAGTTGGGGCTGCACCAGCAGTTTGTGCAGGCTGCAGACCACGATCTAGCGCGTCAAGGTTTTCCTTGATTACCTTGAGTGGAAGATACTGATCTCGTTGCGCAAGCAGCACATAGCGAAGTCGCTCTAAATCTGTGGTGGTGAACTTTCTATAACCTGACGGAGTTCTCTGTGGCTCAATCAAGCCTTCTGATTCCAAGAATCTGATCTTTGAAATCGTCACATCCGGGAAATCGCTTCTTAGTTTTCCAAGAACTTCACCGATGCTTAGGTATGCGCGCGCGGGAACGCTCATGTTCGTACCTTTCCTCCAACAAAGAAATGCAGACGATACTTTCCAATATGTAACTCCATGCCATCACTGAGTTGAGCACTTTCCTCAACTTTTCCATCAACATATGTGCCATTTAAACTGCCAAGATCTTTAACGGAATAACTTTTTCCACTGCGAATAATCTGCGCGTGCTTTCTAGAAACGGTGACATCGTCTAAGAAGATCTCGTTATCAGTGGAGCGACCAATAGATGTCAGATCCGAGTTAAGAAGAAAACGTGCGCCCCGCGAAGGGCCGCTCAAAGCAATCAACATCGCTGAGCCTTCTGGGAGGGCGGCTATAACATCGCGCTCGTTCTGAGTCGCTTTATCCAGAAGTGCTGAGACATGGTCTGAGACCGAACGAAGTGCCCCCAGATTGATGGTCGTCGTGAGATCTTTTTCTTTAGCTTGATCCATCACCACTCCCCTTCAATCTGAAGTTGAGACTCCTATCGGAACCTCACCTTTACCTTGAGGCTCACACTAGGCGCGCCAGAGGGGTGAGTCAAGCCGTCAAAGAACGGTATTCGTCAGCAGAAAGAAGCGTCGTGAGTTGATTTTCGTCGGAAACTTCTACTTCGAAAATCCAGCCCGCACCATAAGGCTCGCTATTCATAACCTCAGGATTAGCGTCAAGAGCAGAATTAATCTCGGTCACAGTTCCTGAGAGAGGTGCGTAAATTTCCGAGACGCTCTTCGTTGATTCAACTTCCCCGCAGACTTTTCCTTGGGTAAGAAGATCGCCAACTTTAGGGAGTTGAATGTAAACAATGTCACCTAATGCGCCCTGCGCGTAATCTGTAATTCCAACTTTGAATTTCTTTCCAGCGCTCTGCTTCACCCATTCATGTTCTTTTGTGTAGTGAAGCTCTCCTGGCACGTTCGACATTTACTTTCCTCTCAAGCTACGCAATCCGGCGCGAGCGTAACTCATTCCAGTCCAGAGATATAACGCAATACCCCATCCCGCGAAACCCCAACCAAAAATATATGCAGCATCAGCAAGCGCGCCCGAGGAAGACTTGGTGAGAAGGAGTAGAGGAAGGGCATACAGCAGGTTGAAAGTGGCGGCCTTTCCCAGGTATGTGACTGTGAAGGGGGCAATCCCCTTCGATTTCATAACGATGAGAAGCGCGCCTAGAGCAAGATCTCGTATCACAATCAGCGCGAGAACCCAGATTGGAAGAACCTCGGTCACATACATCGCAATCAGAACAGTAATGATGTAGAGGCGATCGACTGCTGGATCCATCAATTCGCCTAGACGACTCTCCTGCTTTAAGGCTCGTGCGAGTTTGCCATCGAAGTAATCGGTTGCACCCGCAATCATCAAGGTAATTACCGCGGCGGGAAGGTTCTCTGAAACGATGACAAAATAGAGGAATACGGGAATTCCCAGAGCCCGAAGGGCCGTCAAAATATTTGGAATCGTTAACACGTCGGGACGACAGGATTTGAACCTGCGACCACCAGACCCCCAGCCTGGTGCGCTACCAAGCTGCGCTACGTCCCGTAAGACTTGCCATGCGGACGCGATACTACTGAACTGCTAAATGGAGTGGTGTGCGAACTCGTAAGTGAACTTGCTAGCGCTCTCGAATGCGCACTGAGACGCGAATAGGTGAGCCTGAGAAACCAAATTCTTCCCGTAAACGTCGTTCAATGAACCGACGATAGGACGCCTCGAGGAACTCAGTAGCAAAGATGACAAAGGTGGGAGGCGCTATACCTGCTTGTGTTGCAAAGAGAATCTTCGGTTGCTTTCCCCCGCGAATAGGGGGTGGATTGCTACCAATTAATTGACCTAAGAACGAGTTAAGTTTTCCAGTTGGAACGCGTAACTCCCAACTGGAGAGAGCTCGCTCGATTGCTGGAAGCAGTCGATCTTTATGCCAACCCGTTTTCGCCGAAATGTTCACTCTTTCGGCCCATTCAACTTGGTCAAAATTGCGATCCGTCTCTTTATCTAGCGAGAGCCTGCGTTCTTCGTCTACGAGATCCCATTTGTTCATGCCAATCACGAGCGCTTTTCCAGAATCCTCAACAAGCGAGATGATGCGCAGGTCCTGCTCAGTGATTGGAACTGAGGCGTCGAGAACCATGATGACCACCTCGGCGTTCTCAATTGCCCGCTCGGTTCGCAGCGCCGCGTAGTAATCCGATCCAGAGGCTTGATGAGCTCTACGACGAATACCAGCGGTGTCGATGAACCTCCATGTTTTATCGCCTAGATCAATGAGTTCGTCAATCGGGTCACGCGTCGTGCCTTCGGCATCATCAACAAGTGCGCGTGTGGTGCCTGCAAAGGAATTGAGCAAACTACTTTTACCGACATTAGGACGACCGACGATTGCGATGCGACGATAGCCATCATCCATGCGACTTTGGCCAACTTCTGGAAGTTGAGAAACGATGAGATCCAATAAGTCGCCGCTTCCACGACCATGTGCTGCTGAAATAAAGTGAGGTTCGCCCAGTCCTAAATTCCATAGCGAGTGAGCTTCGAGTTCATCCTTCTCACTATCAACCTTATTTGCAATCAACATGATTGGTTTCTTGCTCTTACGCAGAACCGAAATCAGAGCATCATCATCAGATTGCTGGCCAACTTGTGCATCCACCACAAAAAGAACTAAATCAGCATCAACGATGGCAGATTCCGCAGCATCGGAGATTTTTAGAGCAATACCTTCCGCAGTCGGCTCCCATCCGCCGGTATCCACTACAACAAAACTTTTACCGTTCCATTCCGCTTCATACGAGACTCGATCACGAGTAACCCCAGGAGTATCTTCAATAATTGCTTCACGCGAACCGATGATGCGATTAACTAAGGTTGATTTGCCCACATTAGGTCTTCCAATGATGACGACACGTGGCAAGCCAATCAGTGATCGTTGCTTCAGAATATTCCAGATGTAATCGACTGTCTCACTCAAGGATAGATTCGTCGAATCTACGATGATCGCGTCATCTGCTTTCTTCAGCGGCGAAACACTTCTCGTCGAATCAATATGATCACGGCTTGCAAGAGAATCTGCCACATCAGCCACTCCACCACTGGCGATATTTGATTCCTTTTGTTCGATATCTCTGCGAATCGCACGGGCGCTGATGTCGGCCTGAAGCCATATTTTTAGCTGTGCTTGAGGGGCGACAACTGTTCCGATATCTCGGCCCTCGACAACGATTCCATTCTTAGCGCTTTCAATAATCCTTCGCTGTAACGCCAAAAGTGATTGCCGCACTTCAGGCCATGCGCTGATGCGACTGACAGCCGATGTGACTTCTGGTGTACGAATTGCAGTTGAAACATCAACACCACCACACAAAGTGATCGGGTTGTCAGGGTCTGTTTTAAAGACAATGGGATATTTCTGTAAAGCTTCCACGAGTGATTGAGCATCATCGATAGTTTCGCGTATCGCAAGCCATGTTGCGGCTCGATACAGCGCACCTGTGTCGAGGTATAACCAACCAGCTCTCTTTGCAATTGTCTTGGAGGTCGATGATTTTCCTGAACCACTAGGTCCATCCATTGCAACAACAATGGTCATCGCAAGTGAACCTTCCAATCGTGAGATAGCAAGTGATCTTGCACGCGCAGAGCATCATCAGGTGAGAATGCAAGGGTAATTAAACCAGTGAGTTGACCTGGTGAATGCTCAATTGAAAGATCTTCAATATTTGCATTGATTGCTGCACACTGTTCGAAGAGTTGACTCAGAGCGCCGGGCTCGTCTTTGATGACAATCAGCAAATGTGAGTAATTGCGAGGCTTTGAACCGTGTTTTCCAGAAACTTTTGCGCGACCTTTATTGCCATTGATAAAGAGATTTTTCAGGGCGCTCTCATCTCTACTTTCAAGCGCATCCTTAAGGTCTGCGATGATGTCTTGATACTCACTAATTGCCTTCAAAACTTCGTTTTGATTCTCAAGAAGTATTTCGCTCCACAATTCACCATCGCTATTTGCAATTCTGGTCATATCTCGCAAACCTTGACCCGATAAATTGAGATTATCGCCAATCTGCTCGATTGCCCCCGCAAGTGCAGTGCTTGTTATTTGCGGTAAATGGGAAATTCGAGCCAGTAAGGAATCATGAGCTGGCGCGCTCATGATGTAGGCCGTAGCGCCGAGCGCTTCAACCACTTCCTTAGCTAGATCGATTGAAGATTCTTCAGTCACCGACGTGGGCGTGAGAATCCAGGCGCGGCCTTGAAACAGATCAGCTTGAGCCGAAGATGGTCCTGCAACTTCACGACCCGCCATAGGATGAGATCCCACAAATCGAGCTGCTAACTCCGTTAAAGTCTCAACTTCAAGTACAAGATTATTTTTAACACTACCAACATCTATAAACGTAGCTTGAGGGTTATTACCAAATTCCCTCTTCAGCACATTCAAAATGGTCTTCGGCGGCGTAGCGACAATAACCAGATCAGGGACTCCCACTTTCACATGAGGCGCCAGAAGATCTTTCGCTAGATCAAGGGCGTTTTGATCTTCATCATGCAGCTCAACCGAGGCTCCCCTACTTGCCAACCCGAGCGCAATAGAAGTTCCAATCAACCCCGCACCCACGACGCGGACATGTTGAGATTTCATTGCTCTATCACCTCGTTTAGTAGATGGCGGACGGGTGTTTACTGGGCAATATCTTTCCGTAGCGTTACGGCGCCACGGAGGTAAATATGTGAAATCTCTTCTTGTTCGCGAGGGGTATGGCAATGGACCAAAACCCGAATTGTTCGAGGCAGGCTATGCGGTACTGCCATCTCTACTGCACAGATCAAAGGCACCCTCTCCATCCCCATGGCTCGAGCTGAGGCGGCCGGAAAGTCGCTGACAAGATCCGGGGTGCAGGTGAAAAGGACCGAGATCAGATCCTTGGGCGCAAGGGAGTTAGAAGACAAGATTTCGGACATCAACTCGACGACCGCTTCTTTCATGAGCCCTGGGTCATCGCGATCGATCTGAATAGCGCCACGAATCGCGCGTACTGTCATCTCCAAATTTTACCGAAAGCCTCAAGAATCCCGCGAAGGTGATACGGCGTTTTATCGATAAATTGCTTTAGTCAGAATGACTCCCTCTTGAGTAATTATCGACATTCCTTCGATCAGGGCGAGCAATCGCTGGTTATCTATTTGTCGATAATAGAGATGCTATTCACGCTTGAAATTATCGATAAATAGAGATTTAAAAGGGCATTAAAAACAGCTTTATCGACTTGTAGTTATTCTCTTATTCTCGTTATACCGTTTTATATATTTATTAATAAAACGTTTTAACGACTTGATAATTCAACGCTATTCAGCGAACGCCACTTTCCGGGTGGTAACTCCCCCAGCTTGATGGAGCCGATGGCCGTTCTAATCAGCCGTTCTACCGGATAACCCAAAGCATCGAACATCCGTCGGACGATTTGATTTCGCCCCTCGTGGATTACTACTTCAATCATCGCGCCGCGGCGGGCGACAGAGATGGGCTTTGCGAGTCCATCTTCTAGCTCAACCCCCTCCATCAGGTTCTGAAACGCAGAACGGGAGATGGGTTCTTCGGATTGCACAAGGTATGTTTTTTCAACTCCAAAGGATGGGTGTGTGGACTCATGTGCCCATTGACCATCATTGGTCAAAATTATGAGACCTTCGCTCTCCTTATCCAGCCTTCCCACATGAAAGAGTCGATCTGGCCATGATCCAAAAAAGTCCTGCAACGAGGGCCGACCTTCGGGATCTGACATGGTGGACAAAATGCCTGCAGGTTTATTGAATGCAAGATAAGTCTTGGTCTTTGTAGCAGTTATTAACTCATTATCAACTTCAACTTTAGTGTTTATCGGGTCTATTTTTACCCCTTGAGTTTTAACTATCTTTCCATTGACCTTAACTCGCCCTTCATCAATCAAAGCTTCGCAGGCTCGACGACTAGCAACGCCACAATCAGCCATGAATTTTTGAAGACGTACGAGTTCGGCCATAGCCGCGAGTGTACGTTACTCAGTGAGTGAAGCTATAACCTCATCTAGGCCGTCGATATTCGGCAGGAATGGAGCAAGAGCGGGGAGATCTTCCACGCGATTGACTCCGATTCTCTCCAAGAAATAGTGGGTCGTTCTATAGAGGATGGCGCCCGTTTCATGCTCAATACCGCACTCCTCTACCAATCCTCGAGTAACGAGAGTTTTCATCACGGCTTCCACATTAACGCCTCGAATCGCTGAGACTCGAGCGCGAGAGATGGGCTGGCGATAGGCAATCACAGCCAGAGTTTCCAGAGCAGCCTGAGTTAGTTTTGCCTGTTGCCCATCAAGAACGAACTTTTCAACCAACGGCGCGAGATCGGGGTGGCTATAGAAGCGCCAACCGCCGGAGATTTGCTTAAGGGTGAAGCCACGATGCTGGTTTTCATATTCAGAGGCGAGGTTGTGAAGCGCTTCAAGGACCTGCTCCGTGGGAGCTTCAATAATTTGAGCAAGAACAACTTCTGAAACGGGCTCTTCGACGACCATCAGAATCGCTTCGATAGAACGATGGAGTTCTAGGTTAGACATTTAGTTATCCCTCTGTTCAGGCTGACTGGCGGCAGACTCATCGTTGCTTTCAAGTACTGGTTCCCTATCGAATTCGTCGCTGACAGCAATCTCGCCCTCGGCCGCGCCCGTCCAGGTTATTTGAAGTTCTCCGAGGGCCATGAGCTGCTCGAAGCGGACCGAGCCATCTTTATACAACTCCAGCAATGAAAGAAAGCGGGCTACTACCACAAGGGTGTTTGGCGCATCGGCGACCAACCCTCTAAAAGTCATTGTTTTATGCCTTCTTAGGGCAGCCACGACGAGTATTGCTTCGGCTGCAACGCTGACCAAGGGAAGATGAAGATGCTCCACAGAAAGCGTAGGAGCCGTTTTGGGCGTTAGGACTCGGTTGGCAATTGCGGCAAATCTTTCGGGGGTAACCCCAATGAGCACCTCTGGTAGCAGCGCTGCAAAAATGGGGTCGAGCGAGACCGAGCGTGGGAAGGTCTTCTCCTGAGCTGAGATTCGCTCCGCCAGGATATTGGCTATCTCTTTAAAGGCTCGATATTGAAGTAAGCGAGCAAAGAGAAGATCTCGAGCTTCAAGAAGAGCCAGATCTTCTTCGTCATCAATTTCGCCGGAGGGAAGTAACCGCGCTGCTTTCAGATCGAGCAAAGTAGCGGCAACAACTAAGAATTCGGTGGCGTGGTCTAGCTTCCACCCCTCCTCTGTCTTCTCTAATTCACGGATATACGAGATAAATTCATCAGTAACAGTTGCAATAGCAACATCGGTGATATCCATCCGATGACGAGAGATAAGTTGCAATAGAAGATCAAATGGACCATCAAAATTCTCAAGATGAACAGAGAAACCTGCTACGCGACCTTCACCGGAAATCGTCGTAGCGCCAGAAATTGGCGGGAGTTGACCTAAAGTATTACTTGAGGGTTCAACAAATTCTTCGCTCATGGTGCGCATACTGTACGCGTGTCGCTCACGATATGACTGCACCCCGTGGCTAGAGTCTCGGCATGGCAAAAAGTGCTTCAGAGATTTCTCGCTTGAACGCTAAATCGACATTTTCGAAAGCGGATTCAGATATCACAACATCATCCTCTGTTCTAGGAAAGCCAGAACGAGATTTTCCTTATCCTGCGCCACTTGTTGAACATGGCGATGCTCGAATTATCTCCGTTGTTAACCAAAAGGGTGGGGTTGGAAAAACAACCACCACAATAAATCTCGGAGCTGCTTTTGCCGAACTTGGTCGTCGCGTATTGCTCGTAGATTTTGATCCACAACATTCGCTCTCTGTTGGGCTCAATGTCTCAACGCGCGATATTGAAGGATCTGTTTACAACTTGTTGATGGATGAATCCACGAAAATCGACGATTTCTTGCTTAAAACGAGCGTTCCAGGAATGGACATGATTCCTGCTCACGAAGATCTCTCTGGCGCTGAAGGCGGACTCGTCAACGTTATCGCCCGCGAAAAGATTTTGAAGCGAGTGCTCTCCTCTGTTACCGATTTTTACGATGTCATTTTGATTGATTGCCAACCTTCTCTTGGTTTGCTGACCGTCAATGCTCTCACCGCTTCGCACTGGGTTCTTGTTCCGCTGGAATGTGAATATTTCGCGCTCCGGGGCGTTGCTCTCCTTGATGACATCATCAAGAAAGTACAGATCAATACCAACCCTGAACTCAAATTGCTCGGAATTCTGCCTACGATGTTTGATCGCAAGACCGTGCATAGCCGCGAAGTGCTTGAGCGAATTAGCGAGGCATTCCCAGAAAAAGTATTTGATACCACAATCGCCCGCACCGTTCGTTTTCCTGAAACAACTGTTGCTGGTGAACCAATCACATCGTATGCAAGTTCATCTGTCGGAGCTGCGTCATACCGTCGCTTAGCTCGCGAAATTATCGCCAATGGAGGGGTTCGATGACTCGTCGTATTAGTTTGCCTGGAGCTGATGAACTTTTTCGTAAAACAACACTCAGCGCCGTTCCAGATCAAGTTGTAGAAGAAGTTGAGGTTGCTCATACAAATCGTCCAACAACTCAATCTGTTGCGAAAGCTGCGCCGAAAAGTACCGGCGTTCGTCAAACTCCCCGTCGTCGCCCTACTGGTTTAGATAAAGGTCCATCTGGTCGTGAAAAGCATGATGAGAAGATAACGGTTTATCTCTCACCTGAAGAGCTCTTTGATTTAGAGCAAGCGCGACTTCATCTGCGTGGCGATTTAGGTTTAGCTGTAGATCGCGGTCGCATTGTTCGCGAAGCTCTTGCGATTGTTATCGCTGATCTAGAGTCAAAAGGTGATCAATCAATCATTGCTCGACGTCTTCGCGGACGTTAATTAACGCGAGCGCGGATGTGCGCTTGCATAACTCTCCCGAAGTTTATCGATTGTCACTAAAGTGTAGATCTGGGTTGTCGTAACAGAAGCGTGTCCCAATAACTCCTGCACTACGCGAATATCTGCTCCCCCATCAATCAAATGCGTGGCAAATGAGTGACGAAGAGCGTGCGGAGAGATAACTTTCTCTAAGCCCGCCCGTGTCGCAGCTTGAGAAACAATGCTCCAAGCGCTCTGACGACTGAGACGATTCCCTTGTTTCTCGCTTAAGAAGAGCGCTTCCTCGCGATGATTTTTGATAAATGCGGGTCGGGCTCGAGTCAGATATTGATCCAGTGCTTGTTGAGCAAAACGACCAAGGGGAACAAGCCTTTCTTTTCCACCTTTTCCTCGCACACGCACCGTCGTTGTTTCACCCTCACTTCGTGAAATATCGCCAACGTTGAGTTGCACTATCTCACTCACTCGCCCTCCAGTGGCATACAGAGTTTCAAGCAATGCACGATCGCGTAGACCACTGAGATCATCACTACAAGAAGCAATCAGTGATTCCACTTCAGTTATGGAGAGCGCTTTTGGAAGACGCTTTGGGATGCGGGGTGGATTTACCTCCTTCGCAATATTTGTTATTCCTTGATCTTTAGCGAGAAAGGCGAAGAGGCTGCGAATCGCGACAGCATGACGCGCGATACTCGACTCCCCTAAACCAGATATTCGAAGACCTTGTAGAAATTCGGTGATATCTGCGCTCTGCGCGGTAGTAACGTCTTGGTTCTTTCCAATAAGAAATTCATGAAATTTATTCAAATCACGACGATACGCTGCAATCGTGTTCTTACTTAAACCTCTTTCGACCGCGCAATGATTGAGAAAGATTTCAATCAGCGCTGAGTTAGCCACGTTCTAACGCGGCCTTGATGAGGCCACTAAAGAGCGGATGAGGTTTGGTGGGACGAGAACGAAATTCAGGATGCGCTTGAGTGCCTACGTAATATGGATGTACTTCTCGAGGTAACTCTACAAATTCAACAAGATGCTGATCTGGCGATAACCCGCTAAAAACAAGTCCTGCCTTAGAAATTTGTTCACGATAATTATTGTTGACTTCATAACGATGGCGATGACGCTCTGAAATCTCATTGGCACCATAAGTCTCGGCGACAATAGAGCCAGGTTGAAGCGCGGCCTTGTAGAGACCGAGGCGCATTGTTCCACCCATATCCGCTTCACCCGCGACAATCTTTTCCTGTCCCGCCATCGTTGCGATGACTGGGGCATCAGTCGTGGGATCAAATTCCGCCGAATTTGCAGTTGATAATCCAGCTTTATTTCTCGCAATCTCAATCACCATACATTGCAGACCAAGACAGAGCCCGAGGGTTGGAATCTTTTTCTCTCGGGCGTATTTCAACGCTCCTAATTTCCCTTCAATGCCACGGACACCGAACCCACCAGGAACGCAGATCGCATCTACATTACTGAGGTTCTTTTCCGCTCCCGCATCGCTTTCGCAATCATCACTCACGATCCATTTAATTTCTACCTTTGCGTTATTCGCAAAACCTCCAGCACGAAGCGCTTCCGTTACCGAGAGATACGCATCAGGTAAGTCAACGTATTTCCCAACCAGTCCAACTCGAACAGTATGTGCAGGTTTGTGAACTCGCTCTAACAACGCATCCCATTCCTGCCACGAAACTTCATTGGCATTTAGTCCAAGGCGACGAACAATGTAGGAGTCAAGACCTTCACTGTGGAGCACTTTTGGAATGTCGTAAATGGATGGTGCATCAACGGCCGCGACGACGGCCTCTTGGTCAACATCGCACATCAATGAAATCTTCTTTTTTACTGAGAGCGGGATCTCTCGATCGGAGCGAAGGACAATGGCATCTGGTGAAATACCGATAGAACGAAGAGCTTGAACTGAATGTTGTGTGGGCTTAGTTTTTAGCTCCCCAGATGGACCGATATACGGAACAAGAGATACGTGGAGATAGAAGACATTTTCTCGACCAACTTCTTGGCGAATTTGGCGTGCAGCTTCGATAAATGGAAGTGATTCGATATCGCCAACAGTTCCGCCAATCTCTGTTATGACAACATCAATATCAGCAGCTGCCATAGCACGGATGCGATCCTTGATTTCATTTGTAATATGTGGAATCACTTGGACGGTATCGCCCAAATACTCGCCTCTCCGTTCTCGCGCGATGACTCGCGAATAAACCTGACCTGTGGTGACATTTGCGGAACCGTGAAGGTTGGTATCGAGGAATCTCTCGTAATGGCCGATATCTAAATCTGTCTCCGCCCCATCATCGGTTACGAAAACTTCTCCATGTTGGAAAGGGTTCATCGTGCCGGGATCAACGTTGATATATGGATCGAGCTTCTGCATTGTCACTCGTAGGCCACGAGCGCGCAGCAATCTTCCTAAACTTGAAGCAGTAAGGCCTTTGCCGAGACTTGAGGCGACTCCGCCGGTAACGAACAGATGCTTCGTCACATGAGGGGCGGTCATGGAAGGCGAACTTATCACGCCTTCTCGGTGATGCGTAAATCGAGGAGCTCGCGAGCGTGTTCTTGGGCGTGTTCAGAATCTTCGACTCCAGAGAGCATACGAGCAATCTCGACTTCTCGGTCATGATCTGAAATACGCCGTATTGAACTCTCAGTTACAGCCCCACTCGTATCTTTCTCGACAACAATGTGGTTATCCGCCCATAGTGCAACCTGCGCGAGATGAGTGACAACAATTACTTGCGAACTCTGTGCGAGTTTGCGAAGTCTTCTTCCCACTTCAAGTGCCGCTTTACCGCCGACTCCTGCATCAACTTCATCGAAAACATATGTTCCTAGCGGATACCGCTCTGCAATCACAACTTCCAGCGCCAACATCAAACGAGAAAGTTCTCCACCACTTGCTGCCTTTGAAATCGGAAGTAGCTCTCCTCCACCATGGCTTGTGAAAAGCATTGCAACTTCATCAAGGCCATGACTTTGAAAATCTCCATCGTTCTCGCCACTTCGACTTTCCACTTTCACATCAAAAATTGCTTTCGGCATTGCAAGAAGATGCAATTCCGCCGTGACAGATTTGCTAAGACTCGACGCTGCATCAATCCTCAATCGTGTTAAGTCTTTACCCTTTTTCATAAGCTCTCTGCGGCATTGAACTAACTCTGATTCCAGTTCCGCCACTCGATCATCTCCACCCGTCAGATCGGCGATCCTTTTTTCTGCGGATTTTGCTCGCTCGATTGCTTCAGAAAGTGCCTCGTATTTATCGCCAGAGGAGCCAAATCGCTTTGTAAAAGAAGTAATGAGCGCTTTGCGCTGTAGCGCATTTTCCAGAGCGCCCGGGTCGGCCGAAAGATTTTCTATATACCGATCGATATCGGAGGCTGCATCAATAAGGGTATACAGAGCCTCAGAAACCTTCTCATTGATGGAATCCAATTGTGGGTCTTTTCCGCGAGCGCCTTGAAGGAAGCGTTTTGAGTGTTGCAGTGAATTCAATCCGCCACTGTCTTCATCCGATAAGGCTTGCTGAGCGCCAGTCGCAGCAACTCTCAGATCTTCAACGCTTTCTAGGCGAGATATCAGCGCATCGAGCTCGTCTAACTCCCCTTCTTTGGGTTTTATCTTTGAGAACTCGGCTGATAGCTCTTTCAATGAGGAGATCTCGCGATCGCGATCCTGAAGCGACTTTTTTAACTCGGCAATAGTTCGTTTCAACTCTTGGAAGTGTGCCAATGTCTTCTGATACTCATGGTGCGAATCAAGAAGAGTTTCACCCGCAGCTGAGTCCAAGAGTTCTCTCTGTTTGTTGGCTTTTGAAAGAACGAGATTGCCATGTTGGCCATGAACTTCGATGAGTTCACTGCCAAACTCCCCCAACGTTGCAGCGGTCGTTGTTGCACCGGAAAGTTGAGCTCTACTCTTGCCATCTTTAGTCACCTGACGAGCCAGAAGTATCGAACCTTCTTCAATAGAAGGATCGTGTTCTTCGCAGAGATTTTTGAGTTTCTCACTGAATTGCCCTGGCAAAGAGAATCGTCCTGAAACCGAAAGTCGCTCATGTCCAGAACGAATGAGATCAGAGTCAGCTTTATCTCCCAAGATTAACGAGAGGGCCGTGAGCAACATCGTCTTTCCTGCTCCGGTCTCGCCCGTTATAACATTGAAACCAGGAGCAAATTCCACGAGCGCGTTATCGATGACACCCAGGCCTCGGATATCAATTTCTTCAAGCAGAGAGCGGTGTACCGCGCTCTTTTTACTCACCGCGCCAACCATCGACAGGTAATTTGAATTTTGCTACAAGACGATCAGTGAAGGGAGCCTCATCAATATGTGCGAGGTGAATGAAGGACTTATCACTCGTGAGGACAATTCGATCTTTCTCGAGAAGCGCGAATTTACGCAGCCCGTCAGCAGAAAGCGCACCGACATCACTCTCCACATCTATTGCGATTTCAGAATCAGGTGAGATAACCATGGGGTCTGAAAAGAGCGCATGTGCAGCCAGCGGAAGTAAAACCAAGGCCTCAACTTCAGGCCAGACAACAGGCCCTCCGGCGCTAAATGCATAGGCCGTTGACCCAGTAGGTGTAGCGCAGATAACGCCGTCGCAACCCCACCGCGATAATGGTCGGTGATCCACTTGTACAAATAACTCAATCATCGCTTCGGTATTTCGTTCGATTGTTACTTCATTAAGCGCCCAACCATGCGCAACAACTTTTCCTTCTCGTTGCACTTGATAGGCAAGAGTCATTCGCTTCTCTGTGGAGTATTTCTTGGAGCGAATCGCTTCAATGACGGAGGAGGTTGTGGGCTTTCCGATCTGTGCGAGGAAACCGACATGTCCTAAATTGATCCCTAAAACTGGGATTTTGGTGCCATGAATTTGTTCTGCGCCGCGAAGGATTGTGCCATCTCCTCCAAGAACAAGAGTCAATTCAATCTCTGGAAGTCTTGTAGCAAGTTCTTCCTTCGAGATGTAATCAACGCCGGCGATTTCCGAATCAACTGTTGAGATGAATGTAATTCCATCTTTAGAGAGCGTTGACACGATCTCAGCCGCAACTACTCTTGCTTCAGGACGATTTGGGTGAAGCACCAACAAAATTTCGCGCCCACTCATTATTGAGGTCCTTTCGCAATAGCGTCATCAATCGCACTCTCTGCAATCATGGCGGCGCCACGACGTAACCAGAGGAAGTACTCCACGTTGCCGGAAGGTCCGGGAAGTGGACTCGCCACTACGCCTAAGGTACCCAAACCCAACTCATGTGCGCTCTTTGCAACCTCCAAGATTGCACTTCTGCGCAGTTGTGGATCCCGCACAACACCTCCTGCACCTAACTTCTCGCGCCCCACTTCAAATTGAGGTTTCACCATGATGAGGAAGTCCGCGTCCGGCTTTGAGACTGATGTCAACGCCGGAATTACAAGAGTTAAGGAGATGAAAGAGAGGTCAGCGACCACGAGATCTACGGGATCCCTGATGATCTCTGGCGAGAGGTTCCGCACATTAGTGCGGTCGTAAATCTCGACTCGCGGGTCCTGACGAAGCTCCCACGCGAGCTGTCCATACCCAACATCAACTGCAATTACTTTGGAGGCACCTCGTTTGAGAAGTACATCAGTGAATCCACCTGTGCTTGCTCCAGCATCCAAAGCAATTTTTCCAGAAACAGAAATCTCAGAAAGTGCATCAAGAGCACCTGCTAATTTATGGCCACCACGAGAGACATACTCATCACGCGCTTCCGCCAAGGTAATAGAAGTTTCAGCATCTACTTGAGTGGCTGGCTTTGAAGCTGGAATTCCGCGCACCAATATCGACCGAGACTCAATGAGATCTACCGCATGCTCCCTCGAGCGCGCCAGTCCTCGTCGGACTAGCTCAGCATCAAGTCGAGTGCGCATTCACATTGTTAAAGCTAGTTTGAAATACCTTCAACGGAGGAGAGCGCTTGTGTAAGTTCTTTATTCACTTCATCAAATTTGGCGCCATGCTCTTCAAGTGGTGCAAAAGCAATCTCATTTATTTTTTTCTTGATTGCGGAGACCGTATCTAGATTGGGATTAATCTCGTTCATCGCGCCGCCTTCTTTACTGTCTTCTTGGAACTGCTCTTCTTGGCCGAACTTTTCTTGGCCGAACTTTTCTTGGTTACAGGTTTCTTTGCTGCGTTCTTTTGTGGGG
>DAOROE010000001.1:84246-85807 GCA_035441345.1 Candidatus Nanopelagicaceae bacterium
TTCTTGGCCGAACTTTTCTTGGTTACAGGTTTCTTTGCTGCGTTCTTTTGTGGGGCAGATTTCTTGGTTGAAGTCTTTTTAGCGGGTGCTGCACCAGAGCGACCACCCACAACCAACTTGGACTTAAGAACTTCGACTTCACGAGCTAGGCGGTCGAGATCTTCCTGCTTTGCAAACCCCATCTTTTTAGCGCTGCGCTGCAACTCCTCTTCGACTCGCACCTTAATCGCTTCACCGCTTTCACGAGCCCACGCATTAAGCGCAGCTGCTACTTCTTGAGGGCTTTTCTCACCTGAGGAAACTTTGGAGAGGTAAGTACGTAACGCTGAAAGAAGGTCATTTGCCATAGGAGAAAGGTACCTAAACTCGCGTCAGTTCGCGTCCTTCAACTTGCCAGCGACTGGCAACTGCGTTGCCCGTTTTCCAGAACCTCCGTCGAAGAGCTCCCACAACCTCAATCCATTCATTATCTTTTAAAGAGAGAGCTCTTTTGCGAAGTGATGCGCTCCATAACGCTACGTCAAGGGTGTCATATCCATCACGATCATCGCGAGCAACAACAATCCGTATCTCTACAACTTTATCGCCACTCGGCAGTTCTTTTTCTAGCGCCGGCCCCGAACTTCGACCAACGAGTCGCACTTCGTTTTCGTAGTCATCGCGGACGTTTGCTTCATCCACTTTATTTGATTTATACGCTGCATTTGATTTATGCGCTGCATTTGATTTAGCTAATGTACTTGCCTTTGCCATCTCGACTCCTTAGAGATATTTCTTATTGGATTTTCCCTTGGAGCGAGAATTTAAAATTACTGTCCTGACATTTCCTTACTCATCAAGAAATGAATGTGGATATTTAACCTTGAATTTCTCCGCCTCTTCACTTCGTCCAGCGGCGTTGAGCGCCTCAAAGTAACTTCGTCGTAATTTCTTGCTCCAGGTCGGATCAGATTCAGCGAGTTCTGGACACGTCAGCGTTACGACCGCTGCATCGTGTTGCCCAAGAGCGCTTCTAGCTCCCGCGGCTGCCAGTCTGAGCTCAACGCGCTCTGCGGCCGAAAGTATTTTCGGATCTACAGAACCTGCAATTTCCAGTGTTTTACGGGGGTTTCCGAGGGCGAGTTCACATTGCGCCAAATATGGGAGAACGCTCGGTGTTCCTGAAATGCGTTGCGCAGCTCTAAGTTCTTTCTGCGCAACATCAAACTTTTTAAAGTTTACTGCTGCGATTCCTGCGCGTTCCCGAACGATCGCTACGCGACCAGCTCTAAAGGAAGCGGATTGTCCATGCCAGTATGCCCGTTCGGGATCGCTTTCAAGGAACATCGTTAGCGCAACAAGGTGTTTTGCAACTCTTTCAGCGTTATCGGCAGCGAGAGATTGAAGCGCAAAAGCTTCTCTCTTCTCCAACTCTTTGCCTGTGATCTCCTCAGGAATAGGAGGTTCAGCAAATTTTCTAACGCGTTTATTTTCATCATTGACTACACGGCGATCGTTTTTTCGCATTGGTGGACGCGCACCGCGATCTGATGGCTTGCGATCTGAAGGTTTGCGATCTGAA
>DAOROE010000002.1:0-49723 GCA_035441345.1 Candidatus Nanopelagicaceae bacterium
ATTGATCCAGTGCTGACTTCGCTTTTTCAAATTCTGCATCAAGACCTAGCTCTCCCGCATCAAGGCCAGCGATTTCACTCTCCAGCTTTGCAAAGTCGCGCTTGGCTTCATCTACTCGAGAATTAGCATCGGCTAGTGCGGTTTCAAGTCGAGAGATTTCAGACAGTGAGCCATCAATTCGCGATTGCAGACTCTTGATATGACCTTCCTGACGTGCAGTACCTTCTCGATAATCTGCGATGGCGCGCTGCGCCGCAGAAACTCGGTCTTCTTCTAATTTCAGACGACCCTCAAGATCTGCAACGCTGGTACTTGCAGCGCTCAATTCATTACGAGATTTGTCTACTGAGTTCTGAAGAACTAACTCTTCGTTGCGGAGAACTTTAGCTTCGGCTTCAAGTGCGTCCGGGTCTCTTCCCGAAGCGCGCGCTTCTTCCGCCTCTTCCGCCAAAAATCTTGCCCGTTCGGATGCCAAGTTTTGGGTGCCGCGCAACTTTTCGCGTTGGGCTGTTAAGTTGTAGTAATTGTCTTGCGCCGCACTGAGTTGCGGGCCCTCAACCGCAGCGATGCGGTCAAGTTCAACTTCGCGATTTCGGAGTTGATCTAATTCCTGTTCGACTTGAGAACGTCGCTCGCGAAGCGCAGTCTCGTCAGCAACTTCAGATGTGAGCGTTGACTTAAATGAAATAATGTCATCGGCCAGAATTCTTAATTTTGCATCGCGGACATCGGCTTGGATAACTGCTGCTTTACGCGCAACTTCAGCTTGCTTACCTAGTGGTCGCAGCTGTCTCCGCAATTCATTGGTGAGATCTTGGACGCGGGACATATTGCCCTGCATAGAATCTAATTTCCGCAGCGCCTTCTCTTTACGTTTACGATGCTTGAGAATTCCCGCTGCTTCTTCGATAAAGCCGCGCCGCTCTTCTGGATTTGCCGTCAGAATTGCATCGAGCTGACCTTGACCGACGATGACATGCATCTCGCGACCAATTCCGCTATCGCTTAACAGTTCTTGAATATCTAGAAGTCGAGCTGATTCACCGTTGATCTGGTAATCACTCTGACCATTTCTAAAGAGCGTTCGAGAGATCGTTACTTCTGTGAAGTCGATAGGCAGTGCGCCATCAGTGTTATCAATAGTGACGGAAACTTCTGCGCGACCTAATGGAGCTCGACCTGAGGTTCCAGCGAAGATGACATCTTCCATCTTGCCGCCGCGCAAGCTCTTAGCGCCTTGCTCACCCATGACCCACGAGAGCGCATCCACCACGTTGCTCTTACCTGAACCATTCGGGCCTACGACGCAGGTGATGCCCGGTTCGAATTTGAGCGTCGTCGGAGATGCGAAGGACTTGAAGCCCTTCAAGGTCATACTCTTCAGATACACAGGTAGAACCTATCGGGTGCTCCCGCGCACGCTCGGTTTTTAACCCCTCTTAACCCTGACTTTTTTCGCCTCGTCCTTGCGTTTTGCGGATCTTTTTGGCTGGCAGGTTGGACAGAAATGAGAGGAACGGTTTCCAAAAGTAATCCGGCGAATCTGTGTGCCACATCTTGAACAGGGTTCATCTTCCTGTCCATAGGCTTCAAGCTCGACATCAAAGTAGCCGCTCTCGCCATTCACATTGATGTAGAGATCATCAAAACTCGTACCACCCTGTTTCAGAGCCTCACTCATAACAAAGCTGACAGCATCCAGGAGCGTGGAGATTTCCTGTTCAGATAGTTTCTTGGAAATTCTCTCTGGATGAATTGCAGCCCGCCAGAGCGCTTCATCAGCGTAAATGTTGCCAACCCCACTCATGACTGACTGATCAAGCAGTACTCTTTTGATGGCGCTATTTTTCTTCTGGATTTTCGAAATCACTGCTGTGCGATCAAATTTCTTGTCAAAGATATCTGGTGCAATCCGAGCAAAAGATTGTGGGATTAATTCATCGTCTTCGTGAACTAGCTGGTCAATTGCAACCCAACCAAAAGTTCGTTGATCGATGAAGCGAATCTCTCGCTTTCGATCTCCGAAATCAATCCTTACCCGAAGGTGTTTTTCATCATCAGAATTGCGTTTCTGAATGATGAATTGCCCGCTCATTCCTAAATGCGCCACTAACGCGAGATCTCGATTTAGTTCAAACCAGAGAAATTTTCCCCTTCGTACTATGTTTTTTACTCTTGCACCTTCAACGGAGCTCAATGGTGCATATGTTGATGAGCGATTTCCACCTTTGTGAACGAGTTCGATCTTCTTTATCTTCCTACCTACAATCCACGGCGCTAGTCCGCGACGAACTGTTTCTACCTCAGGCAGTTCGGGCATAAATCAAGATTTACTTTTCTTGAGATTGAGAGATTGCTTCAAATGCTAAGCGCGCTGCGACTTGTTCAGCTTCACGTTTACTTTTGCCATGACCCTCTGGGTACGTTGCACCATTCACGACTGCTACTGCCACAAAGTCCTTGTCGTGATCGGGTCCTGATTCCGTGATGCGATATTCGGGCGGTAACCATCCCGCTGCTGCCACAATCTCTTGCAGTGCAGTCTTGCCATCGAGTCCTGCGCCACGCGATAACGCTTCTTCAATTGCACTAGCCATTAAACGCATGACAACCTCAGTTGTTTTTGCAAAACCATGATCGAGATAGATCGCTCCGACGAGCGCTTCAAAGGCATCTGCAAGTATTGAGTTCTTATCGCGACCGCCTGTGACCTCTTCGCCTTTACCAATCTTGAGGGCGGCACCTAACTCAAGCTCGCGTCCGATGGCAGCAAGAGCGCGCATGTTGACGATTCCCGAACGCAAAGGAGAGAGACGAGATTCATCTAAATCTGGGAATCTTTCATAGAGCGCTTCGGTAATTACTAAACCCAAGACGCTATCGCCGAGAAACTCTAGGCGTTCATTAGTGGGAAGCCCGCCAAATTCGTAGGCAAAAGAACGATGAGTTAGAGCAAGATTAAGAAGCTCTGGACTTACCGAAACTCCG
The DNA here is from genome assembly GCA_035441345.1 of Candidatus Nanopelagicaceae bacterium. Lineage (GTDB taxonomy): Bacteria > Actinomycetota > Actinomycetes > Nanopelagicales > Nanopelagicaceae > MAG-120802. The sequence continues at coordinate 2,989 of DAOROE010000002.1, forward strand.
AGCTTTTCGGTTAAAGCCAGCGTCAGGACTAAACCTCGAGAACTTGACGACGGTTATAAGTTCCGCAGGTTGGACATGCGGTGTGTTGCAACTTTGGTTGTTGGCACTGGCTGCAATTTGCTGTCGATGCAGGAGTTGCCTTCCATTGGCTACGACGAGAACGTGTGCGCGAGCGCGACATCTTTCGCTTGGGTAATGGCACGGTGGTTCTCCTTTATTACTGATCTGTAGCGTTCAACGAGCGCGTAAGTATCCCTCAGCGTCACGGGGTTTGCCAAATTGAGCCCTATTCAGGCTTCCAACCCGCCAGCCCAGTCCAACGCGGATCAACCGCCTCGTGCGAATGTTCATCGGGAAGGTCCCGCCATTTCTCGCCGCAGCCAGCACATAACCCCTCGCAATCATCAGCGCAGAGCGGATTGATAGGCATCGAGAGGATTACCGCATCGCGGATTGGAATTTCTATATCTGCAATATCTCCATCGAGGGTGAAGAGTTCATCATCGTCATCAGGATTCTCTGAAACTCGAGATTGATAAAGAAAGAGTTCTTGAAATTTTTGATCAATCTCTACGGCAAGAGGGTCGAGACATCTTCCACACTCACCTTTGGCGATGGAAGAGATTGAACCTGTGATCAAGACACCATCGTCAACTGATTCAGCCCGGAATGAAATGTCTAGCTTCTCTCCCTTGGGAATCTCAAGCAACGGAATTCCGATGGAATCTGGAGCTGGGAAATTTAAGGTGTATTCGCGCATCTCTCCAGCGCGACGTGGTAACTCATGCAGATTAATGCGGAAAGACGATTGAGCTTTTGAGTTCATGAGAATTACTTAGTCAGCGAGTTGCGAAAGAACATCTTTATCACTGGCGCCAGCAAGTCTTTCACGACCGCGGTTTACAGCTTCAAGAGTTTTGTTCAAGATAACTTCTAATGTGGCAAGACGTGAGTCGATATATGCATCAACTTCTTCACGTTCTTTTTCAACCTTTGCGTGAGCTTCATCAATCAAGCGAGCTGATTCTTCGCGAGCAGCGGCGACGATGGCAGTCTGTTCGACCATCCGAGCAACTTCTTCTCGAGCATGAGCGATGAGTTGTTCTGCACTCTGACGCCCTTCTTCAATTATTCCTTCTCGATTAGCGAGAAGTTTTTGCGCGTTTGAGAGATCTGCTGGTAGAGCTTGATTAATCTCTTCTAAAATTCCCAAGAGCTCACCTCGATGGACAACGCACGAGGCTGAGAGCGGAACGGCGCGGGCTTCATTAACCATCGTGATGGCGGATTGAAGTTTCTCGATTGCTTCCATTGTTAAGCCTTCCTGCTCGCCTTTGTGGCCAAATCTTTGAGGACTCTCGGAGGAACTAGATTAGAGACATCTCCGCCGTAGCGCGCGATTTCGCGAACGAGGGATGATGAGAGGAATGAATAGGCCGGCTTGGTAGCCATCAGCAAGGTATCCACACCTTTGAGTTGTAGGTTCATCTGTGCCATCTGAAGTTCATAATCAAAATCGCTCACAGCTCTCAAACCCTTAACGATTGCCGCAATATTGTTCTCGCGACAGTAATCAACGAGCAAACCACTCCACGTATCGACCTTTACATTCTTTAGGTGTTGCACAGCCTCAGTGATCATAGAGATGCGCTCTTCGATAGTGAAAAGTCCTGTTTTACTGTTATTGACCAGAACTGCGATTACTACCTCATCAAACAAGCCACTAGCGCGCTCGATGACATCAAGGTGCCCATTTGTGATGGGATCAAATGATCCGGGGCAGACGGCTTTTTTCACGGGGTAACGCTAACACGATTACCAGAACTGCAGATTATTCCTCGTTCGCAGGCTCCGCATAAAAGATAGTTGCCGCACCGTACTTACGTTCCTTCAACTCCTTCAAACCTAGAGGCCAATTCAATCTCTTTGACTTCGAATCCCGTTCGATGGCGACGACTGCGGAGCTCTTAAGAAATCCATTTTTCACAAGCGATGAGAGCGTTTTTTCAATTTCATTATTTGGTAAGTCATACGGAGGGTCAAGAAATACTACGTCAAATTTTAACTCTGAAGTCTTATCAAGAAATTTCCCAACTGAACTTGTGATGACAGATGTAGTTCCAATACCCGAAATATTTTCTAATAGAGCAAAGTTCTGACGAGTCACACTTGTAGCCTTCTCATCATTGTCTACTGCATACACCACTGCAGCACCGCGCGAGAGCGCCTCCGCTCCGACCGCACCCGAACCACAATACAAATCCAGAACAGTCAGATCGTTTATAGAACCAAATTCAGATTCAAGAGTTGAAAAGAGCGCTTCTCTTGCTCGATCTGATGTTGGACGAGTAGCTCCACTCGGAGAAATCAAATTCCTTCCTTTTGCAAGTCCAGCAATAATCCTCATTAACGTTTCTCCAAGTACGCAGCTCGTTCTTCCTGTCGTAACTTATCAACTTCGATTTTTAATTGCGGCATCGAGTCAAGTAATGGGTCCCTTGCAACCAGTCGCTCTGCAACCTCGCGTGCTTGCGAAATCAGATCTTCATCCCTAATGACGCGGAGTAACCGTAAATGAGAACGCACTCCTGATTGCGCACTTCCTAGGACATCACCTTCACGCCGCTGTTCCAGATCAAGTCGACTCAACTCAAAACCATCCGTTGTGGCCGCGACTGCTGAGAGTCTTTCCATCGCAGGGCTCTCATCGGAAGCATTGGTTACAAGCAAGCAGAGTCCAGGAGTTGTACCTCGTCCAACACGGCCTCGTAACTGATGTAGTTGTGACACACCAAAACGATCAGCATCCATGATGATCATCATCGATGCATTGGGCACATCAACACCCACTTCAATCACCGTCGTTGAAATAAGTACATCAATATCGCCCTTAGAAAAAGCCTGCATCACGCTCTCTTTTTCTTCTGCATGCATTCGCCCATGCAACTTCCCAACTCTCACGCCAGAAAGTGCACCCTTCGATAATTGAGGAAAGAGATCTTCTACTGACGCCATTGGAACCTTTTCCTGGACATCATCATCGTCTGAAAGAGCGCGCGCTAATTTGAGCTCTTCGGGCGTAAGACCAAAGCGCTGCAAATCAGAGTCATCGCTTGGTGAAATTCTTGGCGCAACGATGTACACCTGATGACCACTCTTTACTTCCTCTGTTGCTCGCTGCCAGGCCCGGTCGAGATGTTGTGGTTTACTCAAGGCAGAAACAACGTGAGTGGTGATTGGAGATCGTCCCAGTGGAAGTTCTCTCAATACTGAAACATCTAGGTCGCCAAATATCGTCATGGCGACAGTTCTTGGAATCGGCGTCGCGGTCATCACAAGTACGTGTGGAGGTTGAGCTGCTTTCTCCCGTAGCGCATCGCGCTGCTCCACTCCGAATCGATGTTGCTCATCAACCACAATCAATCCCAAATCGTTGAAAGAAACTCCCTCACTCAAAAGCGCGTGCGTTCCAACAACCAATCCGACAGCTCCCGAAGAAATAGCCCCGTGCACTTCTTTCTTCTCTGCTGCGCTCAATGATCCAGTTAGTAAAGCGACCTGAGTGCCCCGAACATTTCCTCCCAGCATTCCTCCTTCGGCTAGATCACCCAGAAGAGCATGGAAATTTCGATAATGCTGTTGTGCCAGAACTTCTGTAGGTGCAAGTAAAGCGGCTTGTCCCCCTGAATCCACGACAGAGAGCATCGCCCGTAGCGCGATGATTGTCTTTCCCGAGCCGACATCTCCCTGCAGTAATCGATACATCGGATGTGGACTTGCTAAATCTGCGGATATCTCGCGCCACACTTCTTTCTGGCCTGCCGTGAGTTCAAATGGCATGCGCTGATCAAATGCAGCTAGTAATCCATCTGTGATTGGCGCTCGTTTCTTAGTCGTTGCCGCTCGAACTTCGAGCCTGCGAAGTACGAGAAAGAGTTGCATCAAGAGCGCTTCATCAAATGTGAGCCGTGCACGTGCTCGTTCAGCGCTCTCAGCGCTGGTGGGCTCATGAACTTCGCGAAGAGCGGTCATGAAATCTGGAAATTTCATCTCCTCCAGAACATCATGTGGAACATAATCTTTCATTTCCTCTAGTGCGTTGAGCGCTAGACGAACGCATTGCGCGATCTTCCACGATGGTAATTTTGATGTAGCGGGATAAACCGGAAGATATCGACCCGCAAAATCTCCAATTGCAGCATCGAGATTGTCACCTTCAGGAATTAGTAAATAATCAGGGTGGGCAAGTTGACGCTTTCCTTTAAACAATCCAACTTTTCCAGCAAATAAACCTTGACGTCCTTCACGTAAATCTTTCTCTCGCCATGCTTGATTGAAGAAGGTCAATATCAACTTTGCTCGCCCGTCAGTAACAATTGTCTCGACGATGACGCCCTTACGCCCCGGGATTCTGCGCACTTTTGTGCTTTCGACTTTAGCGAAGATAGTTACCTCTTCACCTTCGTTAAGCGCTTCGATATCTGTGAGCTCGCCACGAACGACATACCTTCGTGGATAGTGGCGCAGTAAATCTCCCACAGTTGTGATCTCAAAGTGCTCGGCAAGGACCTTGGCGGTCTTATCACCGAGAACCGAAATCAACCGTGACTCCAACGAGGCCATGCTTCATTCTCTCGGATAGCGCTGCAATTTTGCCTTTGATTCAACTTCTCCCGCGTAAATCGCCTCCGAATTGGCGCTCACAGCGCCTTTGCGGCTAATCTTGCGCCCGCAAGTCAGAGTAAATAATCAAGGAGTTCGAACGTGGCAGCTGTATGCGATATCTGTAACAAGGGACCAAGCTTTGGCAATAACGTCTCGCACTCAAACCGTCGTACCCGCCGCCGTTGGAATCCAAATATCCAGCGCATCCGCACCTTGGTGAACGGTTACACCAAGCGCCAGAACGTCTGCACTTCCTGCCTCAAGGCCGGAAAAGTCGCGCGCTAAGCCCTCTCTTTTTAAACATTCCTTTCACTAATTCCGCTTACCAGTGGTGTTGGTAACCCGCCTCACCAGAAACAACTTTTCCATCAAGTAGCACGCCTACACCCTGCTCGACTCTGCCGATCTCAATAAATCCTTCGCACTTTTCGGGCGTAGAGGTTGTTACAAGAAGGACATGATCCTCGCCCCCACTCAAAACAAAATCCATTCCAGAACTCTCTCCCGTTCCAAACTCCTGAGCTAATTGATGCAGAGCTGCAAAGCCTTCGGCTTTCTCAATAAGCGTTGATTGCAGGTGAAGCGTCACTCCACTCGCGAGTGCAATATGGCCAGCATCAATAAGTAGTCCATCGCTGATATCTGTTGCAGAGTTCAAAGCGGCATAAACCTTACGATATTTGCTGTAATCAATGTGTGGTGCACGGTGTTGCATAAGTGCGCGCTGAGATGATTCAGAACCGTGCGTCAAATCTCCGGAAAGAATTCCTAGCCCAGCCTTGGACCAGCCTGGAAGATGAGAAATCATCACAACATCTCCGACCTTCGCGCCTGATCGGGTAATCGCGCGCAAAGTTCTACCTACTGCAGTTATTGAGATAACCAATTCGCTACCCTGTGATAAATCACCACCAATAACGCTGGCGCCAACTTTTGTAGCTTCTTCGGAAATTCCACGCGCTAGGTCCTCAAGATCATCTAAATAATCTTTGGGAAATGCGACTGCAACCAGTAAGTACTCGGGCCAGCCGCCCATGGCGCAAATATCTGCAAGATTTGCAGCAGTTATCTTTCGGCCAATTTCTTGCGGCGTGCTCCATGCACGACGAAAGTGAATATTTTCTACCGCCATATCGGTGGAGAGAATCGTGAGACCCTCATTGAGTTTTACTACCGCCCCATCATCTCCATTTCCGATAACGATGTTGGCGGCAGCGGAAGCGCTCGTGTTGGAAGTATCAAAGATCGCACGCACTCGCTTCAGTACTTCTTCCTCGCGCACAATCACTCCCCTAAAACTCCTCCGCCAAAAAACCTTTCGGGCTCTAGCCTAAATGCGCTAAGGTCTAGTTACGCAACTCAAAGCAGCTCTGCATGGACGCCAATGAAGATGACCATCGCTGGGCTCTCGTCGAAACGGAAGAACCATGTCTATACAGGCATATATTTTGATTCAAACTGAAGTAGGTAAGTCCAGCGGCGTGACCAAAGCGGTTACTGCGATTGCCGGCGTGACAATTGCCGAGAGCGTTACCGGCCCCTATGACGTGATTATGCGCGCCGAAGCCGCAAGTATGGAAGATCTTGGAAAATCAGTCTTGGCAAAAGTTCAAGCTATTCCTGGTATCACTCGCACTTTAACGTGCCCCGTCACTTCGCTGTAAAGCGCAGAAACACTTAACGAATAACGTTCTTGGGGCGAGTAAGAGCGCTCTCACACAGTTGCGTGATTATTTCACTGTAACTCTTGCCGGTTGCTTTCCATAACATCGGAAAGACCGACATCGAAGTAAACCCTGGCATCGTGTTCAACTCATTGATGATGACCTGGTTATCTTCAGTCAAAAAGAAGTCAACGCGGGCTAATCCCTCACAACCTAGCGCTTCAAATGCGGTGACCGCAGAATCACTGATAGCGCGCGCAATCTCGGGTGTGACATTGGCTGGAACATCAAAAGTTGTTGAGCCATCTAGATACTTCGCTTCAAAATCATAGAACTCATGTGGCTCGTGAACCCGAATCTCGCCAAGAACCGATGCATGAGCTTTACCGTTAATCTCTAGAACTGCACACTCAATTTCGCGACCCTTAATTGCAACTTCTACCATTGCACGTGGGTCATGACGGTGCGCTTCTTCAATCGCTGGAGCTATCTCGCTATCGCTCTTTACTTTCGTTGTGCCACGACTTGATCCGCTTCGCGCCGGTTTAACAAAGACAGGTAGTCCCAACGCTCTAATTTTTGCAATTTCTAATTCACGGTGCGCGATCCAATCGCGCTGGTGAACGGTAATTCCATCAGCAACAGCGAGACCAAAATCGGCATAGATTGGTTTAGCAAAAGTTTTATCCATGGCAACGGATGACGCAAGAACTCCAGAGCCGACATAAGGAATGTCAGCCATCTCAAATAAGCCTTGAATTGTTCCGTCCTCGCCATAAGCGCCATGAAGAAGAGGGAAAGCGAGATCAATCGCGAGTGGCGCGCCATCAGCATTTTTGAGACCGTGAATATCAGCGTTGATACCAGGGGCAGTATCAGGGACTATCGGGAGCCCATCACTACCTGCGCCAAAGTCATCTGCGCTCTTGAGTGCGACCCACTTTCCACGCAAAGTAATACCAATCAAAATTGGTTCAAAGAGATTTCTATCAATCGCCTCGAGCACGCCTTTTGCAGAGATACATGAAATGGAATGTTCACTGCTGCGGCCACCGCAGATGATTGCTACGCGTTTCTTGCTCATGCGTGATCAATCTCCGCTCCGGTATGAATCTTCATTAGATTTGTGATCGCTTGATAAGGCGTAATGGTATTACTTACAACGTCTTGCACTGCTTCCATAATTGGCGCTTCCACTCCCACAAGATGAGCAAGATCCACTACCGCGCGCGCTGTGGCAACGCCTTCAACAGTCGAGAGCACTTCAGCTCGCGCTTTCTCCATCGATCCTGTGCGTCCCAACGCTTCACCGAAGGAGCGATTGCGTGATAACGGTGATCCACATGTCGCAAGCAAATCACCAACGCCAGCAAGGCCAACAAAAGTAAGGGGCATAGCGCCACGAGCAATACCGAGTCTTGTGACTTCATTAAGTCCGCGGGTTATAACAAGTGCTTGAGTATTCTCGCCAAAACCCATTCCGATTGACATTCCAACTGCAAGTGCAATGACATTCTTCGCCGCACCTGCTAATTCGCATCCAATAACGTCATTGGATGTGTAAACGCGGAAATATGGTGCGCTAAATGCTTTCGCAGTTTGATCAGCGAGTTCTTGAGATGTTGAGGCGGCGACCGCTCCTGCGGGTTGGCGCAAAACTACTTCGCGAGCCAGATTTGGTCCAGTAAGTATTGCTAACTTATCTTCACCAAAACCCAACACCTCATGAATGACTTCAGTCATACGGAGTTGAGTTGAAACTTCAATTCCCTTCAGTGTTGAAACGATGGGAACGCCAGATGAAAAACGAGGTTTCCAGAGCGCAAGATTTTCGCGAAGTGATTGGGCAGGCACTGCCAGAGCAATCATTTCCGCGTGATTAAAGGCGGTATCAAGATCAGATGTTGCTCGTAGATTATGAGGTAACTCGATGCCTGGAAGTGATGAGTTATTTCTATGGCTGGTGTTTATCTCGTCTACAACTGCTTGGTTACGACCCCAAATCAGGACATCATTGCCAGCATCACAAAGTATTTGGGCAATTGACGTTCCCCATTGCCCCGAACCAAGAACGGTAACTTTCATTACTTCGCCTTGCGCTGAGCTTTCTTGTAATTGCCGATGCGCGGTAAATCTGATTTCTTCGGATCAAAACGTACGGCAGGAGCTTTTTCTCCACGCAGAATCTCAAGTAATTCCGTAATCCGATCCATAATGAAATCTGCTGCCTCTTCGATCGCTTGCTGATCATCGGCGCGGCCCTTCCACTTCGAAAGATCAAGTGGATCGCCCATCAGAATCGAAATCTTGGTACGAGGAAATAATCGCAATTTCTTACTGTATGGCGGGAGTACTTTCTCAGGTCCCCATGATGCACATGGATAAATTGGCGCACCTGTAATAAGAGCCAATCGTGCAACGCCAGTCTTTGCCTTCATTGGCCATAAATTCTCATCACGCGTCAAAGTTCCTTCAGGATAAACACCGAGAAGATGTCCAGCCTTCAAGACAGCAATCGCATGCTCTAACCCTTTGACTGCATCCTTGGATTCTCGCGATACCGGAATCTGTCCTGCTCCTCGGATTACTCGACCAATAATTGGGACTTTAAAAACTGATTCTTTACCAAGGTATCGCGGAGCTCGACCGTTGTTATAAAGAAAGTGGGTGAACGTCAGCGGATCAACATATGAAAGATGATTACACACAACGATGGCTGCGCCGGTCTTAGGAAGTTTCTCTGCGCCACGCCAATCCTTCTTCGTTAGAAGGTTCAAAATCGGTCTTAGGACCGTTGCGCCAAATTTAAACCAGGGATTTGAACCAAGTGGACGGCCAGTTGGCGGCTCATACGAAATACGGACTTCGGAATTACTCATGGGTGAAGCCATGAGATAAGCCTAGTTCAGAAAAAGCTGGAGACAGAAAAATAAGGGCCACGCGTGGATGCGTGGCCCTTAAGAGAAAAGATATTTATCTCTTCTTGCCCTTCTTTGCCTTTGCCTTCTTTGCAACCTTCTTTGTAGCCTTCTTAGCAACCTTCTTGGCTGCCTTCTTTGCTACTGGCTTTGCAACGACGACTGGCTTTGGAGCAGGTCCCAATTTGCGAGCGCCGGAAACAGTTTCCTTGAGCGCCTTAGCTGGGAGGAAGCGAACTTTCTTGCTCGCCTTGATCTGGATCGTTTCGCCAGTGAAAGGGTTACGTCCCTTGCGAGCTTTACGATCAACTTTCTTGAACTTTCCAAAGTCGTTGATGGTTACATCTTCGCCCTTGTGGATGTTGCGCACGATTGAATCGAAGACGATTTCAACAGCGTGTGCTGCCTCTTTCTTGCTTCCGTTGAAGTGTGGAGCCAACGAAGCAATGAACTGGGTCTTGTTCATTTAATCCCCTTATTTACGCGTAAAGTTAAGCGTTTGCTTAACCTGTTCTTAAATTTACGCAGAAAAATCAAGGTTTTCGCGCATCACGCTCGGTGTGTCGCAATAATTCGCAACGTCTTTCACCCAAGATTTTGCATTTTTTATGCGTAAAAAACCCTCAATTAAAGGTTGAGAGTCGGAGAAATTATCGCGTTATGACAAGACAGGAAGAGTTTTTGGCTTGAAATTCGCACGTTTTTCCTCGAATTTCTCAACATCGCCAAGATTTCGCATCGTTAAACCAATGTCATCAAGGCCTTCCATCAAGCGCCAACGCGTGTAATCATCAAGATCAAAGGAAATCCGCTCATTTTTGTAGGCCACGCTCTTTGAATCCAGATCAACAGTTATCGCCATCGCCGGATCGGCTTCAATCGCAGCCCAAAGTTTTTCAACTTCTGCCTGGGGCATAATCACGGTGAGAAGTCCGCCTTTGAGTGAGTTTCCGCGGAAAATGTCGGCAAAGCGGCTCGAAATCACTACCTTGAAGCCATAGTTCTGCAGCGCCCAGACCGCGTGCTCACGAGAAGATCCGGTCCCAAAATCAACTCCGGCTACCAAAATCGTTGCGGCTTTGAACTCTGCTTTATTTAAGACAAATTCTGGGTCGTTACGCCATGCTGCAAAGAGTCCATCTTCAAACCCCGAGCGAGTAACGCGCTTGAGATAGACAGCAGGGATGATCTGGTCGGTATCTACGTTGCTTCGACGTAGCGGGATGCCAGTTCCAGTGTGAGAAATGAATTTTTCCATGGCTCCTCCTACAAATCTGCTGGCGATGAAAGCGTGCCGCGAATTGCAGTCGCCGCTGCAACAAGTGGGCTAACAAGATGGGTGCGACCGCCTTTACCTTGACGGCCTTCGAAATTTCTATTGCTCGTGGATGCTGAACGCTCCCCTGGCTTCAACTGGTCAGGATTCATACCAAGACACATGGAGCAACCAGCGCTGCGCCATTCAGCACCAGCATCAAGGAAGACTTTGTCGAGCCCTTCTGATTCAGCCTGCAATCTCACGCGCGCAGAACCGGGGACGACCATCATGCGCGTATTGGAATCTACTTTCTTGCCCTTAATAATCGCAGCAGCAGCTCGTAAATCTTCGATACGGCCGTTGGTGCATGAGCCGAGAAAAACAGTATCAATCTTTATCTTTTTCATCGGAGTTCCGGCTGCGAGGTCCATGTAGACCAGCGCGCGTTCTGCGGCGGTGCGCTCTTCAGGATCGCTAAAGGATTCAGGGTTAGGGACCTCGCTATTCAGCGGGATTCCTTGTCCCGGATTTGTACCCCAAGTAACGAATGGCGATAGTTCATCAGCGTTGAGGTAGATCTCTTTATCAAATGTCGCATCATCATCGGTCTTCAGCGTCTTCCAATAAGCAACCGCGGCATCCCAATCAGCGCCTTGCGGAGCATGTGGACGACCTTTGATGTAATTGAAAGTTGTTTCATCAGGTGCAATCAATCCTGCGCGAGCTCCGGCTTCAATCGACATATTGCAGATAGTCATGCGCGCTTCCATCGAAAGTGCGCGGATTGCGCTGCCGCGATACTCCAAAACATAGCCTTGACCGCCACCTGTGCTTATTTTGGCGATGATCGCCAAGATGATGTCTTTGCTTGTGACGCCAGGCTTGAGCGTTCCTTCGACATTAATCGCCATAGTCTTTGGTTTGGCAAGAGGAAGAGTTTGAGTAGCGAGAACATGTTCAACTTCGCTGGTGCCAATTCCAAATGCGAGAGCTCCAAATGCGCCATGTGTTGAGGTATGCGAATCGCCGCAGACAATTGTCATACCAGGTTGAGTTAATCCAAGTTGTGGGCCCACCACGTGAACGATGCCTTGTTCAACATCGCCCAAGGAATGGATTCGCACACCAAATTCAGCACAATTCTTCCGCAAAGTATCGACCTGGAGTCGCGATACGGGATCTGCAATAGGTTTATCAATATCAAGAGTAGGGACGTTATGGTCTTCGGTGGCGAGCGTTAAATCAGGGCGACGGACTTTTCTTCCACTCAGCCTTAAACCGTCAAATGCTTGTGGACTTGTGACTTCGTGAATCAGATGCAGGTCGATGTAGAGAAGATCTGGCTCGCCTGCTGTGCGGCGGACGACATGATCTTCCCAAACTTTTTCCGCGAGCGTCTTACCCATGTTCTTGTCTAACCCCTTGTGGTTTGCTTCTCACATCATGAGATGGCAATATTAGATTATGGACAAAAAGAATAGCGGAGTTGGCGTCCTAGATAAAGCCGTAAGAATTCTGGGCGTCTTGGAATCTGGACCACACTCACTTTCTGAACTTGTTGCCGCCACAAAGATCGCGCGTCCGACTGCGCATCGACTAGCCGTCGCATTGGAATTTCACCGCCTTGTAGCCCGCGACCTCAACGGTCGATTTATTCTCGGCCCGAGATCCGGTGAACTCTCAGCATCTGCTGGCGAAGATCGACTTCTAGCCGCTGCAACTCCGGCCCTTACCGCACTTCGCGATGCAACAGGAGAAAGCGCGCAGCTTTATCGTCGCCAAGGAGATATGCGCATCTGTGTTGCTGCCGCTGAACGTCTTTCAGGTCTACGTGATTCTGTTCCGATTGGCGCAGCCCTCACTATGAATGCGGGATCTGCTGCCCAGATACTTTTGGCGTGGGAAGATGCTGACAAACTTCATCGCGCATTAACGAATGCACGTTTTAACGCCGCTGCTCTTTCTGCAGTACGCCGACGCGGTTGGGCACAAAGTGTTGGAGAACGTGAGCCCGGCGTTGCCTCTGTTTCTGCGCCGGTTCGCGGCCCTAATAATCGCGTAATTGCGGCAGTAAGTATTAGTGGGCCAATTGAAAGATTGGGTCGTCAACCTGGACGAATTCATGCCGCTGCGGTTGTGGCAACAGCTGCGCGATTAAGCGAATATATCTCTAAGAAATCTTAATTAACTAATTTCAATAATTATCTAAATGCACTTACCATCTGCATTCAATTACCACGATTTCACTAAACGAGTCTGGCAGCCCCGAAGGGATTCGAACCCTCGTAGCTGGCTTGAGAAGCCAGAGTCCTAGGCCGCTAGACGACGGGGCCAGATCTCGTTTTATTCATTTGTGTTTCCGCTGGTTCACGTCGCGCTTGCACTACGTGAACAAACGTTGCTGGGGTACCAGGACTCGAACCTAGACAAGCTGAACCAGAATCAGCTGGGCTGCCAATTACCCCATACCCCAATATCTACTGCTCATTACTGCGCTGATAACAACGCTGCAATTGCGCGCAAGAATACCCCGAATTTTGGGGCTTAACTAATTGCCGCAGTAAGACGTGCGATAGACCGTTCTTTACCGAGTAACTCCATCGATTCAAAAAGTGGTGGCGAGATATGGCTGCCCGTTACTGCAATTCTCACTGGCCCAAAAGCAACGCGTGGCTTCAGGCCCATTTCGTCAAGCAGCGCTTTGCGCAATTCGGCTTCAATCAGATCATGCTTCCATTCACTAAGGGGCTGGAGTACCTCAAGCGCCCTCTTAATTACATGTTGCGAAGGCTCTTCGCCAATCTTGCTTGATGACTCGGCATCAAACGTCACTTTCTCTACAAAGAGGAATTTCAACATTGCAGTAACTTCATTCATCCGCGCGATACGTTCTTGAATGATAGGTAGCGCTGACTTTACGACGGTGATTTCAGCATCACTTCCTTGAATGACGCCATCTTTGAGCAGGAATGGAAGCGCGCGCGTTAAGAAATCATCAATTGTGAGTGCGCGAATCTTGTCTCCATTGATTGCTTCCAGTTTCTTCATATCAAAACGCGCTGGTGAGCTATTGACTCGCTCTACAGTGAAGAGTTGAACGAGCTCTTCCATCGTAATATTTTCCCGATCATCCCCGGGCGACCATCCCAGAAGTGCTAAGTAGTTACAGATTGCTTCTGGCAGGAAACCTTGTTCGCGATACCAGGCAATAGAAACTTCACCGTTGCGTTTGGAGAGTTTGGCATTATCTTGCCCCATCACGAACGGAAGATGTGCGAAGAATGGGAAGTCTTCTGCTGCAACTCCCATCGCTTGATAGACCCGAATTTGTCGTGGAGTGGAAGAGAGAAGATCTTCTCCTCGTAAAACGTGAGTTACTTTCATCAAGACATCATCAACCGCCACCGCTAACGTGTAGAGCGGTGAACCATCAGCTCGCATCAATACGAAATCAGGTACAAATTTGTGATCGAAAGTTACTTCGCCGCGAATCAAGTCAGTAAAGCGAGTCTCACCATCGGGCATGCGCATACGTATAACTGGCTTACGGCCTTCTGCTTGGAAGCGAGATATCTCATCAGCGCTTAGCGAGCGACACTTTCCGTCGTATCCCGGTGCCTGATTGAGTTCGCGTTGCTTCTCACGTCGCGCTTCAAGCTCTTCAGTCGAGCAGTAGCAGTTATAGGCATCGCCATTCTGTAGGAACTTTTGAGCCCATTCGTTATAGATATCAAGACGTTGCGATTGCAGATATGGTCCATAAGGTCCTCCAACTTCGGGGCCCTCATCCCAATTCAAACCGAGCCATTGGAGAGTTTCGATTGCACGTTGAATGTATTCATCAGTCACGCGTTCACGATCGGTATCTTCAATTCGGAAGATGAGCTTTCCTCCCGTATGTCGCGCATAAGCCCAATCAAAGAGCGCAGTGCGAATATTTCCAACGTGAAGATCGCCAGTCGGTGATGGCGCAAAACGGGTGCGTACTTCTCTCTGAGCACTCTTGTGATCAGCTGGCACGGTTCGACACCTTATTCTTCAAAGAACCTAAACCTTCCACTGCAACTTCGACTTCGCCTCCAGCGTTCATAGGCCCAATTCCAGAGGGAGTTCCAGTCAGAATCACATCTCCTGGCAATAGCGTCATTACTTTGGTAACGAACTCGATAATGAATGGCACATCAAAAACCATATCGGACAGTGGCGCAGATTGCTTGAGCTCTCCATCAACGGTTGCGGTTACAAGTTGTGAGCCAGGTACAAATTCAGTATCAATCCATGGCCCAATCGGACAGAAGGTGTCAAAGCCCTTTGCGCGCGACCATTGACCATCTTTCTTCTGGAGATCTCTTGCCGTTACATCATTTGCAACGGTGTAGCCGAAAATTACATCTTTTGCTTTCTCGCGCGGAACTTCTTTACAGATTTTAGAAATCACGACAGCAAGTTCAGCTTCGTGATCGATTCGCTCACTTGAGGATGGCCACTGAATAATGTCATTCGGGCCAATAACCGACGTGTTGGGTTTGATAAAAATGATGGGCTCTTCCGGTACTTCCCCGCCCATTTCTGCGGCGTGGTCAGCATAATTTTTACCAACACAGACCACCTTGCTCCGTGGAATTACTGGCGCAAGTAAGCGAACGTCTTCAAGTAAGAAAGTCTCATCTTCTTTGAATATGCCTGCATATAACGGATCGCTTGCGATTGCCCGAATAGTCTTCTCATCTTCCATAACTCCAAAATGAGGATCACTTCCGAGCTTGGAGCCCTGAGGTGGAGTAAATCTCACGATACGCATCAGAGAACTCTAAACCTCTTCGACTTTCTCTTCGGCAGCGGCTTTCTCCAATAAGAATGTGGCAATTCGATGGCGACGACCCACAGGGCGTTCGGCCGTGATCTGCCATCCATGGAGCGTGACTGCGCTTCCCGGGATAGGAACTCGACCTAGAACTTTTGCGACATATCCGCCAATGGTGTCAACATCTTCAAGCTCTTCAGCACTGAGGTCGAGTTCGAGGTTATCGGCTAAATCCTCGAGATGAAGTCGCGCTGAGACACGAGCTTGAGTTGGTGTTACCCATTCCAATTCATCGACATCATCGTCATACTCATCGGCAATTTCCCCGACGATTTCTTCGAGAATATCTTCAATCGTGATCAAGCCTGCAGTACCGCCATATTCATCCACAACAATCGCAAGATGTATCTGGTCACGTTGCATCTCTTTGAGTAGATCAGATGCGGTCTTCGTCTCTGGGACGAAAGTTGCTTTACGAAGATGGTCTTTTACTAATTCTGTTAGTTCAGATTCACGATATTCATGGGTTCGCTTTGCAAGATCTTTGACATATGCGATACCAAGAATCGTGTCGAGATTCTCGCCAATTACTGGGATGCGAGTAAATCCAGAGCGCAGTGCTAAAGAGAGACCTTGTCTGAGGTTCTTACTTCCTTCAATCCATACCATTTCGGTACGCGGCACCATTAATTCACGAACCAAGGTGTCTCCTAGTTCGAAAACGGAGTGGATCATCTCGTGTTCTGACTCTTCAACCAGGCCACGTTCATGCGCTTGATCTACTAAGTCGCGCAGTTCCGCTTCGTTTGCAAACGGCCCGGTTTTAAAACCTTTTCCTGGGGTAATGGCATTTCCAATCGCAATAAGGAGCGCTGTGATGGGGCCAAGTACCTTTGACATTACAACAGCGACAAAACATGCCGGCACAATCCATCGACCTGCATTCTGCTTGGCGAGCGTGCGCGGTCCTACTCCCACCACAACATAGGAAAGAACTAACATCACGCCAACAGCTGCAGATAGCCCCGAGGGAATCGAATCAAACAATCTAACAAATGATTCGGCCACTATAACGGTAGCGGTGAGTTCACATGCTTTTCGTACAAAGAGTATGACGTTTAAATAACGAGCAGGCTCTTTGATGACGCGCTGCACCCACGCGGCTGAACGTGACGATTTAAGTTCGAGCTCTTCCACAAATACACGGGAAATCGAGTTAATCGCAGACTCAGAGCCCGCGAGAAATCCAGCAAAGAGAAGTAATGAGATGACCGAGAGAACTGCTGAGGGGCTCATGCTTTAGATCTCCATTTTCCTAGGAATTCTTCCTGCAGACCGAACATCTCTTTCTTCTCTTCACTTTCTCGATGGTCATAACCCAAAAGGTGTAGCACCCCGTGCACCGTTAATAACTCTAACTCCTCTTGAAGTGAGTGGCCCGCATCTTTAGCTTGCTTCACCGCAAAGTCAGGGCAGAGCACGATATCTCCAACCATGCCCGGTCCTTGGGCGGCGCTATGGGGCTTCATTTCGTCCATCGGAAAAGAGAGAACATCAGTCGCACCAGGTTCATCCATCCAGCGCACATGGAGCGCACTCATTTCTTCTTCATCAACGAGCGAGATGCTCAATTCTGAGTCACGATGAATTCCTAGTGATTCCATGGCAAAACTAGCAACAGATTCCAGTCTGCTTTCATCACATTCCGACTTTGTTAAGTTTGATATTTCTATAATCATTTCGCACTCTTTCTTAACTTCTTTCGAAGTAAAGAAAAGCTAGCGATCACTCCTTAGGGAACGGGGTTTGTTGACGCGACGACTAGCTCGATTGCCGCCCACCGAATCATCGAATCTGCCGTATGCATCGACAATCTCGCTCACGAGTCGATGGCGTACCACATCTTCAGAAGTTAAATCCATAAATGAGATGTCATCGATACCCTCCAGAATTTCACGGACAATGCTGAGCCCTGATTCTTGGTGGGTAGGAAGATCTATCTGGGTGATATCCCCCGTTACGACCATCTTCGAACTGAAGCCGAGTCGAGTAAGAAACATCTTCATCTGTTCTGGAGAGGTATTTTGGGCTTCATCGAGAATGATGAATGAATCGTTGAGCGTGCGACCTCGCATGTATGCAAGTGGCGCCACTTCGATTGTTCCTGATGACATCAAGCGAGGAATTGCATCGGGATCAAGCATGTCATGAAGCGCATCAAAGAGTGGGCGTAGATATGGATCGATCTTCTCGTGAAGTGTTCCAGGAAGAAATCCAAGGCGTTCTCCTGCTTCTACTGCAGGACGAGTGAGGATTATGCGATTTACTTGTTTTGATTGCAGCGCTTGAACTGCTTTCGCCATCGCTAAATATGTTTTTCCAGTACCTGCTGGACCAATTCCAAATGTCACCGTGTGCTTATCAATAGCATCGACATATTTCTTTTGATTTGAGGTCTTCGGGCGAATTGTCTTTCCACGATTGCTCAAAATATTGAGTGTGAGAACTTCAGCTGGGGTCTCATTGCCATCGCTGAGAATCATGGCGATGGAACGACGAACTGCATCATCACTTAATGGTTGACCAGCGCGAACTACGGTGAGGAAGTTCTGCATTAATTTCTTTACTCGCTCAGTTCCTTCAGCCGATCCTCGGAGAATGACTTCATTTCCGCGTACTGTGATTGCAACATCGCGAAATGCGCTTTCTAAGGCTCGAATGTATGAGTCATTAGGACCGGTTAAGGCAACGCTCGGGATATCAGCAGGCAGAGTAAGAACGATGCGATCCATTGGGGCGATTCTATCCAGTTTCTTTAACGAGGTTCTATCCGGGTGGCCACTGAAGTGATCGGCCACCTAAGAGATGAAGATGAGCGTGGAAAACTGTCTGGCCGCCATCTTCTCCGGTATTAAAGACGGTGCGATAGCCATTGAGCGTTTTCTCGTCAGCAATCTCGCGAGCCATAGCAAAGAGTTCGCCCAGAACTTTCTGGTCAGCAGCAGCGAGTTCCGCTGCATTCTCATAATGCGCTTTTGGAATTATCAAAATATGTGTTGGAGCTTGCGGATTGATATCGTTAAATGCAAGAACGTTCGAGTTTTCTTTTACTTTGCTAGCCGGTATATCGCCTGCAACGATTGCACAAAATAGGCATTTCATGGCGTATCTCTACCAGATTCCAAGTCCGGTTTGTACTGCAGCTAGGGCGGCTGCGCCAGCATGTGCGGCGCGAAAGATCGGTCTTCCCATACTTACGATTTTTGCACCTGCAGCCATGAAACTTTCACTTTCTTCCTGAGTGATACCACCCTCAGGACCAATAATGATGAGGACTTTCTTGGGTTGTTGAGTATGGAGCAGCGTAGATAATTTTTCTGTCGATCCTTCATGGAAAAGTAGTACAAGATCAAAATGCGAAAAACTTTCAATCGCATCGTTTAAAGAATGAAGTTTTGCAACGCTAGGAATCCAGCTACGTCGTGATTGCTTTGTGGCTTCGCGAGCCCAAAGCTGCCACTTTTCTTGGGCCTCACTCTCATCTTTCCACTGTCCAATTGAGCGCGCTGCGCTCCAAGGAAGTATCTGATTGACTCCAGCCTCTGTTAATAGCTCTACCGTCTCACGAGCGCGATCGCCTTTCGTGAGCGCCTGAAGGACGGTGAGTTGAATTTCTGAATTTGGAATATCCTCATGAAGAAGAATTCTTGCGGTCAGTGATTTCTTTCTTACTTCAATAACTTCAACTTCAGCGCGTGCGCCCCTGCCATCTGTTAACGCAAGGTGCTCTCCTAGCTTCACGCGAGAGACTGATATTGCATGATGCGCTTCATCGCCGTCGAGAATTACTTCACCACTGTCAGGCAGTGATTCAATGAGAAATACCGGGAGCATCAATTCCTAAAGGCATCTCTAAATTTGCCAAAGAATCCACCATCAGAATCAGAATCGCCTTTGCGCGACGTGACCTTATTTGATTTTTCGCTATCACCACGTTCTGCCGCAAACTCTTTGAGTAACTCTTCTTGCTTGCGTGAGAGTTTGGTAGGGATTTCCACGTTGATATGTGCAAAAAGCTCGCCGCGTCCACCACCGCGAAGCTTGGTCATACCCTTGCCGCGAATAGGAATGATCTGTCCACTCTGAGTTCCCGGCTTAATTTCCAACTCTATTTCGCCATCAAGAGATTGAATTCTCATAGAAGTTCCGAGCGCAGCTCCTGTCATCGGAACTGAAACGGCAATGTGTAAGTCATCGCCCTCTCGAACTAATTGATCATGGTTAGAAACGATTATTTCGACATACAAGTCACCTGCTGGCCCACCACCAGGACCAACTTCACCTTGACCTGATAATTGAATGCGATTACCCGTTTCAACTCCTGCAGGAATCTTCACATCGAGATTTCTCCGCGCGCGAACACGGCCATCTCCCGCACATTCACTACAAGCTGAAGGAATGACTGTTCCAAATCCTTGGCACGTTCCGCAAGGACGAGATGTCATCACTTGGCCAATAAAGGAGCGCGTTACCTGTTGAATTTCGCCTCGACCTTTACAAATATCGCAGGTGCGTGGAGATGTTCCAGCAGCACATCCATCGCCGCCACACTTCGTGCAGATAATCGCGGTTTCTACGCCGATTTCTCGAGTTGTTCCAAAACACGCATCATGAAGTTCAATCGTTACTCGAATCAACGCATCTTGACCTTGGCGCATTCGTGGACGCGGACCGCGTGGAGATCCGCCGCCACCAAAGAAGGCATCCATGATGTCGCTAAATCCACCAAATCCACCACCAAAGCCGCCGTATCCATCTCCGCCACGATCATAAGAACTTCTCTTATCAGGATCACTTAACACTTCGTATGCGGCCGTGATCTCCTTAAAGCGATCTTGAACTTTGGGATCAGGATTTACATCTGGATGCATTTCGCGCGCTAATTTGCGATAAGCCTTCTTTATTTCGTCTTGAGAAGCGCTTCGATCAACGCCTAATACTTGATAGTGATCGCTCATGATTGACTATCGATAAGGAATCGTCCGACATATCGAGCGACCGCATTGACTGCAGACATCGACGATGAATAGTCCATACGGGTTGGGCCGAGAATTCCAAGTCCACCCAAGGGATTTCCTTCTACTCCGTAACTCATCGTCACCAAACTTGTGCGCTTTAAGCCTGATTCATCTTGCTCTTCACCTATGCGAACCCGCATCGTTTCGCCAGCATCACTTAAAAGACGGAGTAGAACAACTTGCTCTTCCAACGCTTCAAGAATTCCATGGATATCGCTGGACTCTCCGGTTCCACGTGCCAAGTTTGCAGTACCTGCTAGCACCACTTTCTCTTCTGGTTTCTCAATGGCCATTTCAATCAAGTTAGAGATGATAAGTGCTGTAGATGTTCGCTCGTTTCTACCAAACGCAGCCAAAATTCCCTCCAATTGTGGGGCAACATCCGACATTGATTTTCCAGTAACTGCGCCATTAAGGCGTTGACGTAAATCTCCCAGCAGCTGTTCATTGAGCTCATATGGAAGTTCCAAGACCCGCTGTTCAACTCGCCCAGTGTTAGTAATGAGCACCATCATCAATCGCGTCGGCGTGAGGAGTACTAATTCAATATGACGAACCCGCGACTTTGTGAGTGAGGGATATTGCACCACAGCAACTTGCTTTGTGACTTGGGCCAAAAGTCGGACCGTCCGCATAACGATGTCATCAAGATCGTTAGCGCCTTCCAGGAAAGTTTCAATGGCGCGACGCTCTGCATTTGAAAGGGGTTTGACGGTGGCAATCTTGTCGACGAAAAGTCGATAACCCTTATCGGTAGGAATACGCCCTGCGCTTGTGTGTGGTTGCGTGATGAAGCCCGCATCTTCAAGGACTGACATTTCGTTACGAATCGTGGCAGGCGATATACCAAGCCCATGTCGTTGAGAGATTGCTTTGGAACCTACTGGCTCCTCAGTTGCGACATACTCCTCAACAATCGCTCGCAGAATATCTAGTTGACGTGTTTCCATATCAATCATTCATCTATTCAACTTAAATCGTGGCAATACCAATAGTTGCCAAAATGATTAGCAGCATAGCTGGGAATCCAGTTCGAACTTTGTTAGCTTTGAAATGAAAGAAAATAGCTCCCGCCATGATGAACCAGATCGCTATAAATCCATAAAGCTCGAGATCTGAGTTATCAAGTGCAAATCCGATAACCAGAGCAGATGCCGCTAGCGTCTCAAAGAGACCAACCAAGCGCGCCAAGCCATCAGGAAAACCCACATCACGAGTGCCGGAAAGGCCAGCGTTGCTACCGCTTGCCTTAGAAAGGCCAGCGATGAGAAAAATCAGAGCTAATAGCAAGCTGATAACGGTATGAAGGGTGGTCATAGGAAGAAAAGTTACTACAACACTAACTCTCGCACGATTCGGTCGGCAATCAGGCGACCTTCCTTGCTTAGAACTAACTTCTTTTCACTCCAGCTTTTTTCTTCGAGGTGGCCACTACCAAGAAATGGTTCTGCCTTCTTTATCTGCAGATCAGTTAATGCAGAGAGTTGTATACCCTCTCTTCGGCGAATTTGAAGCATCACGAACTCATCTGCCAAATTCTCGCCAGTCAAGATTTCACTACTGAGTTCTGGAATTTCATTCTTGAAAATCTTCTGCTGATAGGTCGATGGATGTTTTACATTCCACCAACGCTTTTTATCTACATATGAATGTGCACCGGGGCCTACTCCCCACCAATGCGATCCATCCCAATATGCAATGTTGTGACGACATTCTCCGCCCGGCTTGCTCCAATTACTCAGCTCGTACCAAGAGAAACCTGCACTCTCAAAAGCGTCATCAGCTATCAAGTACTTTTCGGCAGTTTCATCGTCATCAGGAAGCGTTAACTCGCCGCGGGCAATTTGGGCAGCTAACTTCGTTCCACGCTCCACAATCAAGGCATAGGCGCTGATGTGATTGATCGGTAATTCCATCGCCGCTGTAACGCTCGTCTTCCAATTTGCAATGCTTTCGCCAGGCGCTCCATAAATCAGATCAACGCTGATATTTTCAAAACCTGCGCTCACCGCAGCATTTACTGCGCTCACAACATTCTCTGGTTTATGGGTGCGATCAAGGGCTTCTAGTACATGAGGTACTGCTGATTGCATTCCCATCGAGATTCGCGTCGCTCCAGATTCACGCATGGTGCCGAGGAACTCTGGTGTTACTGAATCAGGATTAACCTCTAGAGTAATTTCAGCATCATCGAGTACTTCAAAGTGTTCGCCGATTCTCGCTATCACCCGCGCTAATTCACTGGCAGGCATCAGCGAAGGAGTGCCGCCACCAAAAAAGATCGAAGGTACTTGCGCTGCTCCCACAGTGGAATGAGCCAACTCTATTTCGCGGATAGCAGCATCAATGTAATTCTGCGAGACAGTTGCGAGATCTGGACCTTGTAATTCAGCAGGTGTGTAGGTATTAAAATCACAATAACCACAGCGCTTAACACAATAGGGAATGTGAATATAGAACGAGAGCCGGCGGCTCACTTACTTCTTGACCTTTCCACTTTCAGCATCAGCATTTGTGGCAAGCGCGGCAATGAATGCTTCTTGGGGAACTTCAACACGCCCCACCATCTTCATACGTTTCTTACCCTCTTTTTGCTTCTCAAGAAGTTTGCGCTTACGCGAAATATCTCCACCGTAACATTTAGCGAGAACATCTTTGCGAATCGCTCGGATATTTTCGCGCGCAATAATCTTGGCGCCGATAGCGGCCTGTATGGGAACTTCGAATTGCTGCCTTGGAATGAGTTCACGCAATTTTGTGGTCATCATGACGCCATAGGAATAAGCCTTCTCGCGATGCACAATCGAACTAAATGCGTCGACCGTATCGCCCTGCAACAAGATATCGACTTTGACGAGATCTCCTTCAGCTTCGCCAATAGGCTCGTAATCAAGGGATGCGTAACCTTTGGTGCGAGATTTCAATTGATCGAAGAAATCAAAGACGATTTCAGCAAGTGGCAATGTGTAACGAATCTCCACGCGATCTTCAGAGAGATAGTCCATTCCATTGAGCGTTCCACGACGCTGTTGACATAGCTCCATGATGGTTCCGATGTAATCGGTCGGAGAGAGAATCGTGGCGCGCACGATTGGCTCAAGAACTTTATCAACCTTGCCACTGGGATATTCACTTGGGTTGGTAACGATGAGTTCCTCGCCGCCTTCTTTTGTCACGCGGTAAACGACGTTAGGAGCGGTTGAGATTAGAGTGAGATTAAATTCGCGCTCTAAACGCTCGCGCACAATCTCCATATGAAGTAGTCCAAGGAAGCCACAGCGAAAACCAAAGCCCAGCGCTGCAGAAGTTTCTGGTTCGTACACTAATGCAGCATCATTGAGCTGCAATTTATCGAGCGCATCGCGCAACATCGGATATTCATCGCCATCAATGGGATAAAGACCTGAGAACACCATCGGCTTCGGATCTTTATATCCGCCGAGCGCCTCTTTTGCTGGCTTGTGAAATGTAGTGACGGTATCGCCGACGCGAGATAGACGAACATCTTTCACGCCTGTAATCAAGTAACCCACTTCGCCAACGCCAAGTCCTTTGCTGGAGACAGGTTCTGGTGAGATGACGCCGATATCAAGAAGCTCATGTTTTGCAGCGGTTGAGAACATTTGAATCTGTTCGCGCGGCGAGAGTTTTCCATCGAAGACACGAACATAGGTAACAACGCCACGATACGTGTCATACACCGAGTCAAAGATGAGGGCGCGTGCCGGTCCATCAGGATTTCCTTGTGGAGGCGGAATCTGGGCGACGATTTGATCGAGAAGCTCTTCAACACCAGCGCCAGTTTTTCCTGAGACTTTCAAGCAATCTTCTGGCTTACATCCCACAAGTTTGGATAACTCAATTGCAAATTTCTCAGGTTGAGCTGCAGGTAAATCAATCTTATTTAAAACCGGAATAATCGTGAGGTTATTTTCCATCGCTAAATAAAGATTTGCCAGAGTCTGTGCTTCGATGCCTTGAGCGCAGTCCACGAGAAGAATTGCACCTTCGCAGGCCGCAAGAGATCGGGAGACTTCGTAAGTGAAGTCGACGTGGCCGGGAGTATCAATCATGTTGAGGATATATTCCTGACCATCGATTCCAGATTTCCATGGCAGTCGTACGGCTTGGCTCTTGATGGTGATTCCGCGTTCGCGTTCAATATCCATACGATCGAGATATTGCTCGCGCATGTTGCGCGCTTCGACTACGCCCGTTATTCCCAACATTCGATCGGCAAGAGTGGATTTACCGTGATCGATGTGGGCGATGATGCAGAAATTTCGAATCTGCGCTGGATTTGTGGCAGAGGGTTGTGGCGCTTTTGCTAACGGAATTGCAGGCATTAGCGACCGCCTACTAAGGAATGTGAGTTGGCTTGATTAACGAACGCCAGCTTTGTGAGCTGACTTTGCCATTGCTGACTTCTTGTTGGCAGCTTGGTTGGCATGAATAACGCCCTTTGATACTGCAACATCGAGTTCACGTGTAGCGCTCTGGAGTTCAGTAGCAATCGCCTTGGAGTCACCAGCAGCAACAGCATCACGGAAACGGCGAATCGCGGTCTTGAAGGATGAGCGAACTGACTTATTGCGCAGGCGCGCCTTTTCGTTGGTCTTGATTCGCTTGATCTGGGACTTGATATTTGCCACGAACGTAAAGCCTTCCGGTTGGGTGAACTTGAGCGCCGAAGGGTATCAGCCGCCTGCGCGAAGGCTCAAACTGAGAAAAGTCCGCTTGTAACGAGCTCTCCCTGCCGCAAATATGGGGGCTAACGAGCCCCGACTTTGGAGGCGATTGCAACAACGCTTCGCTCGAGTGCATAGAGCGGATCGGCTTCTGCCCCTTTAATCGCTACATCAGCTTTCGAAAGTTCTTGAACTGAAAAAGCAATCAGCGCTGGAGACCATTTCGATAGTTGGCGGCGCGCTTTATCAATCTGCCATGGAGCAAGTCCGAGTGAGCCAGCAAGTTGAAAGGCATTTGCATTTCGGGGCGCTCCAGAAACTTTTGCCAATGTTCGAATCGAGGATGTCAGCGCAGAAACAATCATGATGGGATCAGTTCCGGTATCAAGTGCATTACGTAGCGCTATTAGTGCGCCACGTGGATCCCCCGCGAGGGTCGCATCAGCAACATCAAATCCTGTGGCTTCAACTCTTCCTTGGTAGTACTTGGCTATATCTTCTTCATCAATAACAGCCTTACCTGCATTGGTGTCAAAAGCAATCTGGCTACAGGCTGCTGCAAGCTCGCGAGTGTCGCTTCCTGTGGCATCAACCAGAGCTGAGACTGCGCCCGAAGAAATCTTTCTTCCGTGTCGAGTAAATTCCTCACGGACGAAGGCTTCTTTATCTGAAGCTTTCTTCATCGGTTCGCAGGTAATAATCTCAGGCTTAAGCTTTTTGATTTTGTCGAGTAATCCTTTTCCTTTAACTCCACCCTTATGAATAAAAATCAGATGCAGATTTGGATCGACGCTCTCAAAGAGCGCTTCTATCTCCTCTTGCACTTCGACAGTGACATCTTGCAGATCTCTTACGACCACAACTCTTTTGTCAGCGAAGAGTGAGGGTGCAACAGCCTCTCCATAACGACCAGGCTCAAGTCCAGAACCATCGAGGACCGTCTTTTCAAAATCACTTCTCAGAGTTAGCGCTTCCACTAGGGCGCGATCGGCAAGTACCGATTCGCCACCATGAATAAGGAGTATCGAATTTGTAGCCATTGAATTCACAACCATTGGATTCGCCACCACTCCTTCCTCATTGTTTTCATGGTGAATATATATCGCTTGGCGCTGTCATCAAATCTCCACGCCACAGAAATCGGCCCGTCGCTATCAGTTCTGGCAACTTTCGATCCCCGTTCAATCAGCTCCTGAATGAGTTCAGAATTGGGATGGCCATATGAATTTCCAGCCCCAACGCTGATGAGCGATTGTTCAGGGCTCACTTCAGAGATAAAACTTGAATCTTGGAAGCGTGAACCATGATGTGGAACTTTGAGAATATCGATATCTCTCAGGTCATATTTCTCGGATATCAGTCTCTGTACTTCGGGTTCGATATCTCCCGTGACCAGAATCCTCACTCCATTCATGGTAACGAGCAAAACCAAACTTCTATTGTTTTCTGATGATCCATCGCCATCCACGCTTGCGAAGTCCTGCAAAACTGAATTTGGCCATAAGACTTCAAGCGTTACGTCACCTATGTGAGCGCGGATTCCTTGTTCAACCGTGATGGCTTGATCTTGAGTCATCTCTTTCACAGAAGCGTTTCCATTACTCCAAACAGTACCTACATCAATCCGCGATGAGATTTCCTTCATTCCAAAGTAGTGATCAGCATGACCGTGAGAGATAACAACCAATGGAATGGAGTCGATTTTTGCAACTGAGAGACAACGCCGCAGCAAGTTGGGGTCAGGACCTGCATCAAAAAGAATTGCACTTCCTCTTCCAAGATTGATAAGTAGCGCATCTCCTTGGCCAACATCACACTGCAGTACTTTCCAATCATTTCCTGGAAAGGCCATTCGTGGCGCGAGATTAATGGCTAAAAGCGCCAGAACCAATACAACATAGATGCTTAAGGAACGCCTCTTTAAAGTAATCGATACGAGAATGATCAGAATAATCATGAGAAGTGGAGTGATCCCCCACGAAGGAACATGATTGGTCAATCCTGATACGAAGACGATCCACTGCGAAAAGCCCTTTGCGATGAGAAGAAGGAATTCCGAGATAAATGGAATGGGAAGGGCAAGTACTGCGATAAAGCCGAGAATCGTTATTGGGGCAACGACTGGTGCGACCAGAACGTTGAAAAGCACGCTCAATATAGAAACTTCACCGGAAAGAAAGATGATGTAGGGCGTACAGGTAATTGTCGCTGCGCAAGGTATTGAAATTATTTCTGCAAGCCACTCGGGAAGATACTGCTTCAATTTCTCAGTAATACGAGGGGCAATAAATATCAATCCACTTGTAGCCAGGACAGAAAGTACGAAACCAGGATCTACCGCCTGAAAAGGATCAAGTAAGAGCAAGACAGCAATGGCAGTTGCAAGAGCGGCAACAGAGTTTCGAGAATTACCCGAAGCTTTCGATAACAAGACAACCGCAGCCATCACTCCTGCTCGTAATACTGATGGCGAGGGCCGCACGAGAAGCAGGAAAATCACGAGAAAGATTGAGGTAAGGATTAGCCTCGGAATGATTCTTGGAACAACTCCACGAAAGAGATAGAAGACAAGTGCGCTCACAATTGCAAAATTTGCTCCGCTCACAGCAGTGAGATGCGAGAGTCCAGCACGTCGCATCTGCGAAGTAAATTGCTCGCCCTGGAGTGAAGTGTCGCCCAAAATCATTCCTGGGATAAGCGCTCCGGCATCTCCCCCTAAATCACTGGCACGCTTTCGAAAATCAGCACGGACTCCAGAGAGAAATTTTGAAAAAGCACTCGCAGGTTCGAGAACTTCTAATTCACTTGAGGCGATGAGTGTTCCTGCAACCCGCTTCTCTTTCGTCTCAATGAATCTTCCTGAAACTTTGATGACACTTCCCAAATCAGCACACGTCTTAAAATTCCCTAGGATGCGAATCGGAACACGCACATAAATGAGTGAACCTTCAGATGAGAAGCTTTTTGTCCTTGCTAGAAATGAGATGTTCGGTCGTTTGAGGTGGGACCCATAAACCTTATGGCCAGTGACTTTACAGTCGCTGGTTACAACAAGAATAAGTTCTGCTGAGGAACGATTTCGAGCCAACTCCCCGACTGCGCTATCTATCAACGTTGCCGAATGAACTAAATAACTTGCCGAGCCAATGACAAGAGCAAGGGCAATAACCCATATTCGATTAAAGAGCGCGAGAGAGATGAGAGCGAATACAAGCGCCGCCAGTGCTGCCCACCAAGAGATATAGCTCGCTGCCGTAGCTCCTATCCAGAGCCCTACCGCATAGATAAAGAATCGATAATCCGTGTATTTCTCGCGACTTGGAAGATTTACAAGGTGAGACGTGGCCGCATCCGCTCGAGAGTCTTGGCGCCCACCCCAGAAACTTTCAATAGGTCTTCAATCGCCATAAATGGACCATTTTCGTTTCGATATGTAATGATCTTGCCTGCAATAACCGGCCCGATTCCCACGAGTGAATCAAATTCTGCTTTCGTTGCTCGATTTATATTGATAATCCCTGTGAACTTCGCTGGAGCTTTTTTCGAACTACTTTTCACTATTTCTGGCACGTAGCCAACAAATACCTGTTCCCCATCGATGAGCACTCTTGCCAGATTGATATCGTTAAGTTCTACGCCTTTCTTTGCACCTCCAGCTGCCTTGATTGCATCAGCTACTCGGGATCCTTGAAGAAGTGGATAGACATCAGGTTTCTTAACTTTGCCCGCTACATGAACCAAGATGATTTGTTTTGTCGGAGTAATTGAAAGTTGCGGTTTGGGAGTTTCTTGAGCAATCGCGCTTCCCCGCGTTGTGGCGAAGAGAAAACAGGCAAAACCAAGTGCAAAGAGAGAAATTGCGATCAGCGCTCTCTTTTGAGGTTCGGTGTACTCCGGAAAACGCTCTTTTAATTCGGCAAGATTCATGGGCGCATCAAAGCGCTTCGCAATTTACCCAAAGCTCAATACGGCTAGAAGAGTGAATATCTTGAGCTGTGGACTTAAAGAACGATATTTACGAACTTAGGAGACTTTGTGATGACCTTTGCTGGCGTCTGTCCAGCAAGATCGGCAATAACTGCGGGGTCAGCAAATGCCATCTTCTCAAGATCAGCATCAGAAGTATCAGGTGAGATATCCACGCGAGATTTAATCTTGCCGTTGATTTGGAAGATCGCAGTTACAGAATCTTGCGTCAGTAACGCTGGATCCACGCTTGGCCAACCAGCGAGCGCTACTGAAGGCTTATGTCCTAACTTTTCCCACATCTCCTCTGCTGTGTACGGAGCTATGAGCGAGAGTGAGATTGCAACAATTTCTGTGGCTTCACGGACCGCAGGATCGGCAGGGCCGCAGCCTGTATCAATCGCTTTTCTCGTTGCATTAACCAATTCCATGACGCGAGCAACGGCGACATTGAATCTAAAGGACTCGACGGCGAATGAAATATCGTGCAGAGCTTTATGGGCCGCTTTACGTAAAGCGAGATCTCCCGTTGCAAAATCCACACCGGGTTTACTTGTGACATCTCCAGCTAGGCGCCATGCGCGGTTCAAGAATTTTGCCGAACCTGCAGGAGAAACATCAGCCCAATCCACATCATCTTCGGGAGGCCCGGCAAAGACCATGGTCAGACGAATCGCATCAACACCGTGCTTTTCTAGCTCATCTGAAAGTCGCACTAAATTTCCACGACTCTTACTCATCGCAGAACCATCCATGATGACCATGCCCTGATTAAGAAGTCGGGTAAAAGGTTCGGTGAAATTTAGGTAGCCCATATCGTGTAGCGCTTTAGTAAAGAATCGAGAGTAAAGAAGATGGAGAATTGCATGCGTTACTCCGCCAACATATTGATCGACTGGCAACCAGGTATCAACTTCTTCTCGGATAAATGGGCGGTCATGAGTATTTACGCTGGTGTATCTCAAGAAATACCATGATGAATCAACAAAGGTATCCATCGTGTCGGTATCGCGCAGCGCTTTACCACCACACTTAGGACAGGAGACATTAACCCAGTCATGCGCTGTCGCTAATGGAGAAGTTCCCTTGGGCTTGAGATCTAATGTCGAGGAGTCCGGCAATTTCACAGGCAACTGGTCATCTGGAACTGGAACTTCACCGCATTTCTCACAATGAATAATGGGAATCGGCGTGCCCCAATAACGTTGGCGTGAAATTAGCCAATCACGGAGGCGATAGTTATTGGAAGCTTTTGCTAACTTCTTTGCTTCAAGTTCGGAGATAATCTTCTGTATTGCAGCGGAACTATTGAGGCCGTTGAGAGAACCTGAATTAACTAGCTTTCCATCGCCCGTTGTTGCAACGCCGCTGACAGATGGATCGTCTTCCTCGGTTTCAACCACCACGCGCACAGGAAGCTTCATGGCTCGAGCAAAATCTAAATCGCGCTGATCGTGGGCTGGAACCGCCATAATCGCGCCCGTTCCATAGTCGGCAAGTACATAATCACTTGCCCAGATCTGAATCTTCTCGCCATTAACTGGATTAATTGCATAGCGATTGAGAAAGACTCCAGTCTTGGGACGATCTGTTGCAAGCCGATCAATATCGCTTGCTGCCTTGACCGAATCAAAGTATTTGTTGAATTCACTCTCAGCGCTCGTGCCAGCTACCAGCTCACGAGCCAAATCGCTATCGACTGCAACCACCATAAATGTGGCGCCGTACAAGGTATCGGGGCGTGTTGTGTAGATGACTACTGGTTCATCTCGCCCTTCAATTTCAAATGTCACTTCGGCGCCAGTGGATTTACCAATCCAGTTGCGCTGCATCGTTAGGACCTTCTCCGGCCACTTGCCTTCAAGTTGCTCCATATCGGCAAGGAGTCGCTCGGCGTAATCAGTGATCTTGAAATACCACTGATTCAATTTCTTTTTGGTTACGGTGTTATCGCAACGTTCACATAAACCCGCAACAACCTGTTCGTTCGCAAGAACGGTCTGACATGAAGGACACCAATTGACCGCAGAATCTTTTCGATATGCCAATCCTTTTTCATACATGCGATTAAAAATCCACTGATTCCATTTGTAATACTCAGGATCGCATGTATAGAGAACGCGATCCCAGTCAAAGGAACAGGCATAGCGGCGCATCGAAGCTTTCTGGGTGTTGATATTTTCATAGGTCCAAATGCTGGGATCTTCATTCCGTTTAATTGCGGCATTTTCTGCAGGAAGACCGAATGCATCCCAACCAATCGGATGCATCACATTGAAACCTTTTTGCACCCAATAGCGAGCAATCACATCACCGAGCGCGTAAGCCTCTGCATGGCCCATATGTAAGTCACCGGATGGATAAGGGAACATATCCAAGACGTATTTTTTCGGACGCGCGTCGTTAGGTTTTCCAGAGCGGAAAGGCGCAATCTGATCCCAAATCGGGAGCCACTTCTCTTGGACGTGATGAACGTCGTACGCCTCATGCATATGCGTAGGTTACCGCCAACGAACGCCGGTTAATTCCTCACTAACGCTCCAGAGATTTCGCGCCATATTCTGGTCGTAGGCAATTGCTCGAGCTCTCGTGGCTTTTGGAAATCCACGCATTTCGAATAATCCGTCTGGTCCAATATATGAAGCGCCGTACAAATTAGGGAACGTGGCTGCGCATAAAGTTGGGAGGGCGCCACGCGCAGCAGATTGCGCAACAATGGAATTCATAAATGCAGTTGCTCGCTCTTCAAATAGATTCCCACGCATTTGCGGTCCCACGGCTTGCAAATTCGTATTGGAATATCCTGGGTGAGCAGCAAATGCGTTAAAGGAATAGCCACGTGATGTGACTATACGCTGTAATTCAAAGGTAAATAAAAGATTAGCCAACTTGCTGGCGCCATAAGCAGCCCATGTTTGATATTTATTTCGACCTAAACAGATATCTCGAATATCGTCAGATGAGCCATTTCCAAATGACCCCATGCGATGAGCTTGACTTGAAACTGTGACGATTCGCGACTTGACGCGATCAGCGATGAGCCCGGCAAAGGCAAAGTGACCGAGGTGATTTGTACCAACTTGTAGTTCAAAATCATCGGCAGTCTTTGTGAAAGGAACCGCCATAACGCCGGCATTGAGAATTAGTACATCTACATCGTCAGTGACTTCTCGCGCAGCTTTTCTTACGCTCGTGAGATCTGCAAGATCAAGCAAAAGAGTCGAGACTCGCTCACTTGCTAACTCTTTGCGCGTGCGCTCTGCCTTTTCTTCGCTTCGTGCAGTGATAGTTACCTGTGCGCCGGCTCGGACTAATTCACGCGCCGCCTCTTTACCAATGCCACTTGTTGCACCGGTGATGAGAAAACGTTGCCCACTTAGGTCTGGAAGATCGCGCGCCGACCAGCCGCTCGGAATATGTTGAAGCGGCAAACGGGTATTCGACTTTTCTTCGTTCATCGAGTGGAGCTAAGGGGACTTGAACCCCTGACCCCCTGCATGCCATGCAGGTGCGCTACCAGCTGCGCTATAGCCCCAATATTTCTTGCCTTGTAATGCTTGAGTCGTACTGCCTGAGTTGCAGACCTTACCTGAACTACGCGCCGCTTTCCTCTCCGTAGATTGGCTCTGGCAGCGATCCCGCATTATGTTCTACCAAAACCCACCCTTGACGATGATGACCATTTTCCAGAATTGACCAGGACGCATTCGATAAACCACCGATTGCAGACCATTGTGTCATCGGCATTTCCAGCATCTTGCCCAAAATGCAGCGCGCCGTTCCGCCATGTGTGACAACAATCAGAGTCTCGACTTCTTGGGTTAAGGCGTTTTCAATTGCAGTAACGGCGCGATCTGCGATTGCGCTACGGCGCTCACCAGTTTCTCCGGCCGGTTCATCATCGCCATCGAGCCAGTGCACAAATCTTTCATAATCTTCAGCACGATTTTGTGCGCCAGTCTTTCCTTCCCAGTTTCCGCCATGGGTTTCGCGTAAGCCAGCATCAATCGATACTGCAAGGTTGGAAATTTTTGCAAGAGCGGCTGCAGTTTGTTGTGCACGTATCAAGTCACTCGAAACAATCTTTGATGGTTTGAGACTCATCAAAAGTGGAGCAGCGCGTTCTGCTTGGCGATGGCCGACATCGTTGAGGGGAATATCAGAGTGTCCTTGAAATCTATTTTCGATATTCCAATCAGTTTGGCCATGACGCCAAAGTACGACTCTTTGAGAGGGCACGATTAGGCCTTGCCTTTCTCAAATGCATCGCGAGCTTTGACCGCCTCTAGAGGAATATTCGGACAGTCATTCCAAAGGCGATCGAGCATGTAATAACTTCGCACTTCTTCTGTCTGAACATGCACCACAAGATCTTCATAATCAAGGAGTATCCAATGCTCTGAACCTTCGCGTCGCAGAGGCTTTTCACCTTCAAGGGAGAGTTGCTTTTCAACTTCATCAGCGATCGCATCGATCTGGCGTTCATTCTGACCGCTAATGAGCAAGAAGACTTCACTCAGCAGCATCTGTTCGGAGAGATCAATGGCGACGAGGTCAGTTCCAAGCTTTTCGATGGCAGCGCGGGCCGCGATTTGAGTGTGCTCGACAGTGGATTTACGCGGCGCCATAGAGCTTCTTTTCATAAATGTATGCCGCAACAGAGGGTGGAACCAGATCAGAGATATCGCTTCCACCGCTTACTTTTTCTCGTACTTGAGTTGCCGAGATGTCACGCGCGTGGATTTCGATGGAGGTCCATTTGATGAAGTGCGGAATCGCAGACTGATCTACCACATGCCCTGGCCTTAGCACGATGAGGAAATCTACTTGGGATGCCATCTCATCAATACGGTTCCAGGTTGAGAGTCCTGCAATTGCATCGCTTCCAACAATCCACGTTAGCGATGACTCAGGATTAAGCGAGTGGAGATCGCGCACAGTATCGATGGCATATGAAGGTGTGTCTCTTTTGACTTCGCAATCGCTCACCTCAACATCAATATCGCTCAAGGCAAGTTTTGTCATTTCTAATCGATTGTTTGCAGAGGCAGATGGCGATTTCTGCCAAGGCTTACCGGCAGGAACGATAACCAGCTTAGAAAATTTTCCCGACTTTAGAATTTCACTAATCACATGAACATGCCCGTTATGAATCGGGTCAAATGTTCCACCAAAGATGGCGATTGAATTAGTCGCGGTCAAGGCGAAGTACGAGATAGAGCATCAACATCAAAACTGCGAAGGTGAAGACGCCGAAGAAGATGGGGTGTGCAGGAAGTTCTCGTCCTTCTTCACTGAATAGTTTTATAGACGCTTGAGCAATCAACGCTGTAAACATGTCGCCATCCTAACCTTTACTTGGGACCTTTCTCCAATAGAGCAATAAACTCCGCCTCATTGAGGATGCGCACACCAAGTTCCTCAGCTTTTGCCGCCTTAGATCCTGGTGAATCTCCCACCACGACATAGTCAGTTTTCTTCGATACCGATGATGCGGCTTTTCCGCCCCGCTCCGTTATGGCTTCAGTAACGCCATCTCGCGAAAAGTTTTCCAGTGAACCGGTGACCACCAAGGTCAATCCCGCCAAAGTCTGCGGTTTTGTGGGGGCTGCTACGCCCTCCATCGTTACTCCCGCTGCACTCCATTTCTTCACAATTGCTTTATGCCAATCTACGCTGAACCATTCTTGAATACTCTCGGCAATTACTTGTCCTACTCCATCAACCGCCGCTAGTTCTTCGACCGAAGCCTGTGAAATTTTGGGAATCGATGCAAATGTATTTGATAGCGCTTGAGCCGCTGTTGGACCAACATGTCGAATTGATAGCGCAACTAGCACTCGCCAGAGTGGACGCTTCTTTGCTTCTTCCAGAGCTGCCAATAACTTCTCAGCGTTCGCCCCGAGTTCTCCATCCTTCTTGAGAAAGAAATTGCTCTTACTTAAATCTTTTTTAGTGAGTGAGAAGAGATCTGACTCATCATCAATCAATGTATCGGCAAGGAGTGCGTTAGTTGCTTCATAGCCCAAGACATCAATGTCGAGCGCTGCTCTTGATCCGATGTAATAAATTCGCTCCCGAAGCTGCGCTGGACAACTCCGTGCATTCGGACAACGTATGTCGACATCGCCTTCTGACATTGCGCGTAAGGCCGAACCACATTCAGGGCAGTTCTTCGGCATGAGAAAGGCGCGTTCCTTTCCGGTGCGCTTTTCCATGACTGGTCCTAAAATTTCTGGGATTACATCGCCTGCTTTACGCAACACCACCGTGTCACCAATCAGGACGCCTTTACGTTGGACCTCTTCAATATTGTGAAGAGTTGCATTCGTTACGGTGGAACCTGCAACTTTGACCGGCTCCATAAAGCCAAATGGCGTGACGCGTCCGGTTCGACCCACGCTGACCTTGATATCAAGGAGCTTTGTCGTGACTTCTTCTGGTGGATACTTATATGCAATCGCCCATTTAGGAGCACGTGAGGTACTTCCCAACACTTTCTGTGCAGCGCGCTCATTTACTTTAATCACGACGCCATCAATCTCATGTTCAACATCATGGCGATGCTCGAGGTAATACTGGATAAATTCTTTGACTTCAGCCTTATTTTTCGCCACTTTGTAGCGCTTGCTCGTGGGAAGTCCCCATCTCTTCATCGCTTCATATGCTGCGCTCTGGGTGTCGCAATCAAATCCCTTGACTGCGCCAATCCCGTGCACGACTAACGCCAAGGGGCGAGAGGCTGTGACGCGCGGATCTTTCTGGCGGAGCGATCCCGCGGCAGCATTTCGCGGATTTGCAAATGCTGTCTTTCCTGACTCTTCCAGCGATTCATTGAGTTCATTAAATTTCTCAAGCGGGAAAAATACTTCTCCCCTCACTTCAACTGATGTGGGAAGGTCTTTACCAGTCAATTCTTGAGGTAAACCCTTGATAGTCCTGACATTGAGCGTGACATCTTCACCGGTGGTGCCATTGCCACGCGTTAAAGCCCTAATCAACTTTCCATTTTCATATAGCAGATTGATGGCAAGGCCATCGACTTTCACTTCACATAACCATGTGTTGGATTGAGACTCTTTAGCGACTCGATCAAACCAGGCATCAAGCTCATTTTCACCGAATGCATTATCGAGACTCATCATTTTCTCTTGATGGTCATATTGCTCAAAGTGGGTAGCAAAACCACCGCCCACATCAAGTGTTGGAGAGTGCGGATCCCGTAACTCGGGGTTCTTATTTTCTAGAGAAAGTAATTCTTTCCAGAGCGCATCGAATTCGGCATCGGAAATGATTGGTTTATCAAGAACGTAGTACCGATACTGGTGGTCGCGGATCTGTTCAGCTAACTCAGCCATCTTCCGGCGAATGTGGCTATCGGACATCGCTATCGGGTTCCTGAGATGGTGGCCGATCCAACGACGCGCTCGCCGTCATAAATCACCATTGCTTGACCTGGGGCCAAACCAAAAATTGGCTCGTCAACGTGTGCTACCAGAGTTTCAACGCCATCATTGATCTTCCTAAAATAAGAACAAGAGTGCGGAGTTCCATGAGCACGAACTTGGACAAAACCCTTATATGGCGCGCTTTCTGTGGCCTCGGGTGTCGGTCCACACCAGATGGGCTTAGCTCCATAGATCTCATCAATGGCGAGCGCGTCGCGATTTCCGACTACGACGGTGTTGGAGACGGGTTCGATTTTAAGAACATAACGCGGTTCGCCGCCCTTTGCAGGAACGGTAAGTCCTAAACCCTTGCGTTGTCCGATTGTGTAGGTATAGGCGCCTTTATGTTCGCCAAGTTTATTTCCTTCTTCGTCAACAATCGGACCAGTTTCACTTCCCAGTCTTTCTCGTAACCAACCAGCATTATCGCCAGAGGGAACAAAACAAATATCGTGGCTATCTGGTTTAAGAGCTACTGATAATCCGCGCTCTTGAGCTTCTTTTCGGACATTTTCTTTTGTCGTATCGCCCAAGGGAAAGTGTGCGCCCTGAAGTTGATCTTTGTTGAGAACGGCAAGTACATAAGACTGATCTTTCGCAGGATCAATAGCGCGATATAGCGCTTTTCCATTTTCGGTTTCCCGAGTTTGAGCGTAATGTCCGGTAACCACGCCATCAAACCCCATCGCTTGAGCGCGATCGAGAACTGCGGCAAATTTGATTTTCTCATTGCATCGCAAACATGGATTCGGAGTATTTCCTGCAGCATATTCAGCCAGGAAGTTTTCAACTACTCCTTCATGAAATTCATCGGACATATCCCAGATATAAAAAGGAATCCCAATGACATCAGCAGCGCGACGAGCATCGTGAGAATCTTCAATAGTGCAACATCCACGAGCTCCCGAGCGATACTTTTTAGGGTTCTTTGAGAGCGCTAGATGCACTCCGATGACATCATGTCCCGCCTCTTTGGCACGCGCTGCAGCCACGGCAGAATCCA
This sequence comes from Candidatus Nanopelagicaceae bacterium, assembly GCA_035441345.1. Classification (GTDB taxonomy): domain Bacteria; phylum Actinomycetota; class Actinomycetes; order Nanopelagicales; family Nanopelagicaceae; genus MAG-120802. Next base: position 40,481 of record DAOROE010000002.1, read on the forward strand.
CTCCACCGCTCATGGCTGCAATTAATTTCATAGCTTCTCTCTAGCCTCGATAGGCTGCTCGAGCGCGATCGATAACTCGCTTTATACAGGTCTGAAGATATTCGATATCGCTGTCAGAGTTGCCGGTGCCGAGTGAGAATCGCAGCGAGGATCGAGCTTCTTTCTCGCTCAAACCCATCGCCATCAAGACATGGCTCGCTTCTTGAACTCCTGCGCTACACGCCGACCCAGTCGAGCACGCGATTCCTTCTGCATCAAAGAGCAGTAAGAGAGCATCACTTTCAGTATTGGGAAAAGAAATATTTGCGATACCCGGAAGCGTTGCGCCCTCAAGTACGCCGTTGAGAGTAGCGTCGGAAATCTCTGCTTGGATTGCAGCAACGAGTTTTTTACGTAGCGCAGAAATCTTCACTGCATTTGACTCAAGGTCTCTCATCGCCGATTGCGTGGCCGCAACAAATGCAATGATGCCCGCAGCATTGAGAGTGCCGCTTCGAATATCTCGTTCTTGTCCTCCGCCATGCAGAATCGGCGTGATATCAATTCCTTTTTGTAATATCAGAGCACCCACCCCGATTGGCCCTCCAACTTTATGGGCGCTGATTGTCATTGCGAAAAGTCCCAATTCTTTAAATGAGAGAGGAACTTTCCCTAAACTCTGGACCGCATCAGTATGAAGCGGAATCTTAAATTCCTGAGCGATTTTTGAAATATCTTCCATCGGTTGCACGGTGCCAACTTCATTATTTGAGTGCATAATGCTGATAAGCGCAATTTCATCGTGACGCTCGAGTACGACATTGCGAAGCTCAGCGAGATTGATAAATCCTTCACGAGTTACGGGAATCTCAACTAATTCTGCTCCTTCAAAATCTTCCAACCAACGCGCTGGATCAAGGACTGCATGATGTTCGAAGGCGGAGATGACGATGACATTGCGTTGTTTCCCACCTTGATTACGATGCCAGTACGCGCCTTTAATCGCTAAGTTGTTCGCTTCGGTTCCAGATCCAGTAAAGATGATTTCACTCGAATGACAACCGATGAGGCCCGCTAACTTTTCACGGGCTTCCTCTACATCCTTACGGACCTTTCGCCCATACGTGTGAAGGCTGGAAGGATTGCCAAGCTGTCGCGATTGTTCGATAAATGCCTGGAGCGCAACCTCTGAAATAGGCGTGGTTGCAGCATTATCGAGATAGACGCGGGACATGACCTAATTCTAGGTGAGGGTTTAGCTGCGTTTTGCTTGAATCGCTTCGCGCGCCTGAGGCAAGACCGCGAATAAATCTCCTACAACACCAAAATCTGCGAGATCAAAGATCGGAGCTTCCGGATCCTTATTAATCGCAACAATGTTCTTCGATGTTTGCATACCTGCACGGTGTTGGATCGCTCCAGAAATTCCACATGCCATGTAGAGCTGTGGGCTTACAGTTTTTCCAGTCTGGCCAACTTGGTGCGTGTGTGGATACCACCCAGCGTCGGTTGCGGCACGTGATGCGCCGACAGCTGCTCCGAGAAGATCTGCCATCGCTTCAACTTGTGTGAAATCGCCATTTGTTCCACGACCACCTGAGATGACAATTTTTGCTTCGGTAAGTTCGGGACGTCCGCCTTTTACTGCAGGCTGAACATTGGAGATCGTCACTAACTTTGCTTTATCAGAGACGGTGACATTGAGTTTCTCAACCGCAGGAGCGTTTGACGTAGCCGACGCTTCAATTGAGCTCGGACGTACTGTGATGACTGGGATTCCTGTTTTTACTTTTGCCGATACTGTGAAGGATCCACCAAAGACAGATTGGGTAGTTCCAAAATCGGCAGCCACATCGATCGCATCAGTAATAATTCCGCTATTGATACGCACTGCAAGACGTCCAGCAATCTCCTTGCCGCGTGCTGTTGAAGGGATCAAAACGGCATCTGGCTTCTTAGCTTCGATAACTTGTGCCAGCGCATCAACGAGGGCTGGGATGCCATGCTTCGCAAAATCGTTGCTCTCAACGGCAAGAACACTTTCGATATCTGTGTTGGCCAATTGCGAAGCAAGTGAATCTGCTTGGGAAGGGTCTGTGAGAAGTACTGCGATTGGAGTACCACCACGCTTAGCAAAAGAGGCGAGTTCAGCCGCTGTTTTTGCAACTTTTCCGCCATCGTGATCAGCAAATATCAATACATTAGCCATCATCACACCAAACGCTTTTCTGCGAGATAGTCAGCTAACTTCGTGCCACCGTCGCCTGAGTCTTCAACTTTAATTCCTTTATCTCGCGGCGGACGAGCGCTCGCATCCACCACAGAACTCCACGCCCCAGAACTTCCAACTTCAGCAGATGAGACTCCTACATCTGCCAGCGTTTTGGTTTCGATTACTTTCTTTTTCGCTGCCATGATGCCTTTAAATGATGGGTAACGCGGTTCATTGATCTTTTCGATCACGCTAATGACGCATGGGAATGTGGCTGACATTGTTTCAACGCCACTTTCTGTCATGCGAGCAATCTCAACACTGGAGTTTGCGGCATCAACTTTGACCGAGCCTGCAAAAGTAAGTTGGGCCCAACCCAAACGTTCCGCAAGCATCGCCGGTACAACGCTCATACGTGCATCGGTAGATTCAGTTCCGCAGAAGACTAAATCGAATCCGCCTTTACTAATAACTTCAGCTAATACTTTTGACGTTGCAATCGCATCTGAACCCGCCAGTGCAGCATCGGAAACGAGCACTCCACTATCCGCACCCATTGATAAACCTTTACGAATCGCTTCGGTGGCACGTTCTGGGCCCATAGAGATCAAAGTGATGGTGTGCTCGGGAGTTTCTTTACCTTCATTGAGCGGTTCCACAACACGAAGCGCTTCTTCAATTGCATATTCATCAAGATCATTCAGAACTGCATCGACGCCATTGCGATCGAGCGTTCCATTAACCATCTTTTTTTCAGCCCAAGAATCGGGAACCTGTTTTACGCAGATGGCGATCTTCATGCTGGCTATGTTACTGGGGAGTAACCTGCCGCTCCAATTGAAGTGATCGGGCCAGAAGGTCTGATTAGATAGCAAGGTGAAGCCCGCCAATCCCCATATTTTGGGAAATCGACCGACCGAAGGCGGGACTGACTTCGCACTCTGGGCTCCTGCTGCCGATGCGGTGGAGCTATGCCTCTTTGATGAGCGCGATGGTCGCTGGGTTGAGACAAAGTTTTCGCTCCCTCATCGCGAAGGTCCGATCTGGCATGGATATCTCGCAGGAATTCGAGCTGGCCAACGTTATGGATACCGCGTTTACGGTCCGTGGCGCCCCGAACAAGGATGGCGATTTAATCCCGCCAAAGTCTTAATCGATCCCTATGCCCATCTTCTCGATGGAGATCTCGTTTATGCGCCAGAAATTTTTGGTCATCACTCTCTGGATGCGTTAGGAAATGGCGATCATCAAATTCGCGACGAACGCAATTCACTGGGTTTTATTCCACTCTCTGTTGTCACCTCACATTCCCCGCGCATCATCAATCGACCACACACGCCATGGAAACGCACCTTTATTTATGAAGCCCATGTTCGTGGTTTGACGGCAGGAAATCCTGAAATTCCTCCTCATGAACGTGGAACATATAAAGCACTCGGTCATCCCTCCACTCTTGAATACTTATCAAGGTTGGGTGTCACCGCTTTAGAACTTCTACCGATTCATCACTTCGTAACTGAGATTCATACACATGCTCGTGGTCGAGAAAATTACTGGGGTTACAACCCTCTGGCTTTCTCTGCACCGCATCGCAAATATGCTGCAACCGCCGATCCCATTACCGAACTACAAGAGAGCATTGATGCGCTTCACAACGCAGGAATCGAAGTAATTCTTGATGTGGTTTATAACCACACTGCTGAAGAAGGGCGCCAAGGACCAACTCTTTCTTTGAGAGGAATCGACAACAAAACCTTCTACCGCCACTCCACTGACGATGTATATGACGATGTGACTGGATGTGGAAATACCATTGATTCTCGCCGTCCATTTGTGACCCGCATGATTATTGATTCGCTACATTGGTGGAGCCAGATAATCGGAGTAGATGGTTTTCGATTTGATCTCACCACCGCAATCTCTCGTCGCGATAATGAAATCGACACATATGGACCATTGATTTCAGCAATCTGCGCCGACCCAATACTTCGTGATCGAAAACTTATCGCTGAGCCGTGGGATATCGCTGGCTATGCCCTGGGAGATTTTCCCCATCCTTGGCGAGAGTGGAATGACGCTTATCGCGATGCGACTCGACAATTCTGGTTGGGTGATAGCGCCCGTGGCCATAGCAATGGCGTCTCTGATCTCGCCTCACGTATCGCCGGATCTCATGACATTTTCTATTTCCGTGGTCCGACATCTTCAATCAACTTCGTGACCGCTCATGATGGATTTACCCTCAATGATTTAGTTTCCTACAACCAGAAACATAATGAAGCAAACGGGGAAGATAATCGTGATGGAAGCGATGCAAATAGATCGTGGAATGTAGGAGTTGAAGGAGCCACCGATAATCCAGAAATCAATCTGCTACGCGACCAATTGAAGAAGTCGGTATTGGCAACGTTGATGCTCTCATCAGGCGTGCCCATGATTTCTATGGGAGATGAGGTTTCTCGATCACAACAAGGCTCTAATAACGCTTACTCGCTATCCCCTAATGCTGGTGATGACTCCTTTGAAAACTTCGGCGGTGGCTGGAAACTTTCTTGGGATCGAAGTGAATCGCAAGAAGATCTTCTTGAAACTGTTGCAGCGTTAGCGCGAATACGTTCTGCATACATGGTTGATGCTGCAGAACAATTTTTTACCGGAGAAGTTGATCAAGGTACAAAGCGAAAAGACCTCGCTTGGTTTGGTCGCGATGGCCTAGAGATGACTTCCCATAATTGGCAAGATAGCTCGATTCGACATCTTGCGTTCACTCTAGATGCCACGCATAACCAAGGACTTTTCATAATTCTCAATAGCGATAGCTCAGACTATGAATTCACCTTGCCTAATCAGACATGGGGCAATTCATTCAGAGCCGTATTTGATTCGACGGAGCGAGTGGTCGATTTCAATCCATCGCTCAAGAAGCCGAGTGATGTGACCTTCGTAAAGGCAATGAGCGTTCAGGTCTGGTTAATCAACAGAAGTTAACGAAAGAGAATTAGTTAACTTTAAACATGACGGTCACCGTCGAGGTAATCGTCTTATCTATGGTTGAAGTGTCGTAGTAACCGCCGGCAGAGATATCAACGGAGTCCGGAGAAGTGACCTGGAATGGACCTGAGCGCACGCTCATAACGCTTCCAACTTCGCCACCAGTGGCTTCAACAATGGCTTTGGCGCGAACTTGGGCATCTTCCATCGCTTGCTTGAGGAGTTCCGGACGAAGTTCATTCAACTTTGAAATGTAAAACTGCGGACCGTAATTAGTGACGCTCACTCCACTTTGCAGAAGAGCACCAATGCCGTTACTGAGTTTCTTGATTAATTGAACATCTTCGCTGCGCACCGTGATTGTCCGTGATCCGCGGTAGTTCAAGATTCGTCCCGTGCTATTGCCATTTGAATACTCTTCTTGAGGATAGGCAGAAACGGAACCTAACTCAATGGAATCCGAGGGAACTCCACCATCGGTGAGATATTTCGTTACCGCACTTGTAGCACCTTCAACTTTGCGAACTGATTCGCTAATGGTGGGAGCGACTTGTTCGGCATTAAGAGTCCATACAGCTTTATCTGCTGTGGCACTTACCCGAGCTGAACCCGTAACCGAAATCCCCTCACTGGAGCGAGATGCGAATCCACTTCCAACTTGATTGAGTCCCAGGCCCATTGCCAGCGCGATGATTGCCGCAGAAATAATCAGTGTTAGGGATTTTTGTTTTTCATTCTCACTCATACCGAAATTCTACCAGCCGCTTCATCAAGCCCATCAATCTCAACCCTGCGATACGGTTCTAAACTCTCGTTCCATTGCTTTCCCAGCATTTTTTCAATTTCGCTGACAACATCACTGTCCTTGATGGAATATGCAAGCGCAGAGTTCAATTGGTGTTCATTAATCATGATGTCTCCGTGTGGTCCAATATTGGATCTAAAGAGACCTAATTCGGGAGTGAACATATAGAGCGAACCATCACTGCCATTCATCGCTGCCTCATAAATTTCAAACTTAAGGTAATGCCAACCTCGTAGATTGCTCGCAAGTTTCGCACCTGTTCCTAGCGCTCCATTCCACGACAATTGAGTTCGAAAGCAACCAGGAGAGAGTGGCTGTGAACTCCACTTGAGTTCATAGGGTCTTCCCAAAACTTCATTGATGGACCACTGAATGTGCGTCAGAACCGATTTCGGCGCAGAGTAAATAGTGAGCGATCCATGTGAGTGGCCAATTCCGACAGGGTTCAACGTTGGCGGTTGATGTGATGACGACATAGCAGCTCCCGATAGACGAAGCCGCATCCACTAATAGATGCGACCTTCCCCAGCCCATCTACCTGTCGTGGAGTGCGGATTCTTCACCTATTTACTAGCTCTGCCAAGCCCCAAAATTCACACGCGGTTTTTAGAAGCTGCCTCCTCAAGGTAGGCTCAGCCTCAGTCCAACGCTTATCAGTACCCGCTTGCTAGCTTTCGCTTGAATCGGTATCGCTGTAGAACGGAAAGACTGGCGAACGTGGAATTCACGTTTGTCCCCATAAATACCGAAGGAAAGTAAATGGCAACAGGCACAGTTAAGTGGTTCAACTCTGAAAAGGGTTTTGGTTTCATCGCTGTTGATGGCGGCGGACAGGACGTATTCGTCCACTATTCCGCTATCCAGGGAAATGGCTACAAGTCCCTTGAAGAAGGTCAGTCAGTGACTTTCGAAGTCGTCCAAGGCCCAAAGGGTCCTCAGGCAGACCAGGTCACAGCTAACTAATTACCAAGTAACTAGTTTAAAAAAGCCCCGAGGAAACTTGGGGCTTTTTTATTTACCCGCCTTTGCTTTCGCCTTAGCGATCGCATTTACCGGCGATAAGTCTTTTCCCGTTTTCCAAGCATCTAAATATTTCCAGGGATAAATGACTCCCCGACGTATCTCCCAGTCTCCTGGTTTGGTCGGATACGAAATACCGAAATGAAGATGTGGCTTTGTTCCACGTGCGCTTCCACTGGAACCAACTTCACCAAGTTTCTGACCAACAGTCACGACAACACCTGGTTGAATTCCAGGCTCAATCTTCGATAGATGAGATCCGTAATAACGAACTCCATCTTCACCGATGATGGAAACAGATAACCCACCGCGATCTTTACCGCGATTGGTTTTGCCGCTCCATACATCCTTTGTGTTTACATCTTCGACAGTTCCGTTGATTGGCGCGACGAATGCGCAGCCATTCTTCGCTTGGATATCTGTGGCGGGATAGTCATGATGGTATTTCCCATATGTGGCTTTGCAATTCGCTACTGGAAAGGCATAAACGGGTGCTGCATCAGCCGTAGGAAGTCCCGAAAGCATGAGAATACAAACAAGCACGAACTTCTTCATCGTAGCGCCGCCCTATCTAATTTCGCAGTCACCATCATGTGCGGCACGGTTAATGCCCACACGACAACGAGTGATAGCCAGAGGTATTCATCGCTGAGTTTCCCAGGAGTCTGAACTCCTATCAGTAGCGACACTATGAAAGTACCCACAAGAGCAGGGAGTCCTGGAATCACCGCTTGCAGAAAAGCACGCGCTGGCAGATTTTCTGCGACAGATTTCTGAGAACTCTTTAAATTGAGAGTGAGCCGTGCGGTATGCCGCATCGCATGCCACATTCCAAAATAAGCAGCAAAGGCAACGAGTGGTGGGGCTAGTAACGAGAGAGAGGTAAGTAGGGCTAAATCAATTGCATCTCGCATACGCTTCTTGACCAACAACGTTACACCTGTAACAAGCGCCAAAAGTAAAACGCCATTAAACAACTCTGAATCCCAACCGCCATGCCAATTCACAAGATCTTCATTCACGGCAGATAACGCACTAGTGCTGCGTTCGTTGGTGAGTGGGATAACCACAGGTAAAGCTCCAGCAGAAAGCGCGTACAGAGCTTGCACAAAATGTGGAGCCTGCGTTGAAAGTGATGCTCGATTGCTTTCATTAATAAACGCTGCATCGCCAATTCCGAAGTGAAGAGCGCTCATAATGACGACTCCGATGAATCCGATGACATTCCATGTGAGAATCGCCCACACTGCGAGTACAGCTATTGCAACATAACCAAGAATAAAAATCGTCATGCGTGAGATCGAGGCTCGTGGCAACGTAACGAGATGATCTAAAGCGCCGTGAGGTATACCGACTGCCAACGCAAAGAGGGCAACTACAACTTGCCACGTAATACTCGTACTCTCAATGACATTTGATAAAACAACCGATAAAAGCACTACAAACGCAACCGCCACGCTAGAAAACCGACGCGTAGAGCCGAATATCTTCGCTTGCGCGGACGACATATGAGGACAGTAGCAAAATCACAATAAGTATTGTGAGAAACTATCGAAATGTCGCTCGAACCTGAGCTTGCGAACTGGTCCTATGTGGCGATGCTCCTTTTTGTGATTGTTGGTTCATGGTGGCTGGAATTCGCATTCAAGATCAGAGTGCTACGTAGGCCACGATTATTGGCCAGTGCAATACTTCCCGTTTCGGTTTTCTTCCTAATCTGGGATGCATTTGCCATCAATCAGAACCACTGGACTTTTGACAAGAACCAAATCCTCGGAATCATTGGACCATTCAGTATTCCACTCGAGGAATATCTCTTCTTTCTGATCATTCCTATGGCAGCCATTTTGACTTTGGAAGGCGTCAAATCGCTGATGAAGAGAGTCAATCGATGAGGTTTGAACTCAGTTACACGCAGATAACCGTCTACGCCCTCATCATCACAATCTTCTTCGATATGTTTGTAACTAAGAATTCGATGCTTTCCACCCTTCGATTCTGGTTTAGCTACGGAATCATCGTGCCATTCCAACTCGTCACAAATTGGTGGTTAACGTCGAGAGAAATCGTTATCTATAACCCAGAGTCCATCATCGGATTACGTGTTGCAGGCGCACCCGTTGAGGACCTCATTTTCGGATTTGCCATGATTCTTGCAGTCATGAGTTTGTGGGAAACTATGCTTCGCAGACGTGGGGGCAGTAGCTCAGTTGGTTAGAGCCCCGGACTCATAATC
>DAOROE010000003.1:0-46786 GCA_035441345.1 Candidatus Nanopelagicaceae bacterium
ATAAAGGTGAACGCACATGCACGGCACGAATTACTTGTCTAATCCTTGCGGAGCGTTGATTTAAAAGATTTCGTGTGCGCCGGTCCCTAAGTAAGCCGACTTCACGTGTGGATCGTTGAGAAGATCCTTCGCCTTCGCTTCTTTGGTGATGGCGCCAATCTCTAGAACATAAGCGCGATGTGCGCGATTGAGAGCTTGTTGAGCATTCTGTTCAACGAGCAAAATTGTTACGCCCTGCTTGTTAATTTCGGTGATGATGCGAAAGATATTTGCAATCATCTGGGGGGCAAGACCCATAGATGGTTCATCAAGGAGCAAAACCTTTGGTCGTGCCATCAAAGCGCGTCCAATAGCCAACATCTGTTGCTCTCCACCTGAGAGCGTTCCGCCAGCTTGGCTAGCGCGTTCTTTCAAACGAGGAAATAAGGAATAGACCTTATCCAGATCTTCATTAATCTCGGCCTGGCGCATCTTTAGGTGGTACTTACCCATCTCAAGATTCTCCAGAACCGTCATACCCGGAAAAATTCCGCGTCCTTCAGGAGCTTGAGAAATTCCTCGTTTAACTCGTTCGTGGGCTGGCAACTTCGAGATGTCTTCTCCATCAAAGACGATGGAGCCTGAAGAAACAGGGCGCAATCCCGAGATTGTTTTCAATGTCGTGGTTTTGCCTGCTCCATTTGCGCCAATGAGAGTAACAATCTCGCCCTCGTTTACGACAACGGAGATACCTTTGATCGCTTCAATTTTTCCGTAGTGAACTCGGAGATCTTTAATTTCAAGACGCATCTTCAGGAACTCCTAAATACGCTTCGATAACGCGCTTATCGTTCTGAACTTTGGCAGGTAGGTCGTCAGCAATTTTCTGACCGAAATCAATGACAACTACGCGATCTGAAACGCCCATCACAAGTGACATGTCGTGTTCAATAAGCAAGACCGTGTAACCGGCATCGCGAATCTTGCGAATTGTCTTAGCGAGTTCAACTTTTTCTGCGGGATTAAAACCTGCAGCTGGTTCATCAAGAAGAAGAAGCTTTGGCTCAGTTCCAAGAGCGCGGGCAATCTCAAGTCTGCGCTGAACACCATAAGGAAGGTTCTTGGCTAGGCGATCTGCATACTCACCGATGCCAATGAAATCCAAAAGTTCTTGAGCGCGGGCCTTGTCACGCTTCTCCTCACGGCGCGAGACAGGTAATCCAAAGAGTCCACTTATCAAACCCGATCTCTTATGGGTATCTGTTGCGGTAACGACATTCTCAAGAGCTGTCATATCACCCCAAAGTCGGATGTTTTGGAAGGTACGAGCAACTCCGCCTCGAGTAATTTTGTAGCGCTTGCTTCCCTTGAGTGATTTTCCTTCAAAGGTGATATCGCCTTTGGTTACTTGATAGACACCGGTAATGACATTGAATACTGTGGTCTTTCCAGCACCATTCGGACCAATCAGGCCAAGGATCTCTTGTTTCTTGATCTCAAAAGAGACATCATTGAGTGCGACAACGCCACCAAATTGCATGGTGACATTCTGCAATTTCAAAATTGATTCGCTCATGATTGCCCCTTCTCAGGTAGCGCCTTTTCACGCTTTTTGCGTGGCAGCAATCCATCTGGACGTAAGTTCATCATCAATACAAGAACTGCACCGAAGACCAACAAGCGTGCATCAGAGATAAAACGAATGCGATCTGGAAGATAACCGAGAATGATTGCTCCAAGAACTACACCCCAGATATTTCCCATTCCGCCGAAGACCACGCAAGCCAAAATAAGGATTGAGACTTGGAGAGTGAAGTTATCCGGTGAGATGAAGAGCGTCTTAGAAGCGTAAAGGACGCCAGCCGCACCACCAACAGATGCACCGAGTACGAAAGCCCAGATCTTGTAACGGAATGTTGGAACTCCCATCAATTCTGCTGCATCTTCATCTTGGCGGATTGATTCCCATGCACGTCCGGCACGTCGAACCGAGAGGCGGCGGATCATCCAGATAGTGAGCAAGATGATAATAAGGAAGGTCCAGAAATAAAGTCTGTGATTATCGAAGGTGTACTCAAGTCCAAAGATTGTAGGAGGAGTCGGAATTCCGACAATTCCATTTGCGCCGCCGATGGAATTGAGATTGAGGGCAGTAATACGGACAATCTCGCCGAATCCCAACGTAATAATTGCCAGGTAATCACCGCGTAAACGAAGAGCTGGAACGCCAAGAATCAATCCTGCAAACATCGCCATCGCGATACCAATGGGGAGAATCTCCCACGAATTTAGCCCGGTCTTGGTTCCAAGAATTCCCATGGTGTACGCGCCGATTGCAAAGAAGGCAACGTATCCAAGATCAAGGAGACCACTCTTTCCAATAACAATATTTAAACCAAGTGCCATGATGACAAAGATTGCGACCGGGAAAACAAGAACTGATCCGTAATCTGCGATGGGAGTATTAAGGAAAGTTCCGCCCAACAGTGGAAGCGACGCTGCAGCAGCGATTGCGCCAAGTGCAATCAATACTCGTACTGGACGTCCTGAACGCTCCCAGACGCCTGCGCCCCAATCACGTAAATTAAACATTATGCCCTCGTCTGCGTAATAGCTTCACCGAATACGCCATTCGGACGGAAATAGAGAACAAAGACCAAAACGATAAAGACAGTAACGGCTTTCCATTGGGTACCAAGGAAGAATGAGGCATAGGTTTCAAGAAGTCCAAGTGCGATACCGCCGTAGAAAGCGCCCTTGATATTTCCGATTCCGCCGAGAATTGCTGCGGTGAATGCTGCAATACCTAATTCGAAACCAATATTAAATGAGGTGTTTTCATACTTGAGAACGTAGAAGAAGCCAGCCGCGCCGGTCATCAGGCCACCGACTAGGAATGTTCCAGAGACAACAAAATTGAGATTTACGCCCATGAGCTTTGCCGCGTCTTCATTCATAGATACTGCGCGGATCGCCTTTCCAAGGCGGGTGCGTTGGACGAACTGGCTAAGCGTTACAAAAAGAATGAGTCCAGCAACGATGATGATGACGTTATCTAAACGGAGTTCAGCGCCAAAGAAAGTACCCAGTGACTTCTTCTCCATCACGCGAGGGCTACCGACATAACGAGAGTCAGTCAGAATACGCATGAACTCGGCAAGTACGATGGACATGCCAATTGCCGAAATTAGCGGTGCAAGTTTATTTGAGCCACGATTGCGAAGGCGACGATACGCCACAAGTTCTAGAAATATTGAAAGGATTCCCGACATCAGCATTGATGCAACTAAACATAAGAAAAGAATGTAAACCAGGCGAAATCCCGTCGCTGGTTCAGATTGTTGGGTGAATCCAAAGAGATCGCGAATTACGATGATGGTTGCAAAGGTTCCGTACATAAAAACTTCTGAATTGGCGAAGTTGATCATGCGGAGCACGCCGTAGACCATGGTGTAGCCGAGAGCAATAAGGACGTAAATAAAACCGAGACTTAGCCCGCCTACCGTGAGTGAAGCGAACTGATCTTGAAAGTTACTTAGCACTCGACCACTTTCTGTGATTGTGAAAGCTTCAAAACTTGCTTAAAGCGTGGCGCCTAGCTTGTGACTAGGCGCCCGCTTTTCAATCTATATCTCTTTTGCGAAGTTAATCGCTAATGGAGATTTTTTACTTTACTGCTCCTGTGTACTTGATTGCTCCACCCTTGATTTCGAAGCCATTCATGACTCCGCCAGCGGTGTCGCCGTACTTATCAAAGGAGAGTGCGCTACCGGTGATTGACTTGCCCTTGTACGCCTTGACGCACTTGAGCATTGCAGCACGGGTATTTACTCCCTTTGAGATGCAGCTTAGGAAGACATTTGCAGCATCGATTGATTCAGCAGCATATGTACCTGAAGAGACGCCCATCTTTGCCTTGAAATCTGCTTCAAGCTTTGCAGAAATTTCAGCTAGAGGAACAGTTCCACCGGTGAGGCGGACACCTTCAAGGATTGATGCGCTAGCCAAAGTCAAGATACCTGGGCTGAGAACACCATCGCCACCAGCAAGAACTCCTGTGTATCCGGAGTCGCGGAGCTGACGGAAGAGTGTTGCAGCTTGTGCGTAGTAACCAGTGAAGATTACGACGTTTGCACTTGCTGACTTCACCTTAGAGATAGTTGCTGACCAGTCAGTGGTCTTATCTGGAACAGAATCCTGTCCAGCAAGAGTTGCGCCACCAAGCTTCATGTATTCAACGAGACCGACACCGTATGGTGATTGATCATCGATGACGAATACCTTAGGAGCTGAAACTCCACGGGTAGCAAGCTTGTAAAGAGCTGGGCCCTGTACGCGGTCAGTTACTGGAATACGGTGGAACACAGGGAAACCAATGAGGCCCTGTGCTGGATCAGTAATTGATACGCGAGTAGCAGATGGAGAAATCAATGGAAGATTTGTCTGCTTGTAGAAAGGAAGTGAGGCAATTGTTGCGCCTGAATATGCAGGGCCAACAATTCCGAGGATATTCTTATTCGATGCAGCACCTGGAGCAACTTTCGCTGCTTCAGTTCCTGAACCCTGATCGTCGATTTCGACGATCTTTACAATGAACTTACCTTTGTTCTTCGCATTGAAGAGTTTGACAGCGTACTTAACGCCGTTGAGTTCATCGATACCGACCTGAGCTTCTTCACCGGTTAGTGGGCCCTGGTAAGCAATCGTGACAGTCTTCGCTGCTGCATTCGATGCTGGAGCAACCGCAACTGCAGAACCTGCAGCAAGTGCGATCACGGCAGCAACAGAAATTAAGCGTTGCTTCTTCATGTATTGCCTTTCATTCATGATCATGCCCCCTGGGACAGGGAGGGGTGAAGGCTAGCGTCAGGCTCGCATCTCGCACAAGAAAATATCTCGCTCCCGCAGATAACTTTCCCGTTATATGAGATGGACAGTCTCTAAATCCGTGACTTACTTATTCAGGGTGGCCGAGGGGTTAATAACCGCCTCTGCAACTTCTTTCATCGTGATGCGCCGGTCCATAGCCGCCCGTTGAATCCATGAGAAAGCTTCGGGCTCGGAAAGGTTGAGAGCTTTCATAAGGATTCCCTTGGCTCTATCGATAACTTTCCGAGTTTCAAGGCGATCATGAAGATCGGCAACTTCAAGTTCGAGTGACTTCATCTGGCGATGACGGCTAATGGAAATCTCAATGGCTGGAACTAAATCATTAATCGTAAAAGGCTTCACGACGTAGGCCATGGCTCCCGCATCGCGAGCGCGCTCCACTAGATCTTTCTGACTAAATGCGGTGAGCATGAGTACAGGAGCGATGGAGATAATTTCTTCAGCTGCTGAGATACCATCAAGAATTGGCATCTTCACATCAAGGATTGCTAGATCAGGTTTAACTTCATTAGCAAGCTTCACAGCTTCTTCACCATTACTTGCTTCTGCGACAACGTCGTAGCCAGCTTCACCTAACATCTCAACAAGATCCATGCGGATAAGAGTTTCGTCCTCCGCAACAAGAATGCGATGGGCTTGCGCAGAGTTGTTGGATGTCATGTGCCTCGAGTCGGATTTGAACCGACACTATGCAGTGTTTGAGACTGCCCTCTCTACCGTTGGAGTACCGAGGCCGAAATCGCGGAACTAAATTCTAGCGATAGGCAGGAGCAACGCCACCCACGGCATCTCCGACCTTATGTACGCGCATAGCGTTGGTAGATCCTGGGATTCCCGGTGGTGAGCCGGCAACAATCATGATCAACTCACCTTTTGCTATCCGCTTCGTCTCAACCAGAATCGCATCAACTTGTTTCACCATTTCATCTGTTGTGGTGACAAGTGGTGTGAGCAAAGGTTCAACTCCCCACGTCAATGACATTTGGTTAAATGTTGCGGCATCGGGAGTAAGAGCGAGAATTGGGATAGGAGAACGTAATCGCGACATACGGCGAGCCGAGTCACCAGTTTTTGTAAAGGCAGCAAGGACTTTGGCGCCAACAGTAAGCCCTACTTCTGTGGCAGCCTTGGTAATTGCGCCACCCTTTGTGCGGGGATTATGTTGCAGAGCTGGAATCAAATGGAGCGCTTCTTGCTCTGTCTTTTCAATAATGCGGGCCATCGTTTGCACTGCTTCTATGGCAAAAGACCCAACGCTGGTTTCGCCCGAGAGCATGAGAGCATCTGCGCCATCGAGTACCGCATTGGCACAGTCGGTTGCTTCTGCTCGGGTTGGTCGAGAATTTGTGATCATCGAATCAAGCATCTGCGTTGCGACAATGACAGGCTTGGCATTTTCACGTGCCAATGTAATGCAACGCTTCTGAACTAAAGGAATATCTTCGATTGGCATTTCAACGCCGAGATCGCCGCGAGCGACCATGATGCCATCAAAGGCAGTAACGATTTCTTCTAAGTTCTCTACTGCTTGAGGTTTCTCAATCTTCGCAATAACTGGTAAGCGAATTCCAACTTCCTCCATGATGCGATGTACATCATCAATATCTTTTGCGGAACGAACAAAAGAGAGAGCGATAAAGTCTGCGCCCGCCTTAAGTCCCCATCTCAGATCATCGATATCTTTTTCCGACATCGCAGGCACAGAGACTGCAACGCCTGGCAGATTAATTCCTTTGTTGTTAGAAACTGGACCAGGCTCGATGCACTTGGTGACGACATCGTTACCTTTCACCTCGACAACTTCGACCGTTACCTTTCCATCATCGATGAGGATGCGATCACCTTTTTTGCAATCTCCCGGTAGGCCTTTGTATGTCGTGCCGACGCGCTCTTTTGTTCCTGAAACATCATCCGTCGTAATTGTGAAAATATCTCCGCGGCTCAACTCGTGAGGTCCGTTTGAGAATCGTCCTAAACGAATCTTTGGTCCTTGAAGATCCACAAGGATTGCTACCGGTTTTCCAGCATCTGCGGCAGCCTTGCGAATCAAATTAAGGCGATTTTGGTGTTCGTCATAACCACCGTGAGAAAGATTGAGTCGAGCCACATTCATTCCAGCGGCGATAAGTTCTGCAGCTTTTTCGGGGCTTTCTACAGCTGGACCCATAGTGCAGACTATTTTCGCGCGGCGCATTTTCGTATTTTATTCCATCTCTCTTTGTTTAATGAAATTACACCGTCAAAGGACGTGCAGTTGGTTCGATAGGCGCAGGAAGTTGCGTATCCCCCATTAGATATCGATCAAGAGCTGATGCAGCGCTACGACCTTCTGCAATTGCCCAGACGATAAGAGATTGCCCACGTCCAGCATCCCCGCAAACGAAAACTCCATCGACATTTGTGTGATAGTTCTGATCACGTGCGATATTTCCCCGCTGATCGAGAGTCAAATTCAAATCGGTCACGAGTTGATTCTTCTCAATTCCGGTAAAACCCATAGCTAAGAAGACTAAATCTGCTGGGATCTCGCGTTCAGTCCCAGGGACTTTTTCAAACTTTCCATCAACAAACTTAGTCTCAACGATCTTGAGCGCTGTCAGATTTCCTGATGCATCTCCGATAAACGCCTCAGTTGAAATTGAATAGAGTCGCTCGCCAGATTCTTCGTGTGCGCTGCTCACGCGATAAACCATCGGATAGGTTGGCCATGGCTGAGAGCTAGGACGCTCTTCAGTTGGGCGTGGCATGATTTCAATTTGTGTGATGCTCGCGGCTCCTTGACGAATTGCTGTTCCAAGACAATCTGCACCAGTATCTCCACCGCCCAGAATAATTACATGCTTGCCATGGGCATTGATGGGTGGCTCTTCTTTTAATTCATTGAGCGCCTGCTGATTACCCCAAGGCAAATACTCCATCGCCTGATGAACACCATTGAAGTTTCTGCCAGGAATATCAAGATCGCGCCATTGAGTTGCACCGACCGCAAGAACAACCGCATCGTATTTGGCCCTAATTTCTGCAGCCGTAATATCCACACCAACATTTACTCCAGCTCGAAAACGAGTACCTTCGCGTTGCATCTGATTAAGCCTGCGATCCAAAATCGATTTCTCCATCTTGAATTCAGGAATTCCATATCGGAGTAATCCGCCGATCTTTGGAGCTCTCTCATAAACCACAACAGTATGTCCCGCACGAGTAAGTTGTTGGGCAGCGGCAAGACCAGCAGGTCCTGATCCAATAACTGCAACAGTCTTACCAGTCATACGATCTGGCTGCATGGGTTTCACATTTCCCGATTGAAAAGCTTCCTCAATAGTGCGTAGTTCAACCTGTTTGATGGTGACTGGGTCTTGATTGATACCTAGTACACAGGCAGTTTCACAGGGAGCAGGACAAAGTCGACCAGTAAATTCGGGAAAGTTGTTTGTGGCATGGAGTCGATCAATTGCATCAACTTTCTCATTACGCCAAATCAAATCGTTCCACTCTGGAATCAGATTACCTAGTGGGCAACCTTGATGGCAGAAAGGAATACCGCAATCCATACAACGACCAGCTTGTTTTTGCAGCGCCCCAAATTCTTGCTCTTCATAAACTTCTTTCCAGTCGCGAATGCGCACATCAACGGGGCGACGCTTTGGAGTCTCACGGCCAGTATTGAGGAATCCACGGGGATCAGCCATTGAGCACCTCCATGATTGCTTGTTCTGGTGATTTTCCTTCACGTTCTGCTTTATCAATAACGTTGAGAACTTTTGCGTAGTCGCGCGGCATCACCATTGAGAAACGTTTCACTTCTGCGGTCCAATTTTCGAGAAGTTTCTGGGCAACAGCAGATCCAGTTTCGGCGTGGAACTTCGAGACGATACTTTGCAATCTCTCGCTCTGATCACGAGGTACAGGTAATACATCAACCATCTCTGTATTCACCAGATCTGGATTGAGGTCGAGAATAAACGCTCGACCGCCTGACATACCAGCAGCAAGATTGCGCCCCGTGGTGCCAAGGATTACCACCGTGCCGCCCGTCATGTATTCACAGGCATGATCTCCAACGCCTTCCACAACTGCAGTGGCGCCAGAATTTCTGACGCAGAATCGCTCACCTACAACCCCTCTGACGAAAATCTCACCCAAGGTTGCGCCGTAACCAATCACATTTCCAGCAATCACATTCTTTTCTGAAGGGAAGGTTGCTCTCTCATCAGGACGGACAATGAGACGACCGCCTGAAAGTCCCTTGCCTAAATAGTCATTGGTATCGCCATAGAGACGAAGCGTTAAACCACGCGGAATAAAGGCACCTAGTGATTGGCCAGCAGAGCCATGGAAAGTAATGTCAATTGTGTCATCGGGAAGTCCTACGCCGCCAAATCGTCGTGTGATTTCCGAACCCAACATAGTTCCGACGGTGCGATTTCCATTCTTGATAGGCAATTGAATGCGAACTTCCTCGCGCTTTTCTAAAGCTGCAGATGCAAGTTCAATGAGTCTGTTATCAAGCGCTGCTTCAAGCCCGTGTTCTTGTTTTGTTGTATTGCGACGCGGCGCATCTGCAGAAACCTTAGGGAAGCTAAGAATTGGCGAGAGATCCAGGCCGCTTGCTTTCCAGTGATCAATCGCTGCAGCAGTATCAAGGAGTTCGACTTGGCCAATTGCTTCATCGAGCGTTCTGAAGCCAAGCATGGCGAGAAGTTCGCGTACCTCTTCGGCGATATATTCAAAGAATGTCTCGACGAATTCTGGTTTACCTGTGAACCGCTTGCGTAATTCTGGGTTCTGAGTTGCGACGCCCACAGGACAGGTATCAAGATGACAGACGCGCATCATTACGCAACCTGAAACGACTAATGGAGCGGTTGCAAAACCAAACTCCTCCGCACCAAGTAACGCCGCGATGATTACATCGCGACCTGTTTTCATCTGACCATCCGTTTGAACCACAATGCGATCACGTAATCCATTGAGAATGAGAGTCTGTTGCGTTTCAGCAAGACCCAACTCCCACGGCGCACCGGCATGTTTCAATGATGTAAGTGGCGAAGCTCCAGTACCTCCGTCATGTCCGGAAATCAAAACCACATCAGCATGCGCTTTGCTCACGCCTGCGGCAACCGTTCCTACGCCAACTTCAGCAACAAGTTTGACATGGATACGCGCGTCCTTGTTGGAGTTCTTCAAATCATGAATGAGCTGCGCCAAATCCTCGATGGAATAAATGTCGTGATGTGGAGGTGGAGAAATTAATCCCACGCCTGGAGTGGAGTGACGTACTTTTGCAATCCAGGGATAAACCTTGTTTCCTGGGAGCTGGCCACCTTCACCTGGCTTTGCGCCTTGGGCCATCTTGATCTGAATATCATCAGAATTAACAAGATATTCACTGGTTACTCCGAATCGCCCTGAAGCGACTTGCTTAATTGCAGAGCGTTTGGAATCACCATTAGGAAGTGGTGTAAAACGTTCAGGATCTTCGCCACCTTCACCGGTATTTGATTTCGCGCCAATACGATTCATCGCAATTGCTAAAGTCTCATGAGCTTCCTGTGAGATCGAACCGTAGGACATCGCACCAGTTGAAAAGCGCTTCAGGATAGATTCCACTGGCTCTACCTCTTCAAGCGGTACTGCAGGTCGCACACCATCTTTAAAAGTGAAGAGACCACGCAGTGTCATCAGCGCTCGCGATTGATTATCAATTCGTGTCGTATAGCGCTTGAAAATGTCATAACGCTTAGAACGAGTTGCATGTTGCAGAGCAAATACTGTCTCGGGATCGAAGAGATGAGGTTCGCCTTCACGACGCCACTGATATTCGCCACCAATTGGCAAACGCTTTGAACCAGGAACTTCTCCGCCGGGTGGATAGGCGATATGGTGACGAGCAATCGTTTCTTCAGCGATGACATCTAAATCCACGCCGCCTAGACGTGAAGTGGTGCCAACAAAATACTCATCGATAAGGTTTTGCGAAAGACCAATTGCTTCGAAGACTTGAGCGCCTGTGTACGAGGCGATGGTGGAGATTCCCATCTTTGACATAACTTTGAGTACACCTTTTCCAAGGGACTTGATGAGATTCTTCACCGCTTTTTCAGGGGAAATATCTGTGATGACACCTTGGAGTACGAGGTCTTCGGCAGTTTCCATCGCAAGATATGGATTGACTGCAGCTGCTCCATAACCGATAAGTAGAGCGACGTGATGCACTTCGCGAACTTCGCCAGTCTCTACAACAAGCCCCACTTTGGTCCGGGTTTTTTCGCGAATCAAATGATGATGAACTGCCGAAGTAAGAAGCAGTGAGGGAATAGGAGCGTTTTCAGCATCGCCATCGCGATCCGAAAGGACAATGATGCGCGCTCCATCAGCAATAGCTTGGGAAACTTCAGCGCGAATCTCTTCAATTCTCTCGCGTAATCCATCTCCTCCTTCGGCGATCGGAAATAGTCCGCGTACAACATGGGCGGATAAACCTGGAAGATTGTTATCCGCATTAACGTGAATAATTTTGGCTAATTCATCATTATCGATTACGGGAAAAGCGAGCGAAATCTGACGACAGGAAGCTGGACCTGGATCAAGAAGATTATGTTCTGGCCCAATCGAGCCACCGAGTGACGTAACGAGCTCCTCACGAATCGCATCAAGTGGAGGATTTGTGACTTGTGCGAAGAGTTGTGAGAAGTAATCAAAGAGTAGACGTGATTTCGCCGAGAGCGCGGCAATCGGCGTATCAGTTCCCATCGAACCGATCGGTTCTGCACCAGACTTTGCCATTGGCGTGATGATGACGCGAAGTTCTTCTTCGGTATAACCAAATGCTCGTTGTCTACGAAGAACAGAAGAGTGCGGATAAATAATGTGCTCGCGGGCAGGTAGTTCTGAGAGTCGGACAATTCCAGCGTGGAGCCACTCACCATATGGCGCACCATCAGCAAGTGAATTCTTAATCTCTTCATCTTCAATAATGCGACCTGCATCGATATCAACCAAGAACATACGACCTGGCTGGAGGCGACCTTTTCTTACTACCCGCTCTTGAGGGATTTCTAGCACTCCCACTTCACTTGCTAAGACAACAAGTCCATCGTCTGTAACCCAATAACGTGAAGGCCTCAATCCATTTCGATCGAGCACTGCGCCAATTTGTTTTCCATCCGTGAATGTGACGCATGCGGGACCATCCCACGGCTCCATTAATGATGCATGGAAGCGATAGAAATCTCGTAACTTTGGTGACATCGTTTCGTGGTTCTCCCACGCTTCCGGGATCATCATCAGAATTGAGTGCGGCAATGAACGTCCACCGAGATAGAGAAGTTCGAGCACTTCATCAAATGAAGCTGAGTCACTGCCTGCAGGATCTACGATGGGGAAAAGTCGCTTCATATCCCCCGGAATAATCTCGCTTTCCAAGAGCGCTTCACGAGCAGCCATCCAATTTCTATTTCCGCGGACGGTATTGATTTCACCGTTGTGTGCGATAAAGCGATATGGATGTGCCAATGGCCATGATGGAAATGTGTTCGTTGAGAAGCGGGAGTGAACTAAAGCCAGAGGTGAAACGAAGCGCTCGTCGGAGAGATCCGGGAAGAACTCTTCGAGTTGTCCGGTGGTGAGCATGCCTTTGTAGACAATGGTGCGCGATGAGAGTGATGGGAAATAAACCGAAAGTTCATGTTCAACGCGTTTTCTAAAACAGAAGGCGCGTCTATCTAGATCAAGATCTGAGACTAAATCCTTTGATGAGATGAAGATTTGTTCAAATTCCGGCATAACAGAGAGCGCAGTTGCGCCAAGTGAGCTGGAATTGATTGGAAGTTTTCGCCAACCCAGGATGATGAGATTTTCTTCTTGTGCGATCTGTTCGATACGTTTCTTTCCGTTGAAGCCTTCTGGAAGAAAGGCGATTCCCGCTGCGTATGTATTTGCTGTAGGTAATTCAAAGTCCACTACAGCGCGGAAAAATTGATCCGGAATTCTGGTGAGAATGCCTGCGCCATCGCCACTATTTACTTCTGCACCTGAAGCGCCGCGATGTTCGAGATTCCGAAGAGCAGTTAAGCCTTGTTGAACAATCTCGTGAGTTGCGATTTTGTTGAGCGTAGCCACCATCGCAACGCCGCATGCGTCATGTTCATGAGCAGGGTTATACAAACCCTGCGCTTGCGGAACTGCGGAGAACAAAGCCACTAATCGCCCTCGAGATTTCTATAGATGAAGATGGGACGGCAGTGGCCCGATGAAGAGGGAAAATCTACCAACAAGAAGGCGTTTTGGGAGAGTTAAATGCCAGAGATATGGGCGACTTGTCCAACTAAGGCTGTGATCGCCATTCCGAGCGCGCCTCCAAAGACGATGCGCCCAGTCGTTCTAATTATGCTTGAACCAGCGGTCTTGGCACTGATGATTCCAGCAATGATCAAGCCGATAAATGTAATTCCAATAATAGAGAAGGCTTTCTGTCCAAGGCTTGGCGCAAGAGCTCCTAGAAGTGGAATAGCGCCGCCCGCTGTAAAACTTATGGCAGAAGCAAGAGCTGCTTGCATTGGTCTGGCCTTTGTCGAATCATGTTGACCAAGTTCATCACGTAAGTGCGCGCCCAATGCATCATGAGCATGAAGCTCTTGAGCGACTTTTTCTGCTGTGGCGCGAGAAATTCCCCGCTCTTGGTAAATCTGTGTGAGTTCTTCTAATTCGCCTTGTGGATCAATCGCGAGGTGTTCCATCTCCAATTTCTTATCTGACTCTTCAATGTCGTTCTGGGAACGAACGGATACATATTCCCCGACTGCCATCGACATAGCTCCCGCAGCAATTCCAGCAAGACCCGCAGTGACAACAAAATCATTTTTCTGCGCTGACACAACGCCAATCATGAGCGATGCAGTGGAAACCAATCCATCATTCACACCCAAGACTGCGGCTCGGAGCCACCCAGCGCGATGAGCGCGATGATCCTCATTGCGTCTGTGAATCTCAGCTAAACCCATATCTCTATTCTATTCCAGTCTTGGACCGAAGATTGAGATTTCGTAGGTAGATCAATGAACCTATGAGTAGCAGCACGCTAGTCCAAATATTGAGTCGCAAACCAAGAATGAGATTAGCGTCATCAATGCGGATAGTTTCGATTACTCCTCTACCAAGTGAATAAAGTGAGACGTAGAGGGCGAAAATTGAACCTGGTTTGAGTTCTTTGCTTTTCACATACGTCACAAGTATCAACGCAACAACCAGGCACCAGAGCGATTCATAGAGAAAGACGGGATGAAAGGTCTCGCTCGATGAATATCCGATGGGTCGATATTGAATAGGAATCTCAAGGCCCCATGGCGCATCAAGCGGCCTTCCAAATAACTCTTTATTAAACCAATTCCCCCATCGACCAATTGCTTGTGCGACAAGTAATCCAGGAGCCAGTGCATCTGCGAAAACCGCAAAGGGAATTTTTTCTGTGCGTGAATTGCGCCTGTAGGCAAAGTAAGCGCCAGCAAAACCTAGAGAAATTGCGCCCCAGATTCCCAGTCCACCTTGCCAGATATAAAAAGCTTCAACCCAATTTCGATTTTTGCCGAAGTATTGTTCAGGTGAAGTAACCACATGGTAAAGCCGACCACCAATTATCCCCGCTGGCACAGCAATGACAGCGACATCGCTTACGACACCAGGTTTACCGCCAGCAGCTACATAACGCTTATTGCCTATGTATACGGCAGCAATCACTCCCGCAATTATCGAGAGCGCATAAAAATGAAAAGTTAGAGGTCCAATCTCGATGAGAGATTGGGAGGGTGAAGGGATAGAAGCGAATATCACTTCTTCGCTGCTTCGACCGCCGCCTTAAACTCATCAAGAACAAATTCAGAACCAGATCGGCTCCATAGCTTTCCATTGATAAAGACGGTGGGCGTTCCTTCTACTTTGTTCTTCGCCATCGAGGCATAGACCTTGTCGACATTGTCGCCGTACTTATTATCGTTGACACAACTCTCAAAGGTCGGGCTATTTATACCCAATCGTTTACCAATTTCGATTAAATTCTTATTGGAGAAGATTCCGCTATTTTCTGCTCCTTGGACCGCATAGATTGCCTTGTGGAATTCAATAAAGCGGCTTTCATCAGCTGCGCAATACGCTGCATTTGTCGCACGTTTAGATTCCATTCCTAGGAAAGATGTCATGTGATACGTGACTTTGGCTTCCTTGTTTCTTATAAGACTTTCGATGTACTCGTCCATTTCATCTTCAAAGAACTTACAGAATGGGCACTGGAAGTCTTCCCAAATATTGATCGAGACTGGAGCATCGGCATTGAAGGTAATTCCGTAATCGTTTTCTGGGAGAACTTCACCTTTCAGGGGCGCACCGTTATTTGATGCATCTATCTTCTCAATCGAGGCTGGTAACGCAGTTTCGGAACCTGAGCGCTTATCAAGGACAGTGAAGATGACGCCGGATAACACAACGAGCGCGACCATGCCGATCACGATGTTACGTGTGACGGTATCGCCTGATTTCTTCGCTCCGCGGTTATCTCTCTGACGAGGTTCCTTTGGCACAGTTACTCCTTCTTCCCTGAACTTTTCTTACTATGAGGTGAATGTAAATATCTACGGTGACCTTCATCGTCATCGTGCGTGAAGTCTAAACCAGAGTCTGGATTTACAACACTTAAGAGCGGCGCACGCCTGCTGCCAATTCACTGGCCAAAGTCTTGACCCGCTCTAAGGCCTCGTGATCGGACTTTGACTCCAATACCAACTTAATAAATGCTGAGCCAACAATGACTCCGTCGGCGTAAGCAGCGACCTGCTTAGCCTGGTCAGCATTCGAGACTCCGAGTCCAACAGCGACCGGTAATTGAGAAACTTTTCGTATTCTCCCAACAAGTTCTCCAGCTGCACCCGAAATTGAAGCGCGTGCACCAGTAACGCCCATCAAGCTTGCCGCGTAGATAAAACCGGAACATGCTTTTGTTACCGCCGCGAGGCGTGCATCGGAAGTGCTCGGCGCGACAACATAGACGCGATTGATGTGATGGGCATCGGTTGCAGTAATCCAGAGAGCAGACTCCTCGATTGTGAGATCTGGAGTAATGACTCCAACTCCACCGGATTTTGATAGCTCTGTCGCGAATTTCTCGACACCGAATTTTTCTATCGGATTCCAGTACGACATAACTAATGCCGGTACTTTTATTTGCGAGACGATTGCTAAAACATCATTCGCGCTCGTACCGTTTCGTAACGAAATCTCAGCGGCTTGCTGAATTACGGGACCATCCATAACAGGATCGCTATAAGGAAAACCTACTTCGACAATATCCACGCCACCATCCACCATGGCATCAATAAGGCGGGCTGATAATTCGCTGGAGGGAAAACCCGCTGGCATATATCCAATTAGTGCGGCGCGATTTTCACTTTTGGCACTTTCGAAAACTTCTTTAAGATTCTTCATATATCGGTGGCGCTCTTACAGCGGAATTCCAAAGTACTGAGCCGCAGTTTGAACATCCTTGTCGCCACGACCCGAAAGATTGATGAGCAAGATTGCATCTTTACCTAGTTCATTCCCTACTTGAAGGGCGCCCGCTAACGCATGTGCAGTTTCAATCGCCGGAATTATCCCCTCAGTTTGAGAGAGAAGGGCAAAGGCATGCATCGCTTGATCATCAGTTATCGCGCGATATTCAGCGCGGCCAATGTCATGTAAATAAGCATGTTCGGGTCCAACACCCGGATAATCTAATCCTGCAGATATTGAGTGAGATTCAACGGTTTGACCATTCTCATCTTGGAGAACATAGGAGCGCGTTCCGTGCAAAACACCAGGTGTGCCACCGACAATGGTGGCAGCATGTTTGCCGGATTCAACGCCACTTCCACCAGCCTCTAAGCCAATCAATCTGACAGATCCATCATCAATAAAAGGATGGAATATTCCTATTGCATTGGAACCACCACCGACGCATGCCAGAACTGCATCAGGCAAACGTCCCGTTAATTCCAAAACTTGCGCACGTGCTTCTACGCCAATTATCCGATGAAAGTCACGAACCATTGTGGGGAATGGATGCGGCCCTGCGACTGTGCCGAGCAAATAATGAGTGGTTTCAACATTCGTGACCCAATCACGCATCGCTTCATTAATAGCATCTTTCAAAGTTCGTGAGCCCGTTGTTACAGGAACAACAGTGGCACCTAGTAACTTCATGCGCGCAACATTGAGAGATTGACGCTTTGTATCTTCCTCGCCCATATAGACAACGCATTCCAAACCAAGCAATGCTGCAGCGGTTGCTGAAGCAACGCCATGTTGTCCCGCTCCTGTTTCAGCGATAATGCGTTTCTTGCCCATTCGCTTTGTAAGAAGTGCTTGCCCAAGAACGTTGTTAATTTTGTGGCTACCGGTGTGATTGAGGTCTTCACGCTTGAGTAGTATTCGCGCTCCCCCAGCATGTGCCGCAAAACGGGGCGCTTCAGTAATAATCGAAGGGCGACCCGTGTAAGTGCGATGAAGCGCTTCTAGTTCGCGCTGAAACTCTGGATCATCGAGAGCCGCTTTATGGGCGCTATCAAGTTCATCAAGCGCCTGGATTAAAGCTTCAGGAACAAATCGTCCACCATAAGGACCAAAATGTCCGAGTATCGATTTCTGCTCCATATCGAAAGTCTACTTTTCCTAATCTATTTCCGACACTTAAGAATTCTTCACGCTGAGAAACTCAGCAATGGTCGCAGCAGGATCTCCTGATTTCACCAATGTCTCCCCTACGAGAATGGCGTTGGCCCCTGACTGCATTGCAAGCTTTACATCATCAATCGTTGCGATTCCCGATTCGGCGACGCGATAGATCTCGGTCGGTATTCGAGGGAGTAATGAGCCGAAGTTATTAAGGTCGATTTCTAATGTTTTCAAGTTCCGAGCATTAACGCCGATAATTTCAGGGCTTATTCGCATGGCGCGCTCAAGTTCTTCAAGATTGTGAACCTCAATAAGAACCTTCATTCCCAACTCTTGAGCTAGCGTATAGAAATCTTGGAGTTGAGCATCATCAAGCGCTGCAACAATAAGTAGTAGTAAATCGGCGCCATAAGCCCGTGACTCTCGTACCAAGTATTCGTTAACGATGAAATCTTTGCGTAACATAGGAATCGATACGCGCGAGCGAACTTCAGAAAAATCCTGTAACGAACCACCAAATCTACGTTGCTCGGTAAGAACGCTGATGACTGACGCTCCGCCAGCTTCGTAAAGATCAGCTAACTGAGATGGATCAGAGATTTCAGCTAGCGCACCTTTCGATGGTGAAGAGCGCTTTACCTCAGCGATGACCGAGAAATTTTTTGACTTAAGCGATTGCAATGGATTGCGAACCTCGCCAATACTTGCTATCCGATCCGCCAACTCTGCTTGCGAAAGTTGACGAGATTTCTGATCTTCAAGAACTCCAGCGATGATTGAATCGAGAACGCTCATTTCAATTCTTGCCTAACGATTGAAGAGCGTTAGCCGCAGCGATGGCGCCGAGAACAGCAGCTGCTTTATTGAGACACTCCTCATTCTCACTTTCTGGAATTGAATCAGCGACAATTCCTGCGCCGGCTTGGACATATGCAGTTTTATCTTTTATGACTGCAGTACGAATAGCGATACATGTATCGAGGTTACCCGTGAAATCCACATAACCGATTGCACCCCCATAAATTCCGCGACGTGACGGTTCAAGGTTTTCAATAATCTCCATCGCTCGAGGCTTTGGAGCTCCCGATAAAGTTCCGGCTGGAAAGACGGCGTAAAGCGCATCAACGGGGCTCTTCTCTGCGGCTAATTCGCCAATGACAGTTGAGACGATATGCATGACGTGGGAATACCGCTCCAAATGCATGAACTCAACAACGTTGACAGTTCCTGGAGCGCAAACTCTTCCTAAATCATTTCTTCCTAAATCAACCAACATCAGATGCTCAGCTCGTTCTTTTGGATCTGCAAGAAGTTCTTCTCCAAGACGATGATCTTCTTCGGGGTTGCTGGAGCGTTTCCGCGTTCCTGCAATCGGATGCACCAGAACTTCTCGGCCAGTCACTTTTACCAGCGCTTCTGGAGATGACCCGACGACCGACAAACCATCTGCGAATCTAAAGAGATACATATAGGGGCTTGGGTTATGAAGGCGGAGCATGCGATAAACATCAAGTGCATCGGCCTGACATGGCATCGAGAAACGCTGAGAGAGAACAACTTGAAATGCTTCCCCGCTGCGTATCTCTTCCTTCACCGACTCGATACTTTCTAGGAATTTAGAAGTAGTGAAATTTCTTGTGAATTCAGGATTTGGTTTCTCACCGATAAGCGCAACAGAACTCGGAATACTCGCCTCAAGTGATTCACTCATCTTCTTGAGACGGGCAATTGCAGATGAATACGCTTGATCAACTCTCTCATCAGAACCATCCCAGTTAATAGCATTAGCAATAAGCGTGACGGTGCCTTGCAAATGGTCATACACCGCAAGGTCTGTGGTTAACATAAAAGCGATCTCAGGGAGTTTTAGCTGGTCGGGAGCAGTATTTGAGAGTTTCTCCAAGCGACGAACTGCGTCATAGCCCATGTAGCCCACAAGCCCCCCAGTAAGCGGAGGCATTCCAACAATCTTTGGTGAACGCAGATGTTTACTTGCAATCTTCAAGGCTTCAAGTGGATCAATATCAACGGGAGCGCCAGCTGGCATCGTTCCCAACCAGTGCGCAAGACCTTCTCTCTCAGTCAAAGTCGCCTCACTTGAGACACCAATAAATGAATATCGCGACCATGCGCCACCATGCTCGGCCGACTCCAACAGGAAGGTATTCTCTTGATTAGTAGATAACTTTGAGTACAAA
Source organism: Candidatus Nanopelagicaceae bacterium (assembly GCA_035441345.1). Lineage (GTDB taxonomy): Bacteria > Actinomycetota > Actinomycetes > Nanopelagicales > Nanopelagicaceae > MAG-120802. The sequence goes on from DAOROE010000003.1 coordinate 19,767, forward strand.
GTTAGTGGAGTTTCATTATCGGCTAAGAAACTTTCAGCAACGGGTACCACATTGAATGCACGGGCAAAATTGCGGAACTCCTCGAGTGAAATTGGCTTCATAGGTATTTCACCATCGTCACTGTGATGCCACCCCTAACGCCTCAGAGAATGTGAATGCCTGAGCGTAGAGTGCTTTTCCAATGATTGCGCCCTCCACTCCAATATCGGTTAAGGAACGGAGTGCGACCACATCATCGATACTTGAAACTCCACCTGATGCAATTACGGGCGCCGTTGTTGCAGCACAGAGATCACTGAGTAAAGAGAAATTTGGCCCTTGCATGGCTCCATCAGTATTGACATCAGTTAATACGTAACGCGAACAGCCTTCTTTATCGAGCAGAGAGAGCGTTTCAAAGAGATCTTTACTTGGTTTATTTACATCGTGGCGGCTTCGACCACGTGCCGACAAAGTACGTCCTTGAACATCAAGGCCAACAGCGATGCGATCTCCATATTGTGAGACTACTTTTGCAGTCCAATCTAGATCATCTAATGCCGAAGTACTCAGATTTACTCGTGCACATCCACTATCAAGGGCTAGCTCAAGTGAAGATTGATCTCTAATTCCACCAGAAAGCTGGACCTTTATTTCCAATGTCTGAATGACTTTTGAAATGAGCTCATAGTTTGATCCGGTTCCAAAGGCGGCATCAAGGTCAACCAAGTGAATCCATTCTGCGCCCGACTTTTGAAACTCCAGAGCAGTTTCGAGAGGCGATCCATATTTCTGCTCATTAGCGAGTTCTCCCTTTACCAAACGCACCGCTTGCCCAGCGCGAACATCAACTGCTGGTAGCAGCGTGAGCGGCTTCATAAGACCTCCCTCGTAGCAATCGCAAGTTTCGCGTTCAATACTTCGTGAGTCTAATGGTGTCGAGAAATTCTGGTCGGCTATTTTTTGAATAGCTGAGATCAATAGCTAGACAAGACAATCGGGGCCGAGAATAGATTTCAAATCTGCACTCAAACTTGGAGAGGCGGTGATCTTTAAACCATCATCAAGTCGAAGAACTGTGTTCTTACTTCCACCTTCGATTTTGAGATGCACTTCTCTGGTTCCAGGATGAGAGCGGAGAATCTCTTTCATTCGATCAACGATGGGTGGTGTGCAACGCTCTGCTTCAAGTTTAATTACAAAGGGGCCAATAGGTGCTTGATTAACATCAGGAATCGATAGATCAAGAGCCGTAACTTGGGGAGTTTCTTCCTTCTTATCAATTCTTCCACGTACAACAACGATTCGATCTTCAATCAGATTAAGAGCATGTTGTTGGTAGGAATTAGAGAAGAAGCGCACGTCGATGCCACCTTCTAAATCTTCAATGGTAACAATCGCCCATGGTTGGCCTTGGCGACTTACTTTTCTCTGAACGCTTGTAATGAGTCCAGCAATTGTTACGACTTGTTCGTGCCCAACACCATCATCAAAGATCTGACTTATCGAAATATCGGTAGCGCCTCGCAGTACGTGCTCTACTCCCAGCAATGGATGATCAGAAACATAGAGACCTAACATCTCCCGTTCATACGAGAGCAATAATGGCTTCTCCCATTCCGCGCTATCGATATCAAGTGCAATTCCTGAGATACCAGCGCTTACATTAAGACCATTGCCGCCAAAGAGATCGAATTGGCCGATTGATTCTGCGCGCTTAGTCTCCATAACTGAATCAATTGCTTCGAGATAAATACCCATCAAACCTTTACGGGAGTGTCCTAATGAGTCAAAGGCACCTGCTTTTATCAGAGACTCGATGGTCTTCTTATTGCAGACTTGGACATCAACCTTGGCAAGAAAATCACCGAAGGATTGGTAGCGACCTTTCTCACTTCGATTGCGGGCGATTGATGCAACAACGTTTTCGCCAACATTGCGAATAGCTGCGAGCCCAAAGCGAATATCAGTTCCTTTTGGTGTGTATTCGCCATTGGAATCGTTGACATCAGGTGGAAGAACTTTGATGCCCATCCGTCGGCATTCATTGAGATACAGCGCAGATTTATCTTTATCGTCACGCACGCTGGTAAGAAGTGCAGCCATGTATTCGGTAGGGAAATTGGCTTTCAAATAGGCGGTCCAGAATGAAACCACACCATAACCCGCGCTATGTGCTCGATTGAAGGCATAGTCAGAGAACGGGATGAGCGTCTTCCACAATTCTTCAATTGCAACACTAGAAAATCCATTGGCCCGCATTCCTTCTTCGAAATGCACATACTCTTTATCAAGAATTTCTTTATTCTTCTTACCCATCGCTTTACGGAGAAGATCTGCTCGGCCAAGCGAGAAACCTGCGAGTTTCTGAGCGATTGCCATTACTTGTTCCTGATACACAATAAGGCCGTATGTGTCACCCAAAATATCTTTCAGGGCCTCACTCAGTTCCGGATGAATAGGTTCAATCCGCTTTCGACCATTCTTGCGATCAGCGTAATCATTGTGTGCATTAACTCCCATCGGTCCTGGTCGATACAGAGCGATAACAGCGGAGATATCTTCAAAAGAGTCGGGCGCCATGGAACGAAGTAGCGCGCGAATTGGGGCGCTATCAAGCTGGAAGACTCCCAGCGTTTCTCCACGAGAGAGCAGCTCAAAGGTTTTCTTATCTTTGAGAGGCAGTTCTTCTAGAACGACAGTTTTTCCCTGATTTGATTTGATGTTAGTGATGCAATCATCGAGAACAGAAAGATTTCGTAATCCCAGAAAGTCCATCTTGAGAAGCCCCGTCGCTTCGCATGCGACCATATCGAATTGAGTAATGATGGCGCCATCTGCATCGCGACGATGAATAGGAATTACATCGAGTAGTGGTTCACGACTGAGAATCACTCCAGCTGCATGCACACCCCATTGGCGCTTGAGACCTTCCAGACCTGTGGCCATCTCAACCACAGTTTTTGCATCAGGGTCAGTTTCAAAGAGATTTCTAAATTCCTGGGCCTCGCCATATCGCTCGTTCTCTTTATCGAATATTCCATGTAACGAAATGTCCTTACCCATAATTGCGGGAGGAAGCGCTTTGGTGAGCTTCTCGCCAAGCGCGTATGGATAGCCCAACACTCGAGTGGAATCTTTAATTGCTTGCTTTGACTTGATAGTTCCGTAAGTAATGATCTGAGCGACTCGATCTTCACCATATTTATTAGTGGCATATCGAATCATTTCGCCACGGCGTCTTTCATCGAAATCTAGATCGATATCGGGCATCGAAATACGTTCCGGATTGAGGAAGCGCTCAAAGAGCAGGCCATGAGCAATCGGATCAAGAGCAGTAATTCCCAAGACATATGAAACTAGTGACCCTGCGGCAGAACCACGCCCAGGACCAACGCGAATTCCTTGACTCTTGGCATAAGCAACAAGGTCGGCGACAACAAGGAAGTAACCAGCAAAGCCCATCTTCGTCATCACGCCAAGTTCGTAATGTAAACGCGCTTTATGTTCCTCAGTTATACCATCAGGAAATTTTGTCGCCAGACCTCGTTCGGCCTCTTTCACTAACCAAGAATCTTCAGTTTCGCCCGAGGGAACTGGGAACTTAGGCAGGAGGTTTTCATTTTCTCTCAATGTGACATCGCAGCGTTCGGCAATGAGGAGCGTGTTGTCGCAGGCGCTCTCTATATCTTTAAAGATACGGCGCATAGTTGCGGCATCTTTTAAGTAATACTCATTGCTATCAAATTTGAACCGTTTTCCTTCCGCCAGAGTCGAACCAGTCTGAATACATAACAACGCTTCATGATGCTTGGAGTCTGCGGCATATGTGTAATGCAAATCGTTGGTCGCAAGAAGCGGCAAACCTAACTCTTTAGCTAATTTGAGAAGGTCATCTTTGACTCGTTGTTCAATCTCAATTCCATGATCCATAATCTCAACGAAGTAATTGTCAGCACCAAATATGTCTCTATATGCAGCCGCTGCGGCTCGCGCTTCGTTATAAGCACCCATGCGAATGCGCGTTTGAATCTCCCCACCTGGACATCCCGTTGTCGCAATCAATCCTTGAGAGTATTGAGCAAGAATCTCTTTATCCATGCGCGGCTTGTAGTAAAAGCCTTCGAGAGATGCCAACGATGAGAGCTTAAATAAATTTGATAGTCCTACGTTGTTTTCCGCAAGAATGGTCATATGTGTATATGCACCACCGGCAGAGACATCATCTTCTCCGCCTTCGGCCCACTTCACCCGCTTCTTATCAAAACGAGATTCAGGCGCAACGTACGCTTCAATACCAATGATGGGCTTTACGCCCGCCTTCTTCATGGTTTTATAAAAATCAAATGCACCAAAAACATTTCCGTGATCTGTCATGGCGATCGCGCCATCGCCTGATTGAGCTACTTCTTGGGCAAGTTTTTCAACGCGCGCAGCTCCATCGAGCATCGAATACTCGGTGTGGACATGGAGATGAACGAAACCCTTACTCACGGTCGGCGAGATTACTCCCCCGCACTCACTTGACCGAGAGCAACTCGAGGGCGCGTTTGAGGTCGTCGGGAAGTGGCGCGCTCAGTGTGATGAGCTCATCAGTTGAGGGCTGATTGAATGTGAGTTCGATTGCATGAAGCCATGGCCGCTTCAGTTCAAGTTTCGCAGCCAAAACCGGGTCTCCTCCGTACGCCAGATCTCCTACAAGAGGATGGCGAAGCGCATTGAAGTGGACTCGAATTTGGTGGGTGCGACCCGTCTCTAACTCAACGCGTAGCAATGAGGCGCTCGAGTAATACTCGATCAACGAATAGTGGGTAACGCTCGGCTTTCCATCTGCAACAACAGCAAATCGATAATCCTCTCGCGGATGTCTTCCGATTGGAGCATCAATTGTTCCTTCGCTTGGATCGATATGACCTTGAATTAAAGTGTGATAAACCTTTTTTACAGTGCGATTGCGAAATTGATTCTTCATTGCGACATATGAATTCTCATTTTTGGCGAGCAACATTAAACCTGAGGTTCCTGCATCAAGTCGCTGAACAATTCCTTGACGCTCTTGCGGCCCAGAAGTTGAGATGCGATATCCACGCGCGATTAAGGCACCCACAACTGTCGGCCCGGTCCAACCAGGGCTCGCATGCGCTGCACATCCGACTGGTTTATTCACCACAACGACATCGGCATCATCGTAAACAATATCGAGCTCTTCAATCGGGGTTGGCTTAAGTTCCAAAGGATCATAAGGAGCTGGCATGATCACGGTAAGACGATCTCCTACTTGAAGGCGATCTGACTTTGATAAAGGTTTCTTTCCTTGCAGTACATCTCCTGCATTTAATAAATCAGCAACAACGCTCCGTGAAAGTTCAAGGATCTTGGCAAGTGCGCTATCTACGCGTTCACCGTTGAACTCTTCAGAGATAAGAATGGCGCGCCGTTCGCGCTCACCACTCATTTCTTATCCTCGTGATGGAGGTCGTTATTTTCGTCGTGACGAATGGGCTGGATATTGCGCATCGCTAGCCAGGTCATGAATATTCCGGAGCAAACAATCGCAGAATCTGCGATGTTAAATACCGGCCAATTTGGTAGTTCGATCCAATCGATGACCTCACCGCGCCAATTTCCAGGCTCACGGGTCGCGCGATCCCAGAGATTTCCCACTACGCCACCAAGAAGTGCGCCCAAGGCCATCGCCCATTGTGCATTGGTGACCTTACGCATGTAATAAATGAGAAAAGCGGCAACGCAGAGTTTGAGCGAAGAGAGTATGAGGGTTGCATCTGTTGCAAAGTTAAACGCTGCCCCGGGATTCGTTGCAAAAGTTAGCTTGAGAAAGTCACCAATCACGCGAATTGGTTCGCGAAATTGAAGATAGGAAACTGCCCAATTCTTCGTGATCAGATCGAGGGCGAAAATTACCGTCGCGAATATGATGAAAAGTCGTCGCGCGCGATGTGCACGTGACGACGTTATCGGCGCTCTTCCTTCTGTTTGCATAACATGCAAAGAGTTGCGCGTGGAAATACCTGGAGACGCGCTTTGCCAATTGCGTTGCCGCAATCTTCACAACGGCCATAAGTTTTTGTATCAATACGTTCGAGAGCGCGCTCAGTTTGCAGCACCATATCTCGAGCGTTATAGACCAACGAGATTTCATGTTCGCGTTCAAAAGTCTTGGCACCAGCATCGGCCTGGTCATCGCCAGCGCCCACGCCTGAGGCTTCGATCAGATCATCCATTTCAGATTCGATCTCTTCTAACTCTTTCTTGAGTCGCACCAGATCCTTAGCAAGTTCGCTTCGAATTGCTTTTAATTCAGTGGCAGTCCACGTCTCTTCGCCCTCACTCACAAATGGCGCCGGGGCAGCTTTAATTGGCTTAAGTGCGGGCGCTTTCTTTCCAGGTTTTGGTTTACGAACTGGAGGAGGTAGAACTAAACGCTTCTCTTCAACAACGACAATGTCACTTGCTTCAACTTCTGGTTTGTAAACCGAGATAGTTGTAGCACCGCCTTTGGCGGTGGAGCTGGTGAGCGCAGTTTTGTGTGCGCCTTTGATAATTTCAGTGGGCTTCTTGGCTGGAGCTTTCTTTGCAAGAACTGGCTTTACGGGAGCCTTTTTTACTGGCGCTTTTTTAGCGGGAGCCTTTTTGACGGGGGCCTTCTTCGCAACAACTTTCTTTGCAGGTGATTTCTTCGCACTCGACTTCTTGGGAGTGGCCTTCTTCGCAGGCGTCTTTTTCGCAGTTACCTTTGTTGCGGGCTTCTTCTTAAATTTCGCCACAGCGGAGGAGAGTTTCTTTTTCAATGCCACAACGGCGAAGGCTAAGGGTTGGCAGGGATAAAAGCCACTCGCCCCGCGATGCGTTAGACTTGCCGCCTTACACAAATATTCGCATAGACCAGGCAATCACCTGAGAGCGAGTTGGAAGAAGTGGGCTAAGGCTCATGTAGAACCAACGGTAAGAAAGTTAAGTGGCAGCTAACGCTGCAAGGCGGGTGGTACCGCGGTCAATCACGATCGCCCCTCCATAAGTTCACATTATGGGAGGGATTTTTTTATGGCCGAAAAGTCGCCGTATGTTGCTCTTGCTCCGTCAATTGATCTCCCTGCAATCGAGCGCGACATTCTCTCCTTCTGGCAAACCCAAGATGTATTTCATTCCAGCGTTCGCATGAGAGCGGGCGGCGAATCATGGACTTTTTATGAAGGTCCTCCCACAGCAAATGGAATGCCTGGAACACACCACATTGAAGCGCGGGTATTTAAAGATGTCTTTCCGCGTTTTCACACCATGAAAGGCAAGCATGTCATCCGCAAAGCTGGATGGGATTGCCATGGACTTCCTGTTGAGATTGCAGTTGAAAAAGAACTTGGGTTTTCGGGCAAAGGCGATATCGAAAAATATGGCATCGCAGCCTTCAACGACAAATGTCGTGAATCAGTACAGCGTCACGTTGATGCATTTACCGCCATGACAGAGCGCATGGGATTCTGGGTTGATTTTGATGAAGCGTATTGGACTATGTCTGATGAATACATTGAAAGCGTTTGGTGGTCACTTGCAGAGATTCATAAGAAAGGTCTCCTAGTTCAAGACCATCGCGTGGCGCCATATTGCCCGCGTTGTGGAACAGGACTTTCCGATCATGAATTAGCGCAAGGCTATGAGACTGTTAAAGATCCTTCGGTCTATGTCCGCTTCCCTATTACCTCGGGCGAATTAGAAAAGCTGGGCGCCTCTCTACTCGTCTGGACCACAACTCCATGGACGCTAGTTTCCAACACCGCGATTGCGGTACATCCTGACGTTGATTATGTAGCAGCGCGCACTAAAGAAACTGAGGATGTAAAAAGTGAAGTTCTTGTCGTCGCTGAACCGCTTCTCTCCGTTCTTGGAGATGGCTATGAAGTAATCAAGAAAATGAAAGGCAGCGATCTAGAACGCACCTCATACACGCGTCCTTTTGACTATGTAGAGATCCCAGATTCTCACTTTGTGATTCTTGCTGATTACGTCACCACCGAAGATGGAACTGGTTTAGTCCATCAATCCCCTGCATTTGGCGCAGATGACTTGGCGAGCTGCCGTCGCTACAACCTTCCTGTTGTGAATCCCATCTTGCCTAATGGTCACTTTGACGAAAACGTGAATCTTGTTGGAGGTCTCTTCTTCAAAGAAGCCGATAAGCCACTTGTTAAAGAACTGAAAAATTCTGGTCGCCTCTATCGCCATCAGCAATACGAACATACCTATCCGCATTGCTGGAGATGTCACACACCTCTTATCTATTACGCACAACCATCCTGGTATATCCGCACCACGAAGATTAAAGATGCGCTCTTGCGGGAAAATGCTGCCACTGATTGGCATCCGGAAACCATCAAGACGGGACGTTTTGGTGATTGGCTCAACAACAATATTGATTGGGCCCTCTCTCGCAATCGTTACTGGGGAACTCCACTTCCAATCTGGCGCTGCGAGAATGCACATGAAGAATCTTTTGGTTCGCGAAAAGAGTTACAGGAGCGCGCTGGCAGAGACCTTGCGGGCCTTGAACTTCATCGACCTTATGTTGATGACATAACTTTCGCGTGCAGAGAATGTTCTGCCACAATGCTTCGCACTCCCGAAGTTATTGATTGTTGGTATGACTCTGGAGCTATGCCTTTTGCACAATGGGGCTACCCACACAAACCAGGTTCAGTTGAGAAATTCAATGAGGCTTATCCCGCGGACTTCATCTGTGAAGCCATCGACCAGACGCGCGGTTGGTTCTACACGCTGATGGCAATTGGGACCCTAGTCTTTGATAAATCTTCATATAAGACCGTGCTCTGTCTCGGCCACATCCTTGATAAAGATGGTCGCAAGATGAGCAAGCACCTGGGAAATGTTCTCGAACCGATGGCGCTGATGGATCAACATGGCGCAGATGCGGTGCGTTGGTACATGCTCGCAGCTGGCTCTCCATGGAGCGCTCGCCGCGTAGGTCATGATGCAATCTCAGAAGTAGTACGTAAAACGCTCCTCACGTATTGGAATACTGTCTCTTTCCTCTCTTTATATGCATCAGCAGCGAATTACAGCCCTCAACCAATTTCTGATTCATCACAACTCTCCACGATGGATCGCTGGATCATCAGCGAACTCAATCAACTCATCGCCACCGTTGATGCCGCCCTCAATGATTTCGACTCTCAAGCAGCTGGCGCAGCGCTTGCAACATTTGTTGATGACTTATCTAATTGGTATGTCCGCCGCTCGCGTCGCAGATTCTGGGATGGTGATAGCGCCGCTTTATCGACGTTGCATCACTGCCTCAAGACTGTAACTCTTTTAATGGCGCCGATGGTTCCATTTATCACCGAACATGTCTGGCAAAAATTAATCCGCGTTGTCGAACCCAACTCCCCTGCGTCCGTTCACCTCGCAGATTTCCCAGTCGCGGATAAGAAATCGATCGATGCGCAGCTGTCAAAAGATGTTGCACTTACCCGCAGACTTGTAGAACTTGGTCGCGCCTCCCGCGCCCAATCACAAGTAAAGATTCGCCAGCCTCTTTCTCGCGCCCTTATAGCCGCACCTGCATGGAAGTCGCTCTCTACTGAACTTCGCGATCAAATTGCAGATGAACTCAATGTTGAAAACCTTGATGATCTATCAAGCGCCGGATCAGGACTTGTTGATATCTCTATCAAAGCTAATTTCCGCAGCCTCGGCGCAAAATTCGGCGGCGATGTCCAAGCGATTGCAAAAGTAATCTCTTCCTCTGATGCTGCGGCACTTGTCGCTGAGGTCAGAACTCACGGCGCATTCTCACTTCCTTACGGAGACGGTTCAGTCGCTGACGTAACGGAAGAAGATCTTGTCATCACTGAAACGCCACGAACTGGTTGGGCTGTCACTTCCCACTCCGGTGAGAGCGTTGCACTCGACCTCACTCTTACTCCGGAACTCATCTCAAAAGGAATTGTCCGCGAAGCCATTCGCGCAATCCAAGATGCTCGCAAAGCCTCAGGATTCGATGTCAGCGATCGCATTCACGTGAGATGGAATTCTGATGCCGCATCAGCCTCCGCTATTGAAGACGGCAAGGCTTGGATTAGTGAAGAAGTCCTAGCGCTTTCCTTTGAAAGAGACAGTTCGCTTCAATCTGGCGATGAAGAGCTTGGATTAGCACTCAAGCTTTCAAAGGTTTAAAACTTACTTCTAATCTCCCATAGATCTGGAAATACTGGCTTAAACAAAGTGGAAGCTAAGTAATCAGCGCCGCTAGAGCCACCCGTTCCTGATTTATGGCCAATGGTGCGTTCGACCATCTTCACATGTCGATAACGCCACTCTTGTAGACCTTCGTCGATATCAACCAGGCGTTCACAGATAAGTGAACCTTCTGGGTCATTGCGATGCATGTCAAGCAATGAGGATTGCACATCAGAGTTCGGTTCATAATGTTTCGAATAGTCGCGATTGAGAATCTGGTCTGGGATTGCAAAACCACGTGAGTGCACATATCTAAGTGCGCTGTCCCAAATTGATCGTGTCTTCATAAGTGTTTCAACTCGAGCTTTATCTTCGGGCATCAAATGTGCAGCAGCTTTGCTATCGCGTCTGCCAAGAATTGCTTCGACTTCTCGGAATTGGGCTGATTGAAATCCGCTGGAGGCGCCTAAACGATCTCGGAAAGAGTTGAATTGAAGTGGAGTCATCGTTTCAAGAATGTCGATTTGAGCTACACATATCTTCATGATGGTTCGAATGCGCCCCAAGATAGAAAGTGAGTAGTGGGTATCCCCCGCTTCCAGCGAGCGCTGCGCAGCTTTGAATTCATGGATCAACTCTTTAAACCAGAGTTCATAGGTTTGGTGAATGACGATGAATAAAAGTTCGTCATGTTCGGGGCCATCTGAGAGTGGTTGTTGAAGTTTTAAAAGCTCATCCACTTTGAGATAGGAGCTGTAAGTAAGCGCAGCATCATGGCTATTGGTCATGTAACTCGGGAGCCTCCCGTAGTGACTTTCTCATACTGACGTGTGCTCACTAGATCGCGGATACGCTGGAAGCCGTCATAGACCTCAACATAGGAAGTAGCTAGCGGAGATATTGCTACGCGTATGGAGTTAGGAACGCGGTAATCAGGAATCACGTTGGCGAATTTGCGAAGCGCGATAGCAATTTTCTCTGCTTCGGGGTGTACGAGAGAAATATGTCCACCGCGCTGGTTGTGATTGCGTGGTGTGTTGAGAGTAAAACCAAGCGGAGCGAGCCATTGCTCATAAAGCTCAATCATCATCGCAGTACCTCGAGCAGCCTTTTTTTCTATCTCAGCAATCCCCGCCTCTTCAATCATTTCAAAGGAAGTCTTGATACAACGCAGACCCATCAATGAAGGGCTGGCGATTTGAAATCCACGGATGCTTTCATCTCGCTCAAAGGTTGGGCCCATGGCGAATTGATCGCGCTGGGCAAACCAACCTTGAATCGGAACCCGCAGCTCATTCTGCATCTGCTTTGATACATAGAGCCAGGCCGGAGCTCCGGGGCCAGAGTTCCCATATTTATAAGTACAACCAACTGCGAGTTCAACACCGTTTTTATCGAAATCCATGGCGACAGAGCCAATAGCGTGGGCTGCATCCCAGAGCATGAGTGCGCCAAAACTCTTCACTAATTCATTGATGGCCTTGATGTCCTGTCGTGCACCTGAGCGATATTGCACAACTTCAAGACTCACGAGGGCAACATCATCGGACATGTACTTCTTTAGAATCTCGGGAGTAATCAATTCATGATCAGAGATTGTTGGATCTTCGTTATCAATAGTGATGAGTTTCAAACCAAGTTGATTGGCAAGGCCCTGCATGATGTATCGATCGGTAGGAAAATTTGCCGCATCAATAATGATGGTTTTGCGATCAGGCCGTGCGCGAATTGCGGCAGAAGCGAGTTGATAGAAATTAACCGAAGTTGTGTCACAGGCAAGAACTTGGCCAGGCCCTGCTCCAAGCGCGCTTCGACCAATCAAATCACCGACCGATTGGGCTTCATCCACCCAATGGCCCCAGCCCGCTACTACTTCTGGGCCCCATTCTTGGGTCAGGAAATCGTTGATTGCTTTGACTGTTGCGTGCGGTAAACGACCGAGTGAATTTCCATCGAGGTAGCAGGTATCAGGATCTGTAATGACGAAACGATTCTTGAATTCGCGAAGCGGATCTTGTGCATCAAGTTCAAGCGCCGCAGTGCGTTCCATGATTGCAGTCTATGTGAAGACTTACAACAGGTGGAATAGCGTGAGAGAAATTAACCGATAAATGCGATGAGAATCTGTGTGCCGAAGAAGAGGACGATGAAAGAGAGATCGAGCGCAACTGGACCCATGCGCAGGGGCGGGATAAAGCGACGTACAAAACTCAAGGGCTTATCGGTGATCATGTAGATGATCTCAGCGAGCGGGAGAATGATTCCGCGTGGACGCCAAGATGGGCGGAACATACGAACATAATCCAAAATCAATCGTGCAAAAAGCGCGATAAGGAAAAGATTGAGAGCAAGAACTACCCAATCGCTGAGATTAATCACAGAAAGTTTTTACTAGCTCTGATTAAAGAGGCTCGCGTTAGCAGCGGCAGTTTTATCTTCAGAGCTCACCATCACATTTGGAGGTGAGAGAAGAAATACCTTGGAGGTCACGCGCTCAATTGTTCCAGCATGTCCAAAGACAAGGCCAGAAGCAAAATCGATGAGACGCTTTCTTTCAGACTCTTCCATATCGCTGAGATTCATGATGACAGGATTACCTTCACGGTAATACTCACCAATAGCGCGAGCTTCGCTGTAGAAACGAGGAGTGATCGTCACGATGCGATCAATGGGTGCGGCATCCTGAACTTGCGGTGCATGTGCAACAGGAAGTTGAGGAGCAACACTTAACGTTGGGGTTGGACGCTTGACCGGAGCAACCTTGGGACGAACAGCGACCGCTTCTTGAGTTGTGCCGTCATCTTCTGTGAGACCGAGGTAGTTGGTCATTCTTCTCAATGCATTAGACATGGTGAAATTTTAGAGTGGCGGCTAGCGAGAGCCGAGTATTGAACTGCCAATACGAACATGTGTCGCGCCATATTCCAGAGCAATATGAAAGTCCCCACTCATTCCCCCTGAGATAAAAGTGGCCCCTGGAACAACTTTCTGAAGTTCATGGCTGGCGCTCTGTAGTTCAACAAATGCAGGCCTTGGATCACTGTTCAGTGGCCCCACCCCCATTACTCCAACAATGTTGATCCCTGAAAATAGTGAAATCTCATCTACAAACCTAGCGAGCCCTGATCGCTCAATTCCGCTACGAGTTACGTTTCTTTGGTCAGAATCCAAGTTGATTTGGATAAAGCAATTCTGTTTTTTGTTCATTTCTAGGGCAAGAGTCGAAATCTTCTCTGCATGGCGGACTTCGTCAAGGGAATGTATGTAATCACTCCAGGTCACAATGGAACGTAATTTGTTGCTCTGTATTCCCCCTTGAAAATGCCATTGAGCGTCATCTGGAAGGAGAGCTGATTTCTCCGCGCCTTCTGAATCACGGTTCTCTCCGAAGTTCCTCTCCCCTAGCCCATAGAGAATCTCTACATCGCTTGCTGGAAAGGTCTTGGTTACAACAATGAGAGTGACGTGATGTGGAATCTCTGCACGCACCGATGCCAGCGCATCGGCGATCTCTTTTTTCCGTTCGATATTCATAAAGTTATAACTCCAGCTTGGCGACCTGTGACCCGATCACGGCGATAGGAAAAATATGCATTGTTATGGGCGGTGCATTCTCCTAGTGAGCTCCACGCAATTCCTTTTTCCTCAAGGAGCGATACCAACCCTGCTTCAATATTGAGACATGAATCGGTGCTCGCTGTTGCAGGAATCTGCTTGGTAACGTCGTCATACATTGCGCCATCGACTTCATAGCACTGGCCACAAATAGATGGGCCTAGTTCGGCGCGCAACTCACTTGAAGTGATGCCACGTGATTTAAAGAGATCCAAGGTTGCTTGAAATACCCCTTTCACTAATCCTTGTCTGCCAACATGGACTGCGGCCACCGCTCGTTCTGAGTGGAGAAGTAGCGGAATGCAATCAGCAATTAAAACCACCAGAGCAACACCTTTTCGAGTAGTGAAGAGGGCATCCACAGTAGGCAGTTCGGAAGAACGTGAATTTTCATCAATGACCGCGACATCTCGGCCATGAACTTGGTTCATAAAAAAGATATTCTCAAGATCCATTCCAAAGCGCTGGGCAAGGATCTCTCTATTTGCAAGAACTTTAGTTAGTTCATCGCCTACATGTGTAGCAAGATTGAAACTCTCATAAGGAGCAGAGCTCACGCCACCTTCGCGCGAGGTAAAGAGCGACCTCGACATGAATGTGGGAATTACTTCATGAAGTCTGGAATATCAATCTCGTCTTCTGCGACGAGCTCTTCAAAAGTAATGCGGCGGCGAGTCGGAGCAGCAGGAGCTTCCATCGCAACTGCAATCGGATCATTGGATGGAATGGGATCTGCTTGACCATTAAGAGTTGCAGTTGAGATGACGGGAACCGAGAGCTTCTTAGGAGCTCCGCCATCAAATCCAGCAGCAATGACGGTGACGCGAACTTCATCTCCGAGAGCATCGTCAATCACGGTACCAAAGATGATGTTGGCATCTGGGTGGGCACATTTTGCAACAAGTTCTGCGGCTTCACTGATTTCAAAGAGGCCGAGATCTGAGCCACCTGCAATAGAAAGGAGAACTCCGTGAGCGCCATCAATCGACGCCTCTAGAAGTGGAGATGAGATTGCAAGTTCCGCAGCGCGTGTAGCGCGCGCTTCACCACGGGCAGATCCAATTCCCATGAGGGCTGAACCTGCGCCATCCATCACGCTCTTCACATCCGCAAAATCTAGATTGATAAGACCTGGAGTTGTAATGAGATCTGTGATGCCTTGAACACCAGAGAGAAGAACTTGGTCTGCAGTCTTAAAAGCTTCTGGAGCAGAGATAGAACGATCGGAAATTGAGAGCAAACGATCATTTGGAATCACAATCAAGGTATCTACTTCTTTGCGAAGATTTTCGATTCCTTCCTCCGCTTGTGTTGCACGACGCTTTCCTTCAAAACTAAATGGTCGAGTTACAACACCAACAGTGAGAGCGCCAAGTTCTTTTGCAATCTTTGCAACGATGGGGGCGCCACCAGTACCAGTTCCGCCACCTTCTCCAGCGGTAACGAAGACCATGTCCGAACCGCGAAGAACTTCTTCAATTTCTTCAGTGTGATCAATGGCGGCTTGCTTTCCAATTTCAGGTGCAGCGCCAGCGCCAAGTCCGCGGGTTAACTTTCTTCCAATATCTAATTTCACATCAGCATCACTCATGAGAAGCGCTTGTGCATCGGTGTTAATTGCAATGAATTCAACGCCTTTTAATCCAGCGTCAATCATTCGATTAACTGCATTAACTCCACCGCCACCAATTCCAACTACTTTGATGACTGCTAAATAATTCTGTGGTGTTGCCACGTTTTCGCCTCTCTTCGAACCCTAATTCTCAACTTTAGACTTAGAGTTTCCTTAATCTGTGCGCGCAAAAGTAGGCGCGGGTGAGGGTCGTGGCAAACACCGACACGATTTATATTTTTACTTAAGGATTGATTTTTACTTCACAATCGGAGCGATTGGATTTGCAAGATTCACACTCGTGATTCGTTTATTTTCCTTTAACTCCAAGAGTCGCTCCATCACTTCAATCTTTAACTCGAGTTCTTTGACACTTCCCCAGTAAATATCCAACTTCCTACTATCTCTCACGATCAAACTGCTGAATTCTGTGGGGCTCTTCACGTCGATTGCGCGGATTCCATATCCCTGGGTAGACAGAGTAGTGATGAGTTCTCGGATATCACTTCGAATGGCGCTAGTAGAGCTTTGGATCTCGCCTGCGAATTTCAACTCTGGGATATCGCCCCAATTAGTCTCCCCTGTAGCTATTGCTTGCTGGACTGCTTGGCGGGGCAGATAGAAGAAATCTAGCTCTCTACTCATAAATCCGACGCTCTCCACATTAGCGCTATTAGTTGAAATCAATCGTGCGATAGGGCTGCGCGGCAGAACTTTAATCTGCACTTCTCCGGAGAAGATATTTCGATTGAGCTCGACATTATCCACCCATAACAATTCACGTAACCGCGAGGCAATCTCTCGACGATCAACTCTTGCCAGAGGTTCACCGATCTGAACCACTGCAGGGGGTTGCGCTAACTTCATTGTTACCTCTTTGACGACATCCTTATCTTGCGAGGCAACTACCACTTTCTCGACAACAAAAATCTTGCTCCATCCGAGTAAATAGGCCGCCCCTACCAAGACGAGAATACTTATGAGAAGGAGAGGCTTGGGAAGAAAGGATCTATGTAGCTTTCTCATGCCAGACTTTTATGACCAATTTCTCATAGGAGTAGTTAAACGCTCAACGCTTCAATTATTAGTTTGCCCAAAGCACTTACATCGCCTGCGCCTAAAGTGATGATGACATCTCCGCTGCGAGCTTCTTTCGCAACCATCTCCACAACTGTTGGCATCGATGGTTCATAGGTGACGCTCTCGCTCTTCATCTTGGAGGAGATCAAGCTCGATGTAATTCCAGGAATCGGACTCTCGCTGGCAGGATAGATTTCAAGAAGATAGGTGTGATCCGAGGCCGATAATGAGGCGGCAAATCCCTCCGAAAAAGCTTGGGTTCGCGAATAGCGATGCGGTTGAAAGATTGTAAGCACGCGACCTTGACCTGCAAAGGTTCTCGCCATGTCAAGGGTGGCATGAATTTCGGTGGGATGATGGCCGTAATCATCGACAACTGTGATGCCATTTACGACGCCTTTGACTTCGAATCTACGACGAGCGCCGGTAAATAACTTCAAGCCGGCCAGGACTTCTGCGGGATTTGCACCTAACGTGATGGCAGCCGCTAAGGCCGCTGCGGCATTAAGTAGATTGTGTCGACCTGAAATGGCTAATTCCATCTCACCTAATACTCGACCTTTATATGTCGCGCGGGCAGTTGCGCTCTTCGCGGCAACAAATATGCGATCCAACTTCACATCGGCCATCGCATCGCATCCGTAGGTAATGATCTCGAGATTATTTTTCGCACTCTCCGATAGCGAACTCAGTAGCCGCTGTACTCCTGGATCGTCGATACAAAGTACGAGAAATCCTTTAGGTTGAATGGTTGCGACAAAATTCTTGAAGAGTTGGTCGATTTCATCAATACTTTTGAAATTATCGACATGATCCAATTCAATATTGGTGACGACCGCCCCATATGGTTTGTAAGCAATGAATGAGCCATCTGACTCATCTGCTTCAACCACAAAGGTATCCCCCGCACCGTGATGGGCATTGGTACCTGAATTTCTAACCGTTGCACCGATGGCAAAAGAAGGATCAAAGCCACAATGTTGTAGGGCCACTGTCAACATAGAAGTAGTGGTTGTTTTGCCATGTGTTCCGGCGATTGCAACAGAGCGCTTATCTACTAGTAACTCAGCCAGAGCCGTAGCTCGCTCCAAAATAGGTAGTCCACGACGTAGAGCTTCTTGAATTTCTACATTCATTTCAGGAATCGCACTGGAACGAATCACCATGGTGGCGTCGCCAATATGCGAAGCAGCATGCCCAACATAAGTGGTGATACCTAACGTACGTAAGCCAGTCAGACTTGATGAATCATTGAGATCAGAGCCCGAAACTGCAGCGCCTTTTGCCGACATGATGCGCGCAATACCGCTCATTCCGGAGCCACCAATGCCGACAAAGTGGGCCTTTACTTGAGACCAATTCCGGCTCACTTTCTTGCCCCTTTCTCCAGTACCGAAAGAGCCAGATCTGCGATGCGATCGGCAGCGTGGATATTCAAACCAGTGTCGAGAGATCGGAAAGCCTTCGCCTGCTCAAGAGCAGAAATGAGATTGCTACGCAACCAATCTGCATCAAATTCATCATTAGCAATTGCTATGGCTGCACCGTGTTCCACTAAGGCTTGTGCATTATCAAATTGCTCTCCATTTCCATGCGGCAATGGAACCAAAATTGAGAACTTTCCAACCGTTTCTAATTCTGAACAGGTCACAGCCCCACTTCGCGTAATGAGTAGATCTGCAGAGCCGTAAATAGCTGCCATGTCATGAAAGTAAGGAAGTGGAAGATACCCAGCCCGCTTTTCGGGTAGTGGATTATTAACGCCAACTGCATGGATTATCTGGAGATCGCTGCCTTGGGGCTGGAATTGGGAATTAAATTGAGCGATGACCTCATTGATGTGACGTGAGCCTTGGGAGCCACCAAAGACCGCTATTACTGGTTTTGTAGCATCAAATCCCCAGGTATCACAATGAAGTTTTCGAAAACTATCTTTATCGCGCAATTGCGCCAGACTGGCTATTGATTGACGAATCGGCATTCCCGTAAGCACCGCGCTCGGCCATTGGCGACGTACCCCTTCGAAATTAACCGCAACGACTTCTGCAAAATGCCTACCTAGACGATTCGCCCAACCAGGTTTCGCATTGGCCTCGTGAATGACAATAGGAATTTTCCTGATGGTTGCCGCAAGATAAGCAGGGGCTGAAACATATCCACCGAAACCGATAAGTCCATCGACTCCTTTGAGTTGTCGAAGCGCTGCAAGGAAAGCTCGAACTAGTTGAATTGGAAAGAAAATTGATTGGATTCGAAGTTGGCGCGGTAGTACAACTTTGGGAATGGTTCGTAAGCGATATCCACGTTTTGGAACTAGTAGCGTTTCCAAGGCTCCATTTGTACCGAGAAACTCACAACTCAGATCCTTGCGTTTTGCGACGAGCGCATCAGCGACAGCGAGCGCAGGCTCAATATGTCCTGCCGTTCCGCCCCCGGCCAAGACGACCCTGTAAGTCATACGACTTATCCTCTCGCACTCCGCACCGCTTTACGCTCGCGTATTTCTGCGGCAATAGCGGGATCACGTCGCAATACACCTAAAACAAAACCTATTGCGATAAATGTAGCTAGAAGTGATGAGCCTCCATAAGAAATAAAAGGCAAGGTAACTCCTACAACGGGAATGACGCTAATGACGGTGCCGATGTTGAGAATTACTTGAACAGCAAACCAGCAGCCGATTCCAGCACATGCATATCTTTCAAAAGAGCTATCAGCGCGCAGAGCAACACGGAAGATTCCTAAAATTAAAAGTCCAAATAGAGTCAGAACTGCGAGGGTTCCCAGCAATCCAAACTCCTCACCGATGACGGAAAAAATGAAATCAGTATGCGCTTCTGGAAGGTTGCCCCATTTTTGTTTACTACTTCCAAGACCGGTACCTAGCGGCCCTCCTGAAGCAAGACCCATAATGCTGTGAGCCTGTTGCCAACCAACGCCTTTGTAATTCTCTTCTGCAAAAGGATCGAAGAAAGCCGAGAAACGATTCATACGATTAGACGAGGTGAAGATCAGAATTGCAAAAGCCGTACCAATTCCTAGCCCTAAAATTCCAAAGACTCGTAAAGGAATTCCTGCGATGAATAGCGTTCCGCCAACAATGCCAGCAACCACCACAGCAGTTCCAAGATCGCGGCCTAAGAGAATCAAGGCCATCACAAGCGCAATTCCAGGAACCACTAGTTTTGCAGCGTTACTTGGTTCTCCTTGGCTAGCGGCCTGATCATGAATCCGAAGTCGAAGGGCACACCACAAGATGATGCCAATTTTGGCAAATTCACTAGGTTGAATTGTGAAGCTACCAATCCCGATCCAGTTGGTATTTCCTCCAACTGTTTTTCCAATACCTGGAATTTGAGGAAGGATTAGAAGTGCACACGAGAATAGAAGTGCGGTACCAGCAATCGGCTTCCACAATTGAGGGCGCAACTTCATGGCAACCCATGCGATAAAAATCGACAGCGACAAGAAAAGTGCCTGACGAAGAACATAAGCAAATGAGTTTCCAGATTCATTGAGCGCTTTTACTGATGAAGCGCTCAAGACCATGACAAGTCCAAGAGCAGATAGCGCAACAACTGAGCCCAAAATCAAGTAATACGCCGATGCTGGTCTGGCAAAGAGCGCCTTGGAATTACTCACCTAACTTCTCCTTTATCGCTTGCGCGAAGAAATCTCCACGCTCGGCATAGTTCTTAAATTGATCCATTGAGGCGCAGGCCGGAGCCAAAAGTACGGTGTCGCCTGACTTGGCTTGCATATGTGCCAGTGCAACGGCGCGTTGCATAACTTCAAGTCCCTTAAGTCCAGGGTCAATCGAAGCGATCTGAATTTCAGGCGCATACTTACGTAACGCTGCTTCAATGATGGGAGCATCTGTACCAATCAAAATGGCGACTTTGATTCGATCTTTACAACGTTGAATCAAGTCATCCATTGCGGCGCCTTTTGCTAGACCACCAGCAATCCAAATTGCACTTAATTGGGATTGTAGAGCTGCCATTGCAGCATGGGGATTTGTTGCTTTGGAATCATCAATCCACGTGACGCCGTCGCGCTTGGCAACAATTTCTAATCTGTGGTGATCTAGTTTAAATCTCTTCATCGCTTCTGCGATAGCGCTCGCGTCTGACCCAATCGAACGAGCTAGAGCTGCGGCGGCCATCGCATTTAGAACATTGTGCGGAACTGCTGGAGTGACATCCGATAATTCGAAGAGCGCTTCTGCTTCATCGCTGATGAATGCGCGATCGACAATCAAGTTTTCGACCAACCCGATTTCATGCGGAGCAGGCGTATCGAGCGAGAACCAGATAATTCGATGCGTGAGAGATTTAGCGCGTTGGGTAATTACTTCGTCATGGTGATTGAGAATGACGATCTTCGCACGATCTGCGATTTTGAACTTTGCGCGTGCATAGTTCTCGAAGCTCTGATGCCAATCGATATGGTCTTCTGCAATGTTGAGAATTGCGACGCTTTCAAATTCCGCTTCTTTGCTCCATTCCAATTGGAAGGATGAAAGCTCCAGCACCAGGACGTCAGCTTTTGAGGTGGTGACCGCTTCAATTGCGGTAAAACCTACATTCCCGCACGCTAGGGCTTGGATTCCAGATTCCACCATCATCGCTTCCGCCATCTGGACTGTGGTGGTTTTGCCATTAGTTCCGGTGAGCGCGAGCCAGCGCTGATCAGGTGCCTTTTCTTGCTTTACCCGCCACGCTAAATCTATTTCGCTCAACAATTCGATACCTGCTGTGCGCGCGACAGAAATGAGCGGATTATCGATACGCCATCCAGGTGAAACGACTGCAAAAGAAATTTCAGTGAGATTTAATGAATCCAAAGAGTTGAGAACGCTCGATTCTTCTATCTTTTCATCAATAACAGAAACGCGAGCACCACTATCTTTCAGAAATGAAATCGTAGGAGCGCCAGTAACGCCAGCGCCAAAAACGATGCAATGTGCGCCCCGTAGTGATGAGATAAAGGAATCCGTCACGCAACCACCCATTGGGCATAGAAGAGTCCAAGACCTGCGGCCACACAGAGTCCAGCAATAATCCAGAACCGGATCACGATGGTGACTTCTCCCCAACCAAGTAACTCAAAGTGATGTTGTAGCGGCGCCATTTTGAATACTCGTTTTCCACCACTGATTTTGAAGTAGGTGGTTTGAATAATGACCGAGAGTGTGATGATGACAAATAGTCCACCAAGCGGTATCAAGAGAAGTTCGGTGCGCAACGTCATCGCTAGTCCTGCAAGTCCGCCACCGAGAGCCAGTGAGCCGGTATCGCCCATGAAGATTCGAGCAGGTGAGGCGTTCCACCATAAGAAGCCACCACATGCACCCGCTAAGGCCGCAGCAAGTACCGCAAGATCAAGCGGATCTCGTACCGTGTAGCAGTTTGTCGTTGCAGCAACTTCGCAACGTTGACCGAATTTCCAAACACCAATCAATACGAAGGCGAGAAATGACATCACAGCAGCGCCTGTCGCTAATCCATCGAGACCATCGGTGAGATTAACTCCATTACTTGTTCCAAGAACCATGACTATCGCCCACACCACGACGATTCCGACACCTAATTTGATCGAGGTATCGCGGACTGTGGAGAGATATTCCGACATTGGAGTAAGCCCTAAATCATCAGGGAAACGAGTAGCGAGCACTCCGAATGCTCCAGCCACAATGGCCTGCCCCAACAACTTTTCGCGCGCCCGCAGACCAAGTGAGCGTTGTTTAACGACTTTTAGCCAATCATCGAGATAGCCAACGAAACCAAGTCCAACGATAAGACCAATAACTAGGAGCGCCGAAGTTGTCATCGCAACGCCAGTGACAAGGTGTGATGTTAAGTAACCGATAACAGCGGCGAGGATCAAGATGATTCCACCCATGGTTGGCGTTCCGCGCTTTACATGATGGGTCTTTGGACCATCATCACGTATCTGTTGTCCATACCCACGACGTGCAAGGAATTTGATGAATGCAGGAGTCGCAAAGAAACTAAAGAGAAATGCCATTGCACCCGAAATCAATATGCCTCTCACGCGTTCTCTCCTTCATCTCTTTCTGATTGCAATACGGACCAACGATCTTCAATTTCTTTCGCTAAATCTTCCAAGTGTTCAGCTCGCGAAGCCTTCACAAGAATTACATCGCCAGCTTCAAGTTCACTCAACAATGGAAGTGTTGCGCTCACAGAGTCAAAGTAATGCGTTGTTGTGCTCGATCTTGGTAAATCACTCAAGTAATCGGGAGCGCCGATAGATACCAAGTGATCAACTCCCAGTTCGGTAGCAAGCACTCCGATAGCGCGGTGCATAGTGGGTGAATCGACACCTAACTCGTGCATAGTTCCTAGAAATGCCCAAGAGCGACCACCACGTTCTTGGGTTAGCAAAACTAAGGTGCGAAGTGCTGATTCCATACTTTCTGGGTTAGCGTTGTAGGCATCGTTGATCAATAACATCTCGCTACCTTCATGGATCTCCATACGCCATTTGCTCGCACTTTCATGGGTAGAGAGAGCTGAAGAAATATGGCTCGTGGAAACACCAAGTGCGTGAGCGATCGCCGCTGCTGCTAACGCATTAGCGATTTGATGAAGTCCAATGACTCGAAGTTCGACAGCCTCCCGCGCCTCTGGCGTGACAAGATCAAAATGCGCGTATCCCCCTCGAAATTCAATATCTGCTGCGCGCACAGTGCAATCATGGCCCTCGCCAAAAGTAAATTTCTTTACACCGCTTGGAATCTGCATCGCCGGAGTGAAGCGATCGTAAGTCCCCAGGATTGCAGTTGCACCAGATTTAAGTCCTGCGATCAGTTCACCTTTTGTGGCCGCAATTTTCTCCTGCGAACCAAATTCACCAATATGAGCATTTCCTACTTTCAGAACTGCTCCCACATCAGGATTTGCAATCTTGGTGAGCGCCAAGATATCTCCACCATGTCGCGCGCCCATCTCAGCTATACAGAACTTTGTGGTTTCACTGCAACGCAAGATGGTGAGCGGGACACCTAGATCGTTATTAAATGAACCCTGCGCGGCAACTGTTTCACCTTCAGCCTTAAGAATCGAATACAACATATCTTTAGTTGTGGTCTTTCCCTGAGACCCTGTGATGCCAATGACTCTCAAACCAGGGATTGCATGTCGCACATGGTGTGCAAGGTTGCCTAGAGAACTCAAAACATCCTTCACAAGGATATGTGGACCCGGGACTTGCTTGGTAACGATAGAAAGAGCTGCCCCATTTTTAATAGCGTCGCCAACATAGTTATGGCCATCTGCTTTCTCTCCCAATAGGGCGATGAAAACATCTCCCTTCACTATCTGGCGAGAATCGAAGTGAAATTGAGCTGATGTGCTGAGGGTTGCAGTTTTATTCAAATCGCCGTGAATCTCACCCGACATAACTGTGGCAATTTCACCAAGGGTCATCGCGATCATGACTTAACCTCGATGGCACGGCGCAACTCTTCTTGATCGCTAAAAGGAAGCTTCTCGCCCTTAATCTCTTGGCCCTTTTCATGACCTTTACCTAGGACGATGACCACATCACCCGGTTGTGCGAGTGAAACGGCATGTGCAATTGCTGCTCTGCGATCAGCAAGTACTGTGGTCTTTGCATCAAGGGAGATGCTCGACGTCATATCTTTGAGAATGGCTTCTGGATCTTCAGAACGAGGATTGTCGCTAGTAAATATCGCAATATCGCATCCCTCGTACAGCGCTCTGCCCATGAGTGGACGCTTGGAAGCGTCGCGATCTCCGCCACATCCAAGAACTCCAATGACGCGCTTGATCGTTGGATTTCGCAGTGAACTCAATACTTTCTCTACCGCATCAGGGGTATGTGCGTAATCAACAAGAGCTATGAAATCTTGGCCGCATTCAATGCTTTCGAGTCGTCCGGGCGCCCCTGTCAATCGAAGTAATCCATTCCCAATGACGAGTGGATCGACGCCGCTATTTACCGCCATCGCAACTGCAAGTAATAAATTATCAAGATTATGCTCGCCGTTGAGATGAGTGACGCCTTCGATCAGAACTCCACCCTCTCCCCTAATACTTACCTCAAATCCGCGTGCTTGTGGTGTGATCGATTCGTAATGCCAATGAGCTTCCTTATTAGTTCGAGAGATTAATGATGAGGGTATTGAAACTTCTTCATTGAGACGCTTTCCATACGCATCATCAATATTGATAAAAGCATGCTCTGCAAATTCCGCTGTGAAAAGTTCTCGTTTTGCTTGGTAGTAATCCTCCATAGTCTTATGGAAGTCAAGATGATCTTGAGTCAGATTGGTAAATCCGACAGCCTTGAAATGTGTCCCATCCACTCGATGAAGTGCAAGAGCGTGGCTGCTAACTTCCATTGCAACAGCGCGCATATGTCGTTCTTGCATGACCGAGAGAATGTTTTGTAAAGCATCCGCCTCGGGAGTTGTGTGCTGCGCCGGGAAATAATCACTTCCGATAGTGATGCCAACGGTGCCAATAAGGCCTGAATTGAAATGCGCCAACTGCCAGATTTGATTTAGTAGATAGGTTGTCGTGGTTTTTCCATTAGTTCCCGTTATGCCCGCAAGATAGAAATCAGAGCTCGGAGAATTATGAAACCAACTTACGAGATATCCGGCCTGGGAGCGTGGATTCGGAACTACCAACACGGGGATTGCAGAATCGTGACGGGAGGAAAGATCACGGCCTGCATTGTCGGTGAGAACCGCCCTCGCACCACGCTCCACAGCGGATGTAAGGAAAGCGCTGCCGTGGGTTTTCGCCCCTGGAAACGCTAGAAAAATATCGCCTTCTTTAACATTGGAGGAATTGCTCGTCATCCCCGTAATGAGAGTTGATGACGATTTCTCATCAACACTTATTCCCAAAAAAGCAGCAATCTCACCCAAATTCTTTTGATGTGGCTCTGATCTCCTGAGTTCAGTCATTGCTCTGGACTCGAGTTTGATTTTGATTTTTGCTTTGTGACGCTTCCGCAGCTTGTCGAGCCTTAAGCTCCTTCTCATTGAGTACATACATAAACTCAGCTGGTTTCGTTGGTGGAATATGTTGATCCTTAAGAACGAAGCTCATGACTTTTTTGAAGACTGGTCCACCAAGATATCCGCCCCAGTGAAATCCCTTTGGATCTTGAATGGTTACTGACACTACAAATTCGGGTTTATCTGCCGGAGCAAAACCAATAAATGAAGCGGTGTATCCCCGATAGCAACCACATGAATCATCAACTCGCTGTGCAGTTCCAGTCTTGCCCGCAACGCGGTAGCCAGGAATTGCAGCTGCTGGGGCGGTTCCCGATGCAGAGACGACGCTCTCCATCATCAATCTCATCTTCTGCGCCGTAACAGGACTAATGACTCGCACCGACTTCTGTTTGTTTGCAGGTGTATATCGTCCGGCTGCATCACTTACACCCGCAACAACTGTGGGAGTTACCCGCACGCCATCATTTGCAATCGTGGCAAATACCGATGTGGCCTGCATTGCTGTGACGGAATATCCCTGTCCAAATGCAACTGTTGGTGCAGTAGTTCCGGACCAATCTTTCACATCAAGTAACTTGCCACCCTCTTCTCCTGGTAATCCGGAGCCAGGTTTCTCTGAAATTCCAAATTTCTTCAAATAAGAGTGAAGTTTGTCATTGGAGAGCATCTCTCCAACTTTGATTGCGCCGGTATTGCTGGATACGGCCAGGGCTCCAGAGAGAGTCAAACGTTGCGTGGGGTGAGGTTCATGATCCCTAAAAACCTTGTTTGAGCGTTTCAATTTGTAAGGAATCGTCAACACTGTTTCTGGAGCAATTTTTCCCTCTTCAATCGCTGAGGCAATCGTGATTACTTTTCCAGTTGAACCTGGTTCATACACCTCTTGTACCGAAGGGTTCTTCCAACGATAAGGATCGACGCCCTTGGTATTTCCAGGCTGGAAAGATGGATACGTTGCATGCGCAAGTATGTGACCAGTTTTGGGATCCATGACAATTACAGTTCCAGAAAGCGCACGGGAACTCTTTACTGCGGTACGAATTGCTTCTTGCGCCACCCATTGCACATCTCGATCAATAGTGAGCCTGACAGTGTTTCCGCGAATTGCTTCTGCGGTGATTTTTTGCGTGCCCGGAATGATTGTTCCGCCGGCGTTGGCGTATGTATATGCCCCATCAACTCCCGAAAGAGTGGAGTTCATGCTGTACTCCAAGCCCGCCGCACCAGCTCCTGCGCGATTGATAAATCCAATAACAGCTGCGCCTAATTCACTTTCAGGATATTCACGGACATAAATACGTTCTGCGAAGAAACCTGCAAGTCTTTTGGCATATCCGTTTTTTTCTTGAGAAACTTCTCTGTTGTAGCTCTCAATCGCAGCTTCTAGTTTTCTCCAGACTGCGGGCTTAACTGATTGACTAATCACAACGTAGCGACGATCGCCCACGAGTTCCTTCTCTAGCCATTCTTGATTCACATCAAGAATAGGTGCAGCGATTTCTG
>DAOROE010000004.1:0-45550 GCA_035441345.1 Candidatus Nanopelagicaceae bacterium
GTCATTGGTCCATCATGCCTGAAAAGCGTCTCCGCTCGCTGGCAACCCATGCCGATTCCGCTGCAATAGTCTGATTAAGAGTGTCAAGTTGCTTTCTCACACTCGATGGGGCTGTTCCGTTGGGGCTAGTTCGAGCAGCAATTGCGCCATCAACATTTAGTAGCGCGCGAACATCGGCTGTTAACTTGGGATGAATCGACAAAAACTCTTCATCAGATAGTTGATGTAACTCGATATCTTTGCTTTCACATAACTTTACACATGCCCCGGCTGCTTCATGGGCTACAGAGAATGGCACCGATTGCTTCACCAAGAAATCAGCAATCTCGGTTGCAAGAGAGAAACCAAGTGGAGCTGCAGCCTTCATCTTCGATTTATCGAAGGTTGTGGTTGCGATCATTCCTGATACTGCAGGAAGTAATAGCAGCAAATTCTCAACAGAATCAAAGACCGATTCTTTATCTTCTTGGAGATCGCGGTTGTAGGCGAAAGCTAAACCTTTCATGACTGTCAACAGACCAGTGAGATTACCGATGAAACGTCCCGACTTTCCGCGCGCTAGTTCAGCTGCATCAGGGTTCTTTTTCTGGGGCATGATCGATGATCCAGTGGAATACGCATCATCAAGTTTCGCCCAGCCAAACTCAGTGCTACTCCAGAGCGTCCACTCTTCGCCAATACGAGAGATATGAACTCCAGCCAGAGCGATGATAAAGAGCGCTTCGGCCGCAAAATCTCGATCCATGACTGCGTCAATGCTGTTCTCTATGACACCGCTAAATCCAAGGCTTGCGGCTGATTTTTCGGGATCAAGTGGCAACGAAGAGCCAGATAAAGCTCCCGCTCCTAAAGGCGAGAAATTACTTCGTGCCAACCAATCGTGAATTCGCGAAATATCGCGAGTAAATGCGTGAGCATGTTTGGCAAGTTCATGTCCAAACGAGACAGGCTGTGCATGTTGCAGGTGAGTAAATCCTGGAGCGACTGCATCGACATACTGTTCAGCAAGTTCAGCAATGGATTTTTGTACAACCAGCAGTTGAGAAGCTATCTCAATCATGTGATCAATGAGATAAAGACGGAAATCGGTAGCTACTTGGTCATTTCTCGATCGTCCTGCGCGGATAGCGCCACCTACATCTCCAAGCTTCTCCTTTAAACCTCTTTCCAGAGCCGAGTGAACATCTTCATCTGAATCGATTGCTGTAAATGTTCCCGCTGCAACTTCCTTCTGAAGTTGGCGCAGCGCCCCTTCTAATTTCTTACCAGTATCAGAATCGATAATTTTCTTCTCTTGAAGGATGGCTACATGTGCGAGTGAGCTTCGAAGATCATAGGGAGCTAATCGCCAATCAAAATGAACACTTCGTGAGAGTGCGAACATCGCCTCTTCAGGCTGAGATGAGAACCGACCACCCCACAGCGCCATCAACGTCTCGCTTTCTGCTTACGTGAACCACCAGTTGTTTTCTTACTTAAAGCAGACCCAATGAAATCACGGAGTTGAACAGCTAAGGCTTTGCCACCCGTGGCGTTTCGCGAGATAACAAGCACTGTGTCATCACCAGCGATAGTTCCAATGATCGAGGAGAGTTCACCCGATTGCGAAGCGCGATCGAGTGCGCTTGCTAGTAATTGAGCACCGCCTGGAGGGGTTTTCACCACAACAAGATTTCCGCTCGCAGTGATACTTAAAACCAATTCATCTGATACTCGAGCCATGCGCGCAAGCGGTTCGACCTCAGAGTTCATCAATTGATATCGCATTACCCCACTGGCATCTTTTCCACGGACCGCACCGACATCCTCAAGATCTCTACTAGCAGTTGCTTGAGTGACGTCGATTCCTTCATCTGCTAATAATTCAACGAGATCACTTTGGGAGCGCACCTGTCCTTGATTTACATATGAAATCACGAGTGCACGTCGTGCGTTTGAGGAGATACCACCTTTTTTAGCCACCGTAGATCTCCTCGCAGATATCGTTGAAGGCTGAGACAAAACTCATAATCTGCCGATCGCTTACAACATATGCAGGTGCAATACGAATCACTTCATCGTTTGCTGCGTTTACAAGGAAACCTCGTTTGAGAAGCGCTGCCGCAACATCCTTAGCCTTGGAATCTTTTAGAATAATTCCAATCAATAAACCTTTGCCGCGAACTTTTGTTACTCCAATAATGGGCGAGAGAAGATTTCTAAGAAGCGCACCTTTGACAAGATTGAGGGACTTATATTTACCTTTTTCAATCTCATCGATTGTTGCCAGCGCTGCTGCTGCTGCGATGGGATTTCCACCAAAAGTGGTTCCATGACTTCCTGGAGTTAAAAGATCTGCAGTTTTTCCCAGCGCAATCATCGCGCCAAGTGGCAATCCCCCGCCAAGACCTTTAGCCAGAGTGATGACATCAGGGATAATTCCTTCATCCTCATAACCAAACCATTGTCCGGTCCGCCCCATACCAGTTTGCACAGCGTCAATGACAAGCAATGCACCTTTTGCCGAACAAATCTCTCGCGCCGCCTTGAGATATCCCGCAGGCGGAACGACTACTCCAGCTTCACCCATGATTGGTTCAAGAATCACCATTGCAGTGCGCTTTGTTACGGCTCTCCTTAAAGCTTTGATATCTCCATATGGAACATGACGCACTCCAGGCAGTAAAGGCTTGAAGGGATCACGTTTGGAGGGTTGTCCGGTTAGCGAAAGAGCGCCCATAGTTCTGCCATGAAATGCACCCGATGCAGCAACTACTTTCTTCTTTCCTGTTCGGCGGGAAATCTTGAGCGCCGCTTCATTGGCCTCGGCTCCAGAATTACAGAAGAAGATGCGCGCAGAATCATCACCGGTCATCTCTTTTAATTTCTGAGCTAGGAGCAGAGCCGGTTCGTGGGCATAGAAATTACTCACGTGGCTAAGAGTTTTACTTTGTTTAGCAATAGCAGAAACAATTGCTGGGTTGTTATGCCCCAGAATGTTGGTGGCAATCCCACCGAGAAAATCCAAATACTTCTTGCCTTCGACATCCCATACCTCAATACCTTTACCACGCACTAAACCGATTGCTGGAGTTCCGTAGTTCGATTGCATCAACGCGCTCCATTGTTCAGCAATCTTTTTATTCGACTTGATTGCGGAATTCTTCGCTATGGATTTCCTTACTGTCGTACCCATGTTCCACCCTTTCCTTGAAGCGCATCCGTGAAAGCCAGTAATGAGGTGCCATCCATAATTCGAGCAGATGTAGCGCCTGATTCCACGGCATTAATCGCAGCCTCTACTTTAGGAACCATGCCATCTGCGAAAGTCATATCTTTCAACTCCGCAACGCTTACTTCAGAGATGAGAGAGTCTTTATCTGGCCACTGGGCGTAGATGCCCGGGACATCGGTCATGAAGAGCATCTGATTTGCGCGCAAAGCTCCTGCAATTGCACCCGCTGCGATATCAGCATTTATATTGAGAGCTTGTCCAGCGCTGTCATTGGCAACAGGCGAGATAACGGGTAGGTATCCCATATCGAGCAAGTCATTGATGATTCCTGGGTTAACTTTCACAACTTCACCAACAAGACCTAGTTTTTCTACGTCCCTAACCTTGACCTCTAGAAGCCCATCATCGCTTCCCGTAATTCCGACCGCAGGTAAACCTGCTGCTCGCAAAGAACGAACTACAGAACGCAGCACAGTTCCAGTAAGCACCATTTCCACCACATGCATAATCTCTGGAGTAGTGATGCGAAAACCATTGACCGATTTTTTCTCAATTCCTCGAACCTTTAACTCAGCGTCGATATGGGGTCCACCCCCATGCACAATGACAAATTTCTCACCATTTGTGAACTGCGTAGCAATCTCTTTCATCCAAGCCGCGGAGCTCTCCCCCATCGCATGGCCACCAAATTTGATAACGATCATGTTGCGTATGCCGAATTCTCGTGAACATATTCTGCAGTCAAATCATTAGTCCAGACTGTTGCTGCAGAACTACCCATATGAAGATCAATCACAATTTCAATGAGCTCATTTTTCATATCCACAAGATCACGTGGCTGGCCCGGAGCACTTGATTCACAGACTTTGACTCCATTGAGAGTGACATCAATCTTCTGCGGATCAAGCACAGCGTTTGTAGTGCCAATCGCAGCAAGAATTCTCCCCCAATTTGGATCCTCTCCGTGGAGCGCGCATTTCAATAGATTATTACGCGCACATGCTCGTCCTATCTCCACAGCATCTCTCTCACTTTTGGCATTAACGGTCGTGATGGAGATGATCTTGGAATGACCTTCGGCGTCAGCAATAAGCTGACGTGCCAAACTATCTGCAATATTGAAAAGGGCTGCTCGCAAATCGTCTTCCGAGAGAGTTACCCCCGATGCTCCTGATGACATCAACAAGACTGTGTCATTAGTGGAAGTACAACCATCTGAATCAATGCGATTGAAAGTTCTATCGACAACATCTTGGAATACGGCACTTGCAACCTTTGGCTCCACAATTGCATCTGTCATGATGACAGAGAGCATCGTTGCCATCGCGGGCGCCAACATTCCTGCGCCTTTAGCGATTCCCGCAAACTGTGCACCTTGTGATTCCTGTATTGCAATTTTTGGTTTGGAGTCAGTAGTCATGATTCCTGTTGCTACATCAATCAAAGAATCCTTGTATAAATTCTGATGCGCTTTATCAATCCCGCTCATCAGCGCATCCATTGGCAAACGCATCCCAATCAACCCCGTAGAACAGATTCCAACATCGCTCGCTGATATTCCAAGCACCTCAGCCACCTTTTCAGCAGAGCGATGGGTATCCGCAAAACCATCTGGACCAGTACAAGCATTAGCGCAGCCGCTGTTAAGAAGTACTGCAGCCACTATTTGATCCTTAATTATTTGGCGCGTCCATGTGACGGGAGCGGCAACAACTTGATTCGTCGTAAAAACTGCAGTCCCAAATAGCTGCGGGCCGTCATTAACAATCAGGGTTAGGTCTTTCAGGCCTGAACTTTTAATGCCAGCAGAGATACCCGCGCCTCGGAAACCCTGTGGCAATGAAGTTGTCATTGTCCAATTCCCATGGCATCTAGCCCCAGGGTCTCATCGAGACCCGCCATTATGTTGGCGTTTTGTAGCGCCTGCCCTGCTGCGCCTTTTCCTAAGTTATCGATTGCGACAGAGACAATAAGCCTTGATGTATGTGGATCTACCGCAATTTGCATGTGAACTGCATTCGAACCAATCAGCGACGAGGTTTCTGGGAGAAATCCAGGTTCTAAGAGTTTTACAAATGGTTCCCGTGAATACGCACTCTCATACAAAGCGCGGAGCGATTTTTCATCTTGCGATGTCTTCATAGTGACGGTAGCCAATATTCCTCGTGGCATCGGCGCCAAAATAGGCGTGAAGGAAATCTTTACAGCAGAACTATCTCCATCACCTTGTAATTCACCAAGAGTTTCTTCGATCTCGGGCGTGTGTTGATGAACGCCACCGAATTTGTAGGATGTCATGGAGTTCATAATCTCGCTAGCGCTGAGGTTAACTTTCGAAGTACGTCCAGCCCCTGTTGTGCCGCTCGCGGCGACCACAACTATGTCCGATGCATCTATTCCGCCGCCGCGCACTGCAGGAGCGGCTGCAAGTGCGATCGCGGTGGCATAGCAACCCGGATTTGCAACGCGGTCCGCGGCTGCGATGGCGGCGCGTTTTCCAGGTAGTTCCGGAATGGCATATAGCCAGGCTCCGGCATAACTATCGTTGTAATACTTTTTCCAGGATGGCGCATTTTTCAACCGAAAATCGGCGCCTAAATCTACAATCTTTACTTGTGGGCTGATTTCTTTTACGAGTGATGCCGACTCACCATGTGGAAGTGCTAGGAAGACCAGATCACACTTGTTTATCTCACTTGCAGATGTAGCCGAGAAACTTCTATTGGAATACGCGACAAGGTGAGAGTGGATTGAAGTGATCTTCTCCCCTGCATTTGAGCCTGCCGCTAGGTAGGTAGCTTCAAATTCAGGATGTTTTGAGAGCAGCCTTAAAAGCTCTCCGCCCGCGTATCCGCTAGCCCCCACTACCCCAATCTTCATAGACGTAGAGTAAAGCCTTTTGTATATCTATGCAAATCTATGCATATTTATACATTTACGAGCGTATCTGAGCCCCGCATTTCTTTACAGCGCTAGCTCCTGCTGCCTCGCGTAGCGCTGAGACTTCATCGGCAGTTAGCGTTCGATTAGGCGCACGGAAAACGAGTGAGAAAGCTAGCGAGACTTGAGATTCTCCTGGCTTTTGGAAACGATCAAAGAGTTGGATGCTCTCGAGCAATTCTCCGGCGCCTTCAACAAGTGCCGCTTCAACATCACCGGCCGACACCTTCTGGTCGACGAAAAGCGAGATATCTTGAATCGCCGCCGGCATTGTATTGACGGGTATGGCTTGAACCGGAGACGCAAATGGAATGGCATCAACAATGAGCGCGAATGCAACGGTTCTTTCCGGAAGTCCTAAGGCTGTCGTGATGCGCGGATGAATTTCACCCGCATGGGCAATCGCTTTGTTGTTTACTCGAAATTCAGCGCACCGACCTGGATGCCATGGTGCAAGTTCAACGTTGTGAACGCTAAATTCATGGCCCGTCTCTGTGATGAGTTCGGCGGCGAGATCAACGGCATCGCTCCAATCCACCATTCGTCCCTTACCCCACCATCCAGAACCAACAAATTCACCGGCAATAACGCCACCGATATGTAGCGCTTGTTTGGGCACGCTCTCGTAGATCTTCTTGATCTGAGCGGCGCTTGGACGCTTTGAGGTGCTTATGTTTCCTGGAGTTTCAATCTTCTCTGTGTTTCTAAAGATAGAACCGGTTTCAAAGAGCGCTACAGACTTTTCACCGCGCGACAAGTTACGGGCTGCCGCAGCGAGAAGTCCAGGCGTGAGATGGGTGCGCAGATGTGGATATTCATCAGACATTGGATTTGCGATAGTAAAAGTCTTGGCGCGATCCCCCGTGAATCCAAAAAGTTGCATCTGGTGGTCACTTACAAATGGATAGTTGTGAACTTCAACAAGTCCTCGATGTGCCAATTTAAGGGCGAGGGCACGTTTACGATTTTGCAATGGAGTAAGACCAGAACGCCCATTCTTCGAAAGCTTTACCGAAGGCAATATCGAAGGGATACGGTCATATCCATAGAATCGAGCAACTTCTTCGGCCAAATCTGGAAGATTGTGAAGATCAGGGCGCCACGATGGAAGCGCAACGCTCCATTTCTTACCGTTCTTCTTCATCCCACAGCCAATACTGGTGAGCGCTTTCTGAAGCTCTTTATCGGAGTACGTTGTACCAATCAGATCTGAGATTTCCTGAGCAGAGACGGCAGTAGTGCGCTTTGCGATAGCTGAAACTTTTGACGCAGTTCCAAGATACGTTGCCCCCGCAAATTCCATAAGAAGATGAGCAGCGCGAGCCGAAGCTACCTCAGCCAGCGCAGGATCCACTCCTCGTTCAAAACGACGGGATGCTTCAGAGCTAAGGGTATGACGACGGGAATTTTGTGCGATTGCTACCGAATCAAAGTGCGCTGCTTCAAGAGCGATGGAGACCGTGAATTCAGTAACCTCGGAATCGAGTCCGCCCATCGTTCCAGCAAGAGCAAGTGGCTTCTTATCATCGGCTATCAATAAGTCTTCTTTATGGAGTTTGCGCTTCTGGTTATCGAGCGTGACAAGCTCTTTGAATGCGCCAGCACGTTGGACTCGCAAACTTCCAGCGATCTTCGCAGCATCGAAGGCGTGGAGCGGTTGACCCAATTCGAGCATTACGTAATTTGTAATATCGACTGCAATCGAGATCGGACGCATGCCCGCTTGTGTGAGTCGGCGCGCCATCCACGAAGGAGTTTGACTTAAAGGATTCACATTCGTGAGAGATCGTAGGTAAATTCGAGATGCCCCACTCTTATCCGTGATAAGAACTGGCGTGACTTTTCCGCGCTTCTTCTTCCGCTCTAATGTCGTAATCAGCGCTTTTGAATTCACATCTTTAAAAGGCACTCCGAGCGCCATTGCTAATTCACGCGCTGCTCCCCTAACGCTCATCGCATAACCGCGGTCAGGATTAACCGCGATATCGATGATGGGATCATTTGCACCAAGCACATCCAAAGCAGGTGCCCCGACCTTGAGATTTTTCACTTGCAAAACAATGATGCCATTGTGGTCATCGCCGAGGCCTAGTTCACGTGCTGAACAGATCATTCCGTTGCTGGTTTTGCCATAGGTTTCACGGGCTGAGATAGCGAAGTTTCCAGGTAGTACTGCTCCAGGAAGTGCGACCACGACGTAGTCACCTTCTGCAAAATTGGTTGCACCGCAAATAACGAATCGGGTTTTCTTTTCACCACAATCAAGCCCCACATAACGAATCGGCTTCTTATGGCCAGTGAGCTCTTCGATGGAAAGGACTTTTCCAACAACAAGAGGACCCTTAATCGACTCAGCTGGATTCTCTACACCTTCTACTTCAAAACCAACTTTGACGAAGGCGGCAACAATCTTGTCGACAGTAATGTTTTTGGGGAGGACTACAAACTCAGAGAGCCACGACAAAGGTAGTTTCATCGCGCACCAGTTCCAAATTGTCGAGAGAAGCGGACATCTCCTTCGACGATATCGTGCATATCGTTGATGCCATGCTTGACCATTAATGTGCGCTCAAGTCCCATTCCGAAAGCGAAACCGGTATAAATGTTGGTATCGATGCCACACGCTTCCAAAACTTTGCGATTGACCATGCCACAGCCGCCCCACTCGATCCAGCGTCCGTTGTAGAAGAAATCAACTTCTGCACTTGGTTCTGTGAAAGGGAAAAAAGATGGGCGGATACGTGTTGTGACTCCAGGTCCAAACATTTTTGCTGCGAAGTGATCAAGAGTGCCTTTGAGGTGGGCCATGGTGATGCCTTTATCAACGACCAACCCTTCAACCTGATTGAAGACCGGCGTATGAGTCGCATCAAGTTCATCAGCGCGATATGTACGACCTGGGCAGATCACATAAATAGGCGGTTCATTCTCAAGCATGGTGCGGATCTGTACCGGAGAAGTATGTGTACGCATCACAAGTCCGGATGAGAGCGGCTCAATAAAGAAAGTATCTTGCATGGTACGTGCGGGATGATCAGCAGGAATGTTGAGGGCATCAAAGTTCAACCATGAGGATTCCATCTCAGGACCCTCTTGAACGGTGTAGCCCATGCCAACAAAGAGATCTGAAATTTCATTACTAAGAATCGTAAGCGGATGAAGTGCGCCTCGAGGATTTCGATTTGTCGGGAGGGTGACATCAACACGTTCTTCAATGAGCACCGTGCTATCTCGTTCTGCAGTCAGAACTTTCTCTCGATCATCAAATGCTTGATTGATATTGGCGCGAGCTGTTCCGATAACTTTACCCATCGCAGCGCGCTCTTCCACGGGAAGTTGTCCAAGACCCTGATTGGCACGAGCAATGGGTGAGCGATCGCCAACATGGCTGATCTTTACTTCACGAAGTTCAACAAGGGATTTCGCTGCAGAAATAGCGCTGATTGCCTCAGACTTAATTTTCTCGATTTCTGCGTTATCTAACGACACTGCGGAATTCTACTAATTGGAAGGTACTTTGGCGGTTATTTTCGAGCAGCCGAGACGGCATACATCACGACTGAGGCTGCAGTCGCCAAATTCAGGCTCTCTGCCTTGCCGTTGATTGGGATCGCAACTCGTTTTGCTGGAAGATCACGTGGGATGCCACGAGCTTCATTGCCGAATATCCATATCGCACTCTTGGAAGCAGATTCTTGAGCAGCAACGAGTAGGTCAAGGTCAGCATCTGCATCGGTTGCATACAACTCGGAGCTATTTTCTTCCGCTGCGTTCATCAGCGCTTCCAACGTCACATCTTCAATGATGGGTATATGCCAATGGGATCCCGCACTCGATCGCACAACCTTGGGACTGTACGCATCAACACTTTTGTCAGAGAAGAGAACTCCATCGAATCCAAAAGCGTCGGCGGCGCGGATTACAGTTCCAGCATTTCCTGGATCTTGAATCTCCCAGAAATATGCCAACTTCAGAGCCCCTATTTGTGAAGAGAAAAGTTCAGAGAGCGATTGGCTAGGAATTTTTGCGATGGCAAGTAAACCTTGTGGTGTAACAGTGTCAGTCATTGCCTTCATTACTTCAGGAGAGACTTCTTGAATATCAAATCCTGAAACGGGACCTAACTTTTCTTGTCCATCCGCAGTGAGATAAATTGTCTTGACTTGGTGCGGAGCGTTATCTATCAACTCACGCACATTTTGCAGACTCTCAACGACATATGTCTGAGATTCGCGTCGCGCTTTAACTCCCCGAGAACCTAAAAGAGCCTTCACCGCCTCGACGTGAGGCGAATGAAGGCTCGTAATCATCGCTTGCGGCGAATGACTTTAGGAAACTTTGACGTTCTTACGTGCTACTTCGACCAATGCTGTAAAGGCAGCAGGATCATTGGTAGCAAGATCCGAGAGAACTCGGCGATCTACTTCAACGCCAGCTGCTTTGAGACCCTGAATGAAACGGTTGTATGTCATTCCATTAGCGCGAGTGGCTGCGTTGATACGAGTAATCCAAAGTTGGCGGAAGTCGCCCTTCTTATCCTTACGATCGTTGAAAGCGTAAACAAGTGAGTGAGTTACTTGTTCTTTCGCCTTAGTAAAGAGACGTGAACGCTGTCCGCGGTAGCCGCTGGCGCGCTCAAGGGTTGTACGACGCTTCTTGGCCGCATGAACACCACGTTTTACTCTAGCCATGTCTTATCTCCTTACTTCATTCCAAGCAGACGCTTGGCCGAAAACGTATTGCGGTCATTTGCAGTCTGGTCTTTTGATAGACGACGTGTGAGACGTGAAGATTTGCGCTCAAGGAGGTGGCGCTTGCCAGCGCGCTCGTGCACGATCTTTCCGCTTCCGGTGACGCGAAATGTCTTCTTTGCGCCACTATGTGTTTTCATCTTTGGCATTGCTTTCCTCCTGTAGGTCTAGCTTGTAATTCTCGTTCTTTTATTTCTCGCTCTTGTTACTTCTCGGCCTTGTTACTTCTCAGTTTGGGCCTGGGCGGCGCGGGCGCGCTTTGCTTCAGCGAGGGCTTCGCTCTTCTTCTTCACGGGGCCAAGCACCATTGTCATGGAACGGCCTTCGCGCTTCGGAGCGAACTCAACAAATCCAGTTGCGGCGACATCTTCTGCAAGACGTTGTAGCAATCTGAACCCCATTTCTGGTCTGGTCTGTTCACGACCCTTGAATTGAACAGTTACCTTCACCTTGTCACCACCGAGTAAGAACTTTTCAATATGGTTCTTCTTCGTTTCGTAATCATGATTCTCAATCTTGAGACCCATTCGAATTTCCTTGACCACAATGTGGGTCTGGTTCTGACGGGCTTCGCGCGCTTTTTGAGCGATTTCGTACTTATATTTTCCGAAGTCCATGATCTTGCAGACTGGTGGATTTGCTTCGGGAGCAATCTCGACGAGATCGAGACCATATTCTTCGGCCATACGAAGCGCTTCATCAATCGCTACGACACCGACCTGCTCGCCAGAAGCACCAATCAAACGAATCTCAGGAACGCGAATTCGATCATTGATACGTGGTTCTGCTGTGCTGATAACTCTTCCCTTCAGATCTGCATGATGGGAGTAAGCCGCGAGAAAGAATCGACTTCTTCAGAAGTCTTACTGTCTTGACCAGCTCACTTAAAAGTGAGGTAGGTGGGAGCGGCTAGCTCCACTTCATGTTGGTCCTGTGACCAAGGCCGAAATAGTACCTTTTTCGAATACTCCTTCAAAATCGGGCTCAAAGTGCGTGGAGATGCTGCGAGACCTAGGCTCCCACTATGACGCAAAGTGGTTCGAAGAGCCGATTCTGGAGCCGTCCAAAAAATCAGGAGGACCAGTTCCAGAGCATTACTGAAGCCGGCTCTGCGCTCTCCGATGATCTGCCTGGTCGCCAGAAAAAGTATTTCATCTCAATGATGATCAGAACCGCATGTTTTCTCCTCGCGGTATTTACGCCAAGTCCTTATCGCTGGTTCTTTCTCTTTGGTGCGGTAACACTCCCCTACATTTCTGTGATTGTTGCAAATGGAGGCCGCGAAACAATCCGCGGTCAAGCTAAGAATCTTCGCAGTCGCCAGAAAGAAATTGAATAAGCGTTCGCAAGAGCATCTAGGCTTTACCTTATGCGTCGCTTCGTTACTATCACCGCTTTAGCACTGGCGTTGATATTCGGCTGCTTTCAAGGAGCGCTCTGGCAATATGATCGCTACCAAGTACGACATGCCAACAACGATTTGATTCGCAATAACGTTGCGAAAACTTTAATCTCCGAAAGTTACTTAAGTAGTAGCAAAGAGTCTGAAATTGCTTGGCGCAGAATTGAACTTGTAGGCGCCTTTGATCCCAGCAAAGAGTTCCTGATT
Source organism: Candidatus Nanopelagicaceae bacterium (assembly GCA_035441345.1). Lineage (GTDB taxonomy): Bacteria > Actinomycetota > Actinomycetes > Nanopelagicales > Nanopelagicaceae > MAG-120802. The sequence continues at coordinate 12,515 of DAOROE010000004.1, forward strand.
CGTAACCGCTATCACGAGGGCAAATATGGATTTGGGGTTGTGACGCTGTTTACAAGTCAGAGTGGCAAGAAGTATTGGGTGGATCGAGGTTGGGTTATCGCTGGTAAAGATGCTCAGACCCCACCCAGCGTTCAAAAAATAACTAATGAAAAAGTTCAGATCACAGCTCATGTACGAGTCCAAGATATTGAATCTCAAGTTCAAGGCAGTGTCTTTGCCATTCCCGGTTCTAACTCAACGCCCAAACTCACTAAATGGAATCTAGACCAATCTGTGGCGACTGAACCGATTTACTTTGATTTGATCTCTAGCTCCAACCCAGCGTTCACGCCAGATGTACCAACCCCACTTCCCGAACTCAGCGACGGACCGCACCTGGCATATTCATTCCAATGGATACTTTTTATCTTCCTCGTCGCTTTTGCTTGGTATCTCGTGATTCGCGAAGATCGCAAGGCTCAAACGGCAAAACTCTGACGCTGATAAAGATCTGCATAAATTCCATTGAGCGCTAGTAATTCATCGTGGCGACCACGTTCTTTGATGAGACCATCATCAAGAACCAGGATCTGATCCGCCGCTCGAATTGTTGAGAGGCGATGAGCAATCACAATGCTGGTTCGATCCTTTAACGCACTCGCAAGGGCTTGTTGAACTAATGCCTCATTCTCTGAATCCAAATGAGCAGTCGCCTCATCCAAGACAACAATTCTTGGAGCTTTTAGTAAAAGACGTGCTATCGCAAGGCGTTGTTTCTCGCCACCAGAAAGGCGATGACCTCGTTCGCCAACTACTGTGTCAAAACCATTAGGTAACGAGCTGATTAAATCCCAAATCTGTGCTGAGCGACATGCATTCTCCATCTCGGCTTCGGTCGCATCAACTTTTGCATAGCGAAGATTTGTGGCGATGGAGTCATGGAACATATGAGCATCTTGTGTCACTATTCCAATGGCATCGCGGAGTGATTGCACTTGAAGATCGCGAATATCGATGCCATTGATTGAGATTCCACCATCTGTGACGTCGTAAAGGCGTGGGAGCAGCGCGCTGATTGTGGTTTTGCCAGCCCCTGATGAACCAACGAGAGCAGTTAGAGTTCCGGCAGGAACGTCAAAGGAAATTCCTTTGAGGATCTCGCCACTTTGAATGGTCTCAGGCTTCGCAACAGATTCAAGGGATGCAAGAGAGATTTCTTCTGCGCGAGGATATGAAAATTTAACGTTGTTAAATGAAATATTGAGTGGTCCAGATGAAATCGGCTTGGCATCTGCCTTATCGCGCACCATCGGAGTGAGGTCGAGTACCTCAAAGACGCGCTCAAATGAGACCAGCGCGGTCATCACATCTACGCGGACGTTAGAAAGCGCCGTGAGTGGTCCATACAATCGAGCCAGCAAAGCAGTGATGGCTAACAAAGTACCTAAAGTGATCTCTTTGTTGATGGTGAGATGTCCGCCAACTCCATAAGCAAAGGCAGTGGCTACTGCCGCAATCGAAGTTAGGGCAATGAAGAAGATTCGATTCAGCAAAGCAATCGAGATTCCAATATCAGCAACTTTACGGGCCCGCGTTGAAAAGTATGAACCTTCCTCCTTCGGATCTCCATAGAGAGAGACAAGTAAGGCTCCAGATACATTAAATCTTTCAGTCATCGTCGCTGACATCTCTGCATTGAGATTGAAGGAATCACGAGTGAGTCGTTGCAGCTTTCGCCCTACCCACTTTGTGGGAAGGAGAAAGGCAGGCACTAACAGCAGTGAAACGATGGTTATCTGCCAGGACAGAATCAACATAGTGCCGATAACAAGCACAAGACTTAGTAAGTTACTCACAACTCCTGAGAGCGTCATTGTGAAAGCTTGTTGTGCGCCAATGACATCTGAGTTGATGCGTGAAATCAGGGCTCCGGTTTGAGTCCGAGTGAAAAAAGCAATCGATTGTTTCTGAATGTGACGAAATACCTGGGTGCGCAGATCGAATATCAAACCTTCACCGATTCGAGCTGAGAACCACCGTCCGATCATGTTAACCAGGGCATCCGCGACAGCGATGACGCCAACCAAAAGCGCCAATTGGGTGACGAGTGAAGAGTTACCAGGGATTACACCCTCATCAACCAAGCGTTTCAATAGCAATGGAGTGGATACAACCAACATCGCATCGATCACTACTGTGATGAGAAATAAGATGAGCGAACGTTTGTAAGGAAGAGCGTAACGGGCGATTCGCTTTACAGTCCCAGGCTTGAGCTTCTGATCCTTGACCGATTGATCTTGAGTGAGCGTCCGGAAGGACATCCACATCGCTTGTTGGGACATGGAAATACCTTAGTGGTTAATTGCCAGTGGTTAAGTGATAGTTAAAAGAGAATCAGACAGTAAAGCCGATTGCGCGAAGCTGCTCGCGACCATCATCGGTGATTTTGTCGGGACCCCATGGTGGCATCCAGACCCAATTAATCTTCACATCCGAGACTAGATCTTGTAGAACGGAGCGAGTCTGATCCTCAATGACATCTTGCAATGGGCACGCTGCCGAAGTGAGAGTCATATCGAGAACTGCGACATTGGAAGTATCGAGAGAGATGTCGTAAATCAAACCTAAATCAACAACGTTAATTCCTAGTTCAGGATCAATCACATCTTTCATTGCCTCAGTGACATCATCAAGAGTTGTAGCCATGTGAGAGTTCCTTCCTATTTTGCTATCGCCTGGGAAATTGCATCTTTTGTTGCCATCCACCCAAGTAGAGCGCATTTTACTCTGGCTGGGAATTTTGCAACGCCAGCGAAAGCTACGCCATCGCCGAGCACGCCTTCATCCCCTGAATCAGCGCCCTTGCTCTGAATCATGGCTTGAAAGGCATCAATAATTGCCAAGGTTTCTGTGATTGATTTTCCACGTACCAAATCTGAGACGACAGAGGTGCTGGCTTGTGAGATTGAGCAACCAATTCCATCCCATGTAATTTCCTGTACGACTTTTCCATCGGTATGTAAATTAAGCGTGATCTCATCACCACATGAAGTATTGATGTGTTGAACTTGGATTGTTGGGTCTGCTTTGAGGGATTTGTGAAGTGGTCTTTTGTAGTGTTCCAGGATCACTTCTTGATAGAGCGAATCGAGTTCCATCAGCGCTCCGCAAAATACTTTCTAGCACGCTCGACGCCATCAACGAGGGCAGTAATGTCATCAAAGCCGTTGTAGAGATAAAACGAGGCTCGAGTGGTAGCAACAGTTTTGAAACGTCTCATGAGAGGCCACGCGCAATGATGACCAGTACGAACTGCAATGCCATATTGATCTAACGCTTGGCCCAGATCATGGGGATGGATTCCTTCAACGGCAAAGGAGACAACTCCCCCGCGCATCTCCAAATCTTTTGGTCCGATCACACTTAACCCTTGGATTGTTTGTAAACCTTCAAGTGCTTTCTGAGTTAACGCGACTTCGTGGGCATGAATTGCATCAAGTCCCACTCTGTTCAAATAATCAACTGCTGCGCCAAGTCCCACGGCCTGAGCCATGTTCGGGACGCCCGCCTCAAATCTCTTTGGTGCATCAAGATACGTAGCTGACTCCATCGTGACAGTTTCAATCATTGATCCGCCCGTGAGAAATGGCGGCATCTCATCTAGAAGTTCTTTCTTTCCCCAAAGAATTCCTACGCCTGTGGGCCCAAGCATCTTATGTCCAGAGAAAGCGAGAAAATCGACGTTGAGCGTTTTTACATCGACTCTGTAGTGCGGAACAGATTGACAGGCATCGAGCACAAAGAGCGCTCCCACTTCATGGGCTTTCTTTGTAATTTCATCGAGAGGATTGATAGTTCCAAGTACATTGGATTGATGTGTCAGAGCAACAACTTTGGTACGAGAAGTAATTAACTCATCAATATCGGAGAGATCAAGGCGCCCTTCTTCCGTGACCTTGAACCAGACCAGCTCTGCACCAGTTCTCCGGGCAAGTTCCTGCCAAGGAATGAGATTGGCGTGATGTTCCATCTCTGAAACAACGATGCGATCGCCAGCCTTAATGTGAAATTTCGATCCTGGGGTTGAATTGCCAAGGGAATAAGCAATCGCGTTGATGCTCTCTGTTGCTGATTTCGTGAAGATAACCTCATCGACTTGAGCACCGATAAATGTTGCGACTTTCTCTCGAGCACCTTCATAAAGTTCGGTGGCCTCTTCAGCCAGCTGGTGGGCTCCGCGATGGACCGCCGCATTATGGTTTACATAGAAATCACGTTCTGCATCAAGCACTGAGTTCGGCTTCTGAGAAGTCGCGCCACTATCAAGATAGATAAGACGATTATTGCCGCGAATCTGGCGCTTCAGTATCGGGAAGTCGGCCTTGATTGCGGCAATATCGAAAGAGCTCACGTAGTTAGGCAATTACGCTTTCACGTATTGCGCATAACCCTTCTCTTCTAGGCGATCTGCAAGTTCTGGGCCACCTTCTTCGACGATTTTTCCGCCCGCAAATACGTGAACGAAATCAGGTTTGATGTAGCGCAGAATTCGCGTGTAGTGAGTGATGAGCATGATGCCAAGATTCTGCTCCGCCTTGACGCGATTCACACCTTCAGAAACGATTCGTAGCGCATCAACATCAAGACCCGAATCTGTCTCATCGAGAATTGCAATCTTTGGCTTAAGAAGTTCCATCTGAAGAATTTCGTGGCGCTTCTTCTCACCGCCAGAGAAGCCTTCATTCACACTGCGCTCCGAGAATGCTGGATCCATTGCAAGCTTTGACATCGCTTCTTTAACTTCGCCCACCCAGGTGCGAACCTTTGGTGCTTCACCGCGCAAGGCAGTTGCAGCGGTACGAAGGAAGTTTGCGACAGATACGCCTGGAACTTCGACTGGATACTGCATCGCAAGGAAGAGTCCAGCTTTGGCGCGCTCGTCAACGCTCATCTCAAGAACATCTACGCCATCAAGAGTGACTGTCCCGCCAGTAATGGTGTACTTCGGATGACCAGCAATGGAGTACGCGAGCGTTGATTTACCGGACCCGTTAGGTCCCATGATCGCGTGAACTTCTCCAGAATTGATGGTGAGATCAACGCCGCGAAGAATTTCTGTCATGCCAGCTTCAGTTTCGACTCCTACCTGCAGGTCTTTAATGACAAGTTGTGACATTCTCTATTTCTCCTTGGCGTCTTATTTCTGGGAAATCGTGACGGTATCTCCATCACGACGTACTTCAAAAGTTTCGAGAGCTTCCACTGCCGGCGGAGTCAAAGCTTCTCCTGTTCGTAGATCAAATTCAGCGCCGTGTAACCAGCACTCAATCTTGTAATTGCTGATATCTCCTTCTGAGAGCGATGCTTCTGAGTGGGTGCAGATATCGGCGACAGCGAAGACTTCGTTACCAATTCTTGCGACGCAAACATCTTTGTCACCGAGCGAGATTTTCTGCGGCTTTCCTTCGGCAAGAGTGGAGAAATCAATCTGTGTGGAAGACATTTATGCACCAACCTTTGCAAGCTGGCCATCGATACGTGACATCAGACGTTCTTCAATGACCTCGTTACCAATCTTGTTGATGATTTCAGTGAAGAAACCGCGGATAACAAGGCGACGTGCATCTGCCATAGGAATACCGCGCGACATGAGATAGAAAAGTTGCTCATCATCAAAGCGACCGGTAGTGCTGGCATGTCCTGCGCCTACGATTTCTCCGGTCTCGATTTCGAGATTAGGGACAGAATCTGCGCGTGCGCCATCAGTGAGCAATAGATTCTTGTTGAGCTCGTAGGTATCAGTGCCTTCTGCATTCTTGCGGATAAAGACATCACCAATCCAAACGGTACGCGCTTGGTCGCCAGCTAGAACTCCCTTATATGTAACGCGAGACTTTGCATTTGGAATTCCGTGCTCGACGTGGACCCGATGCTCGAGATGTTGTCCATCTGTTGCAAAGTAGAGTCCCAGTAATTCAGCGCTTCCACCTTGATCCGAATACTCCACTGTCGGGAGTAGACGAACAAGTGAACCGCCAACTGTGACCGTTATCGAATTGAAAGTCGCATCTCGACCAACAATCGCATGATGACGACCCAAGTGAATAGTCGTATCGCTCCACTCTTGAAGGGATACAAATGTGAGATTGGAACCCGCTTCTAAACGAATTTCAATCTCTTCACCAAGGGTGGCATTACCAGAATTCTCGACAATGACAGTTGCCTTGGAATGTGCACCAGCAGTGATGACAGTTCGAGAGAATTCACTTGTGTTTCCTGGTGTGCGAGTGAGGATAATTGGTTCAGCAACAATCGCTTCTTTACCAATCTCAAGGTGGGTTACTTCAGCAACTCCGGAGCGAACCCGCTGAATGACTGCATCATCGGTTGCTGACTTTGCTGGAATATCGGCTGCCTTCACCTTATTAATGGTGAAACCTGGTCGAACCGCACCGCTGAGTGCAATTGAAATTCGATCCGCAACGCTCGTCGCTGGATCATGAAGTCCTGCGATGCGCTTGAGTGGCGTAAAGCGCCACGCCTCTTCGCGACCTGTGGGAGTTAAATAATTTGTAGGAAGCGCTGACATTAACCAACTGCTCCTTCCATTTGGAGCTCAATGAGTCGATTGAGTTCGAGCGCATATTCCATAGGTAATTCGCGAGCAATGGGCTCAATAAAGCCACGAACAATCATTGCCATTGCTTCATCTTCCGAAAGTCCACGAGACATGAGGTAGAAGAGTTGATCATCACTCACCTTCGACACGGTGGCTTCGTGCCCCATGGAGACATCATCTTCACGGACATCAACATAGGGATAGGTATCAGAGCGCGAGATGGTGTCGATCAAGAGCGCATCGCACTTGACTGTGCTCTTGGAGTGGTGGGCGCCTTCTTGTACTTGAACTAGACCACGATAAGAAGTGCGTCCTCCACCACGCGCTACAGACTTGGAGATGATTGTCGATGATGTGTAAGGCGCTGCATGAACCATCTTCGCGCCTGCATCCTGGTGTTGCCCCTCTCCGGCAAATGCGATGGAGAGCGTTTCACCCTTGGAGTGAGGACCCATCATGAAAACGGCTGGGTATTTCATCGTCACCTTAGATCCGATGTTGCCATCGATCCATTCCATGGTCGCACCTTCAGCACATGTTGCGCGCTTCGTGACTAAGTTATAGACGTTGTTGGACCAGTTCTGGATGGTGGTGTAACGAACACGCGCATTCTTGCGAACGATGATCTCTACGACTGCAGAGTGAAGCGAGTCTGATGAATAAATCGGAGCGGTGCAGCCCTCTACATAGTGAACGTAGGAGCCTTCATCAGCGATGATGAGAGTTCTTTCAAATTGACCCATATTCTCGGTGTTGATTCGGAAATATGCTTGAAGTGGAATCTCTACATGAACGCCCTTTGGAACATAAACAAACGAACCACCAGACCAGACCGCAGTATTGAGCGCTGCAAACTTGTTATCGCCGACTGGAATAACAGATCCAAAGAACTCTTTGAAAATATCTTCGTGCTCACGGAGTCCAGTGTCGGTATCAAGGAAGATCACACCTTGCTTCTCGAGATCCTCACGGATTGAGTGATACACAACTTCAGATTCATATTGCGCAGCAACTCCTGCAACCAGGCGCTGTTTTTCAGCTTCTGGGATGCCTAGGCGGTCATAGGTGTTCTTAATATCTTCCGGAAGCTCTTCCCACGATGTCGCCTGCTTTTCAGTGGAGCGAACGAAATACTTAATGGTGTCGAACTTGATATCCGAGAGATCAGATCCCCAATTTGGAAGTGGCTTCTTATCAAAGAGTGAAAGTCCTTTGAGGCGCAGGTCGAGCATCCATTGCGGCTCACTCTTCTTGGCAGAAATATCGCGTACAACATCCTCATTGAGACCGCGCTTTACATTTGCACCGGCATCATTCTTATCGGACCAGCCGAATTCATAATTGCCAATACCTTCTAGTTCGGGATGCGCTGTCTGACTCATCGTGTGCTCAGCTTTCTCTTCTTCGTGGTGGCGTTCTTAGGTTCGAACTTCTTATCTTTGCTGATCTGGGGAATGAATGTGGTGCAAACTCCGTCTCCATGCGCGATCGTCGCTAAACGTTGGACATGGGTACCGAGAATCTTTGAAAATGCAGCGGTCTCCTCTTCACATAGCTGTGGAAATTCGGCCGCAACGTGTGCGATGGGGCAATGATGTTGGCATAACTCGATGCCGATTCCGTGCGCGTGCGTATTTGCAGCGTAGCCCTCTTCGCTAAGAAATTCAGCGAGGCCAGAAATGGAATTCTTTGCTTTTGAAACTCTTGACTGTGAACGTCGAACGATCTCGTCTGCTCGGTGTCGTGCAAAGCCTGTCACTAAATGCTCGCCGCTATTTGCCGCGATGTACTTCAGCGCGGAAACTGCAAGATCATCATAGGAATGTTCGAAACGTTCCCGGCCAGTGTCGCTCATGACAAATACTTTGGAGGGGCGTCCACGTGAACGAGTGCTGCGGATATGCGGTTCGCGCTCTTCTAAAATTCCTTCCGCGACGAGCGAATCTAAATGTCGTCGGATACCTGCAGGGGTGAGTTGTAATTTCTCTGCCAGAGCAACGGCGGTCGATGGCCCTGATTCGAGGATGGCGCGAGCGACCTGGTCACGGGTGCGGAGGTCCTCAGAAGGGGCCAGAGAATTCACCGGGGTTTTCACAACGGAATTGTTGCGTAATTCATGGCGCGACGCCACTTCACCGAGGTGATGCGCACCCTAGGCTCTGCCCTATGGCGATTTCAGCAAGTAAAGCTCTACTTCGCCTCTCCTCCCTCATGGTCTTCACCCAATCTGCGATTGTGGTGACCGGCGGCGCAGTTCGCATCACAGGCTCTGGGTTGGGATGTTCAACATGGCCCGAGTGCACACCTGGTTCATATACACCAACTCCCGATCAACCTGAAGCTCCACTTCATGCCTGGATTGAATTTGGTAATCGATTACTGACTTTTGTACTTCTTCTCAATGCGCTTGCCTTGATGTTTGTGATTCTTAAGCAAGGCCGACGCCACTTACGAAAAATGGGCGCTTTCCAGATTATTGGAATCTTGGCACAAGGCGTGCTGGGAGGAATTACCGTTCTTACCGGACTCAATCCCGCCACCGTTGCAGCGCACTTTCTCTTATCAATTGTATTGATTGCTGGTGCGTTATCCCTCAGACAACGCGCGCATCAGAAAACTCCAACAGACTTCGCACCGATTCCACTTGTAAGAAAACTAATGTGGGTACATCTACTTCTAACAATTGCCGTTCTCGTGATGGGAACAATCGTGACAGGAAGCGGACCACACGCCGGAGATACCACGGCAGAGAGATTTAATCTCGATGCAAAGATGATGTCATGGATTCACGCTGATTTGGTGATCGCCCTTCTCGGCGTAAGCATCGCGCTTTTGATCGCCATCAAACTTGGTGAGAGTGAACCCGTCAAAGGAGTCTTGGGACGTAAGGCACAGGCCTTCCTTCTCGTCGCATTGGCCCAAGGAGCGATTGGCTATATCCAGTACTTCACCGGCTTGCCCGAAATCCTCGTTGGAGCACATTTGGTTGGCGCTGTACTCGTGTGGCTATTCGCATGGAATCTAGCTATTACAGGTAATCTCGCGCGGCGGAGGGGATAGAAAGTGAATCCACAGAAAGTCAGCTGGAGCGCTCTGGACGATAAAGCCGTCGCTGTCGCTCGCGCCCTTGCGATGGATGCAGTCCAAAAAGTTGGTAATGGCCATCCAGGAACTGCAATGTCGCTCGCACCTGTGGCATACACGTTATTTCAGAGATTTTTACGCCATGACCCACGTGATCCCCAATGGCTAGGTCGCGATCGATTCATCTTGTCTTGCGGACACTCATCACTGACGCTTTACATCCAATTGTTCTTTAGCGGGTATGGATTATCACTAGATGATCTCAAAGCATTTAGAACGTGGGGTTCGCTGACTCCAGGTCACCCAGAGTTTGGACACACCGCCGGTGTTGAAACTACTACCGGCCCATTGGGACAAGGCGTTGCAAATGCAGTGGGCATGGCAATGGCGGCGCGGTACGAACGTGGTTTATTTGATCCAGACACCACAGCAGGACAAAGTCCATTTGATCACAATATCTGGGTTATTTGTAGCGATGGTGATTTGCAAGAGGGCGTCAGCACTGAAGCATCATCTCTGGCTGGAACACAAGAACTTGGAAACTTAAAAGTTATCTACGATGACAACCGAATCTCTATCGAGGGCGATACACATTATGCATTCACTGAAGATGTGAGTGCGCGCTATCGTGCATATGGCTGGCATGTCATCGATGTTGATGCACAGACCAACGGCGATGTTGATCGTGAAGCGCTGGAGCGTGCAATGGAGGAAGCGCTCGCCGTCACTAATAAACCAACCCTGATTAGACTTAAGACTGTCATTGCTTGGCCAGCACCTAAGGCTCGCAACACAGCAAAATCTCATGGCTCAGCTCTTGGCGCTGATGAAGTTGCTGCCACAAAAGTTGAGCTGGGTCTTCCTGCTGAAGACTTCTACTTCCCTGCCGATGTTGAGCAGCATGTTCGCCAGATATCTGAACGTGGAGCATCACTTCGAAATGAATGGAATAAGAATTTTGCACAATGGAAATCTCAGCAACCTGATCGCGCTGCTCTTCTTGAACGTTTAACAACACAGGGACTTCCAAGTAATTGGGATTCCGCACTCCCCTCATTTAGCCCTGATAAAGAGGTGGCAACTCGTAAGGCCTCAGGCGACACAATCAATGCGTTGGCTCGCTCGCTTCCGGAGCTCTTTGGCGGTTCATCAGATCTCGCAGATAGCAATAACACAACCATCGAAGAAGGCGGATCTTTCTTGCCACAGTCCTCCACCATGAAGGGCGCCAATCCCTACGGTCGCATCGTTCACTTTGGAATTCGCGAACACGCAATGGGATCAATCCTCAATGGCATGGCGCTGCATGGACTTATCCGACCTTTCGGCGGCACATTCCTCGTCTTTAGCGATTACATGCGCGGCGCAGTCCGTCTCTCAGCGTTGATGAATCTTCCCGTTACTTACGTCTGGACTCATGACTCTATTGGACTCGGTGAAGATGGTCCAACTCATCAACCGGTAGAACACATCGCAGCACTTCGCGCAATCCCTAATCTTGATGTTGTACGCCCCGCAGATGCAAATGAAGTTGTTGCCGCATGGCGCGAAATAATTCTGCGGCGCAGACCTGTGGGAATTCTCCTGTCACGCCAAAATCTCCCCGTTATTGACCGAACGAAATTCGCTTCAACTCAAGGAGTAAGTAAAGGCGCTTATGCTCTCAATGACGTTGCGCATCCTGATGTCATCTTGATTGCTACAGGTTCTGAAGTTGGTATTACCCTCCAAGCCGCAGAACTACTGAGAGCCGACAATATTTCTGCACGCGTCGTAAGTGCACCATGCTTGGAGTGGTTTAACGCTCAAGATGCTACCTATAAAAATTCGATTCTCCCCAATTCGGTTAAAGCGCGCGTCAGCATCGAAGCTGGAATTGCTCAAGGATGGCGGGAGTACATCGGCGATTGTGGAGTCGCAGTTTCGCTTGAACACTTTGGCGCTTCTGCATCAGCGCCTGTTCTCTTCAAGGAATTTGGTTTTACCCCAGAGAAGATTGTTAGCGCCGCTAAAGAATCTATTGCTAAGGCAAAGGCGTAGTCGAGCACAATGAGCGCAACTCTCAAGTCAGTTTCTGAAGCTGGTACTTCAATCTGGCTCGATGATTTATCGCGAGAGAGAATGATCCCTAACGGAAAATCACGTAACTTGGCGACGCTCATAGCTGAGGAATACGTCGTCGGCGTGACCACTAACCCAGCAATATTCTCCGCTTCAATCTCGCAATCATCACTCTATTCTGATGATCTCAAAGCTCTTGCGGCCCAAGGACATAACGCAGAATCAATCATCACCGAGCTCACAACTGCCGATGTTGCTCAAGCATGTGATCTCTTCATTCCGGTGTATGAACGATCTGCCGGAGTAGACGGCCGAGTAAGCATCGAAGTAGATCCGCGACTGGCGCGTGATACATCCACGACAGTTTCGCAAGCGCGTGAATTATGGGCCAAAGTAAATCGACCAAATGTTTTGATTAAGGTTCCTGCAACCGTAGAAGGGTTACCTGCAATTCGTACTTTGATCGCTGAAGGTATTAGCGTCAATGTAACAATCATCTTCTCGGTTGAGCGTTACAAGGCGGTACTTGATGCCTTCATAACTGGTTTGGAAGAGCGCCACAACAAAGGACTTCCCGTCTCTGATATTCATTCTGTGGCTTCCTTCTTCGTTAGCCGCGTTGATACAGAGATTGATGCTCAACTCAAATCTCACTCCCATAGCGATGCACCTTCGCTACTAGGTAAAGCAGCAATTGCTAATGCGCGCTTGGCCTATCAACACTTCGAAGAGGTCCTTAGCTCACAGAGATGGAAGAAGCTAGAAAGTGCCGGAGCATCGATACAGCGTCCACTTTGGGCATCAACAGGTGTTAAGGATCCTGCTTATGACCCCACTCAATATGTCATCGACTTAGTTGCACCTCTTACGGTCAACACGATGCCAGAACCAACTCTGATAGCAGTTCGCGATCAAGGTAGGTATAAAGGAAATACTGTCGTTGGCCATTATGAAACTTCTCTTCAGATAATTGATCAGCTCGCATCAATCGGAATTGATATCAACGAAGTTGCTACAAAATTAGAGAACGAAGGAATTGATAAATTTATCAAGCCTTGGCTTGAACTAATCGCTGCTGTTGAGGCTGCCTCGCGTCAATGATCAGAATTAAAGGTTTTTCTGCTTCGCCTGAGAAAGTTTCCGCCCTTAATGCGATTACCGCAAAGTTAGCTGCAAAAGATGCAACGCTGTGGGGGCCCGCAGCTCAAGCCGAGGCCGCAATTCGATTGAATTGGATTGATCTGCCTCTGACTTCACGGGAATTGCTTCCGACTTTAGATGCGCTCTCTGCTTGGTCTCGAGAGATTGGGCATTCCGATTTTGTTCTCTGCGGCATGGGTGGATCCTCACTCGCTCCCGAAGTCATTGCTGCGGTCTATAAAAAGAATCTCACAGTTCTTGACTCCACAGATCCCGAACATGTGAAGGTAGTTCTTGATCGCGATCTTTCTCAAACGTGTTTCGTCATTGGATCTAAATCTGGATCAACAATCGAAACTGCTTCGCAGAAAAGCGCAGCAGTAGCCCAGCTTCTTCACCAAGGCCTTGATCCGAAAAATCATCTTGTGATCGTTACCGATCCAGACTCTCCTCTAGATAAGGAATCGCGCGCTGCGGGTCTTCGAGTTATTAGCGCTGATCCCAATGTTGGTGGACGATTTAGTGCGCTCAGCGCATTTGGACTTACCCCAGCTGCGTTGATAGGAGTTGATGTTTCAGTCTTAATCGATGATGCCTACGAAGCTGCTCAAACTTTTCTTCTGCCTAATTCGACGGTGGTGAGCGTTGCTGCAACTCTCGCGGAGCCCACATTTGCTTACACAGGATTCTGTGATGCTGGTTCGACGCTACCCGGATTGAGCGATTGGATTGAGCAACTCATCGCTGAGTCGACAGGCAAAGATGAGAAGGGCGTTCTTCCGATTGTTACTTCATCACCTAAGAGTGAGATATTTCCGGTTATTACTTTTGATGAGCAAGGCGAGATTGCTGTCATTGGTTCACTTGGCGAACAATTTATTTTCTGGGAGTGGGTCACAGCCCTTCTCGGCTACTTAATGCAAGTTGATCCTTTTAATCAACCAAACGTGACAGAGGCAAAAGAAAAGACTGGCGCGCTTCTTGAACGCTGGAAGGGAAAGGGAGTTCACAATCCTGAGCCAGCCTTTGAAACCAGCGCTATTACTGTGTTCTCTGATTCGAAGGCGCAGTCGTTGACTGATTATTTACATAGCGCAATCTCTCATCACAATGGTTACATCGCGCTGATGGCTTACCTTCATCGCGGGGTCGATGACGATGTGAAGCAATTACGAGAACTTTTAGAGAAAGCAGGAAAGAAACCCGTAACCTTTGGATGGGGTCCACGCTTCTTGCATTCCACAGGACAGTTCCATAAAGGTGGACCAAAAGTTGGTTCCTTTATCCAGATCACAGGCGCAACAAATGTCCGATGGCCCATTCATGGACGTGACTATGGTTTTGAAGTACTTGTCATGGCACAAGCGCTCGGCGATAACGAGGCCCTCGCAGCGCGTAATTACCCGTTAGTGAGATTTCACTTGAAAGAACGGAGCGCGGGAATTAAAGAACTAATTGCCGCAGCAAAAGAACTTTAGTCTTCGTCTTCTCCGCGGTGTTTCTTCAAAGCCGCTTCCAAAATCTTCTTTGCTTCAGCTTCAGTACGTCGCTCTTTCACGTAAGCCAAGTGGGTCTTGTAAGGCTCGTTCTTGATAGGTGAAGGAGGGTTGTTTTTATCGCGACCGGCTGGGAATCCACACCGTGGGCAATCCCATTCATCAGGAACTACAACAGTTCCATCTTCGGCAAATGATGGTTTGGTTTCATGGCCATTGAGGCACCAATAAGAAACTCTAAAGCGTGCAATTGCCTCGCCGCGTTCGGCTTCGCCCATGGGGCCAGCGCCGACACGGGAGCCACGGATTGCGCTTCCACCTGCCATGAATTTCTCCTTTGAGCTTTCGTTATATGCGTGCGATAAGAATTATTTAAGAACTAAACCAAGAGCGATAATTGATGCAAACCAGATACCGCCAACCACGATAGTGATGCGATCGAGATTCTTCTCTACAACTGATGAGCCGCCGTATGTGGATGACATTCCACCACCAAAGAGATCAGAGAGGCCGCTGCCTTTACCTTTATGAAGCAGAACCAGCAGGATCATCAAGATGCTGGTGAGAACCAGCAGGATTGAGAGCGCTAAAGCCACGAATAACTCCTTGGGACGTTGTGAGAGGGGAATACTACCGAAAGAGGGCGCTAGCTACCGCATCCGCCCTGCAGGTGAGCCTAGAGAACGCGATGGAACTTACAGATTCGGGCGAATTCTTCTGGATCAAGGCTTGCACCTCCGACGAGAGCGCCATCAACATCGGGCTGTTTCATAATGTCGACGATATTTGCAGATTTCACCGAACCTCCATACAGAATACGTGCATTTTCTGCGATTTCATCGCTGCCAATTTTCCCAATCTCTTTGCGGATTGCAGCGCAAACTTCTTGAGCATCCTCTGGAGTAGCAGTCTTTCCTGTTCCGATGGCCCAGACTGGTTCATAAGCAAAGACAATTTTCTTCAACTCAGGTTTATGAAAACCTTTGAGCCCTTCGCGGACTTGATTGAGGACATGTTCGACATGGGTACCAGCTTCACGAATCGCAAGTTCCTCACCAATGCAGAAAATTGGGGTCATCTCATTATCGAGCACTGCACGAATTTTCTTATTAACTAACGCATCATCTTCTTTATGAATGGCACGTCGCTCTGAGTGTCCTACGACGACATACGAGCAATCTAACTTCTTCAACATGGAGCCGGAGATATCGCCAGTGAAAGCTCCAGATTTTTCGGGAGAGATATCTTGAGCGCCGTAGTTAAGTTTCAGTCGGTCGCCATCAACCAGAGTTTGAACCGAACGAAGATCTGTGAACGGTGGAAGTACGACAACGTCAACTGCATCGAAGTCACGCTCTTCGAGCGAATAAGCAAGTTTTTGAGTTACAGCGATAGCCTCAAGATGATTGAGATTCATCTTCCAATTTCCAGCAATGAGCGGACGGCGTGACATCAGTTCTCCTAGATTCGAGTTCTTATCTTAGGGCCGTTAAGCCAGGAAGTTCTTTACCTTCAAGGTATTCCAGCGATGCTCCCCCGCCAGTTGAGATATAACCAAATTGCGAATCGTTGAATCCCAGCGCTCGGACAGCAGCAGCGGAATCTCCACCGCCGACAACGGAAAGGCCAGGTACTTCTGTAAGGGCTTGAGCCACTACCTTTGTACCAGCTGCAAAATGTGAGAATTCAAAGACACCCATTGGTCCATTCCAGAAAACCGTCTTGCACTCTTTGATAGCAGCGGCAAAAGCGCGCGCGCTTTCGGGTCCGATATCTAGCCCCATCTGATTACTTGGAATCGAATCTGCGCTAACAACGCTCGGTGATTCATTTGCAAAAGCCGGTGCAACAACAATATCTGTGGGAAGCAGGACTTTAACGCCAAGCTTCTCGGCGCGAGAAAGTAAATCCTTTACCAGTGGAATGGAGTCCTCCTCAACAAGAGAGGTCCCAATCTCTTTGCCTTGAGCGGCAAGAAAAGTGAAGAGCATTCCCCCGCCAATTGCCAACATATTTACTTTATCGAGCAAGTTAGTAATGACACCAATCTTGTCGGAAACTTTTGCGCCACCGAGCACAACTCCATACGGACGTTCGGGAGACTCGGTGAGTCGACGTAGAACATCAACTTCTGCAGCAATTAATTTGCCAGCCGCATGTGGAAGCGAGAGAGCCGCTTCATAGACAGAGGCATGTTTGCGATGCACAGCGCCAAAGCCATCTCCTACATACACATCGGCATAAGAGGCGAGTTTTTTAGCCATCGCTTCTCGCTCTGAGCCATCTTTACTGGTTTCGGCTGCTTCGTAACGAACATTCTCAAGCAGAACGATTCCACCGCTCTTAAGTGAAGCAACAGCCGAATCTGCCGATGAACCTATGGTGTCGGTTGCAAAGGTAACTTCTTTTCCAAGTAACTCACCTAACCGCTTCGCAATCGGAGCTAACGAGAGTTCAGGCTTTCGCTCACCTTTTGGCCTGCCGAGATGGGCAGCGATAACAAGTGATGCACCGCCTTCGAGAAGTGCGTTAATTGTGGGAAGTGATGCGCGAATTCGACCATCATCTGTAATGACGCGATCTGATCCTTCACCTTTGAGCGGTACGTTGAGATCGCATCGGAGTAGAACTCGCTTACCTCGAAAGTCGAGTGAGGAAAGCTCCTTAACTGCAGCTGAAATCAAAGGCTCTTCCCAATAAATTTCATGAGGTCAACAAGGCGGTTGGAGTAACCCCATTCATTGTCATACCAGCCAGCAACTTTTGCTTGGTTTCCAATTACTTTTGTGATTCCCCCATCGAAGATGCATGAGTGTGAATCAGTCACGATATCGGTAGAGACAATTGGATCTTCTGTGTAATAGAGAATTCCCTTGAGTGGTCCTTCTGCAGCCTTCTTCATCGCTGCATTGATTTCTGCAGCAGTTGTTTCCTTTGCAAGTTCTACGGTCAAGTCGGTGACTGAACCGGTTGGGACGGGAACGCGAAGAGCGTAACCATCGAGCTTGCCCTTCAACTCAGGCAGTACCAGGCCGATTGCTTTAGCAGCGCCCGTTGAGGTTGGGATGATGTTTGTTGCGGCAGCACGTGCGCGGCGGAGATCCTTATGTGGGAAATCTAGAATGACCTGGTCGTTGGTGTAGGCGTGCACAGTTGTCATGAAGCCGCGGACAATGCCGAAGTTTTCATGAAGCACTTTTGCCATCGGAGCAAGACAGTTGGTGGTACACGAAGCGTTGGAGATGATGTTGTGCTTTGCAGGGTCATATGCAGAGTCATTAACGCCTAGAACGAGAGTCACATCTTCATCGGTGGCTGGCGCTGAAATCACTACTTTCTTCGCTCCGCCCACCATATGTTTTGCTGCGTCAGATGCCTTGGTGAAGCGACCAGTCGATTCAATAACAATATCTGCTCCGACCGATCCCCATGGAAGCGCTGCAGGGTCCTTCTCTGCAAAGACGCGGAAGGTTTTGTTACCTACAGTTATGGAGTTCTCGTTATGGGTTACTGGAAGGTTAAGGCGACCCAAGATGGAGTCATACTTCAAAAGATGAGCGAGAGTTTCGATATCGGTGAGATCGTTGACTGCAACAATCTCAACATCTGCATTTGATGCTAATGCCGCACGGAAGAAGTTACGTCCGATACGACCAAAACCATTAATTCCAACCTTCACCACAATAACCACGCTCCATACGGCACACAGAAAAATGCGCACCATTCGATATCTTGAGAAATATTGCCACGACCTTGTGGACTTGGTGGAATCTTATCAGTGAATATATACAGTAAGGCGAATCGAGCGCTTCGTTAATTGAGAAGATCGGGCGAGAGCCCCGCTTCAGTATCAGGAATTCCGAGATCTGATGCCCGCTTATCTGCCATTGCGAGAAGGCGGCGAATACGACCTGCGATTGCATCCTTGGTCATAGGTGGAGATGAGAGAGAGCCGAGCTCTTCCAAACTCGCTTGGCCATGAGTGATACGAAGTTGCCCTGCTTCGCGAAGATGATCAGGAATATCGTCACCAAGAATTTCCATTGCGCGTTGTACGCGCGCCGATGCTGCGACAGCTGCACGTGCAGAACGTCGAAGATTTGCATCATCAAAATTTGCGAGTCGATTTGCAGTAGCACGAACTTCGCGACGCATCCTTCGCTCTTCCCAGGCCATCACACTTTCATGTGCGCCAAGTCTTGTGAGTAAGACTCCGATTGCATCTCCATCGCGAATGACAACGCGATCCACTCCACGAACTTCGCGAGCCTTTGCGGTGATTCCAAGTCGTCGTGCAGCGCCAACAAGAGCAAGTGCTGCTTCGGGGCCGGGACAGGTAATTTCCAGAGCAGATGATCGACCTGGTTCTGTGAGTGAACCATGAGCAAGAAAAGCGCCGCGCCATGCTGATTCAGCATCACAGATTCCTGCAGAGACAACTTGAGGTGGAAGTCCGCGAACAGGGCGTCCATGTGAATCAACAAGTCCTGTTTGGCGGGCAAGTGCATCGCCATCTTTGATAACGCGAACTAGATAACGGCTACCTTTTCGCAATCCCCCAGCGCTGATAACAGCGAGGTCAGAATCGTGGCCATACACATCAGCAATATCTTTTCTAATCCGTCGAGCAGCTTGAGCGGTATCGAGTTCAATCTCCACCATGATCTTGCCGGCTGAGATGTGGAGGCCGCCTGCAAAACGCAGGATTGCCGAGACTTCAGCCTTGCGGCAACATGGTTTGGAGACAGAGAGGCGACTAAGTTCGTCTTTAACTGACGCGGTCATTGCCATGAGGATTATCTAAGCATCTCTCATTGGAAAATGTGGCTGAAAGCAGAAAATAATTTCTCGGAATCATGGTGATTACTTCCGGGATGTGATGCGAGATCGGCCACAATAACGCGTCCTCCCATGCCAGAAACAAGTTGTTCTAGCTCGCTCAATACATCAGATTGTGAGGCTACTGCGCTATCGACTAGCGCAATATCACAGGCCAAATCAGGAGCAAAACTTCGAAGCACGTGAAGATGGTCTGCGGGGGAACTTCCTGCTAATTCATCGCCTTTCATATGGGGCGCAGCATCGAGATTAAGAATGATGACCTTTGTGGCGCGAGACTCAACGATTGCCTTGCGCTGTTGCGCTACAAGTACATGAGGTAGAACGCTGGAGAACCATGAACCAGGACCAAAAGTTATGTAATCGGCGTTCGCAATAGCAGCAAGACCTTCGTGTGTCGGAGTGGGATTTTCTGGAATTAAACGGAGATTTTCCAAACTTCCTTTTGCCACTGCCACTTCTTTCTGGCCACGAACAACATGGGTTCCCTCCCATGTCTTAAATACACCTTCTATATCAAGCGGTTCCAACGCCATCGGCAGAACGCGTCCCACAACTTTCAAAAGTGCGCCCACTCGATCCAGACCTTGAACTGGATCTTCATCGCGATCCCAGAGCGCAGTCAAAAGTAAATTTCCTAGCGCATGACCATTAAGTTCTCCCGACGAAGTAAATCGATATTGCATAATCTCAGCCCAGCTACGCCCCCATTCATCATCGGCGCAGAGCGCAGCAAGGGCCATTCGAAGATCGCCCGGCGGAAGGGAATTAAATTCTTCTCGAAGTCTTCCACTGGATCCACCATTATCTGCAACGGTGACAATCGCAGTGAGATTGGTGGTGAGTTTCCGGAGCGATCGTAAAGTAGCGGCTAATCCATGCCCGCCACCTAAAGCGACGACACGTGGTCCGCTCAACGTTCACGACCTAGATCTCGATGTATGGCGTGAGCCGACACAAAATGTTCAGTATCGAGCTTGGAGCCATTGATGCGTGAAGCAAGTTCCTCAGCGATAGCAACGCTGCGATGCTTTCCTCCAGTGCAACCTATTGCAAGAGTGATGAATTTCTTTCCCTCGCGGAAATATCCCTGGCCAATGCTCTGGAAGAGAGCGACATAGCGATCAAGAAATTCCCCAACATTCTCAGCTCCCAAAACCGCAGCGCTAACATCTTTATCTAAACCATTCTTTGGTCGAAGCTCAGGGTTCCAATGTGGATTTGGGATAAACCTGCAATCCATCACTAAATCGGCATCAACAGGAAGCCCAAACTTGTAACCAAAAGAGAGAATATTTACTTTGAGAGAAGCTGATGTATCCGTAGAGAAGAGTTCGGCTATCTTCTTCTCGAGTTGGTGAACATTGAGTTGTGAAGAGTCGACAACTAGGTCAGCTCCAGAACGTAACTCTCGTAACTTCTCTCGCTCACGATCAATTCCATCAACGATCCGGTCATTTCCTTGAAGAGGGTGAGGGCGACGAGATGATTCAAAGCGCCTGACAAGAACATCATCAGCAGCGTCAACAAAGATAATCTTCCGAGAAATACCCCGTTCCGCAAGCTCAGCAAGTGAACGATTGAGATCGTCGAAAAATTGGCGCCCTCGAACATCAATCACAACAGCGATGGAGTCCGCGGAGCGCTCTGTCATATCAAAAACAGAGAGAAGGAGCGATGGAGGAAGATTGTCGATCACATACCAACCATGATCTTCCATCGCATGCGCTACTGTCGATCGACCCGCGCCGCTCATTCCAGTGATGACGACAATTTCACGGTTCATGCGGTAATCATCCTCGCCATGTCAAGCATTGCAAAAATCAAGCATTCTCGATGATTTCTCCCGTTGCGGTATCAACCGAATACTGAACTTCACTGGCTGCTATAGCGCTGACGATGCTTTCTGCGCTCTTGGGACCTATGCCCGGGACTGCAGCAATCTCATCATTTGTGGCTTTCTTGAGCGCTGCGACTGAACCGAAGTGGTCAAGAAGTGCTTGTCGCCTGACCTCACCTAGATGTGGAATTTCATCAAGGAGAGATTCCAACATCAAGCGTGAACGCTTGGAGCGATGGAAAGTGATGGCAAATCGATGCGCCTCATCACGGATCCGCTGCACAAGATAAAGCGCCTCGCTGTGTCGCGGCAAAATAACGGGATAGCTCTGATCGGGGAACCAAATCTCTTCCAATCTCTTCGCCAAACCTACAAGGGCGATATCAGTAATACCCAGCTCTGCAAAAGCTCGCGCTGCAGCATTAACTTGACCGCGTCCGCCATCAACAATGACTAATTGCGGTGGATATGCAAACTTAGGCTTCTCACCACCACTCATCTCGATCTCAACTAAATCCAAATCTTTCTCCGCGAGATATCTCTTAAAGCGTCGCGTAATCACATGATGCATGGCACGAGTGTCGTCAAATTTCTCTTTATCATCGATTCCAAAGCGACGGTATTCGCTCTTCTTAGCCTGGCCATCTTCGAATACAACCATCGATGCCACGACAGAAGTACCTTGAATGTTGGAAATATCAAAACATTCGATGCGTAGCGGAAGTTCATCTAAGTTGAGAGCGCTCGCTAAATCCTCTAATGCTCGCCCACTTACGCCTGCATCATTTGCCCGCTTGCTCAAGAATTGTACGAGCGCATGATGCGCATTCCTTTTTACTGTATCGAGCAATTCACTCTTCTCGCCTCTTTCCGGACGACGAATCGTGACCTTCTTTCCAAAACGCTCCGAGAGAAACTCAGCGAAGGAGTCTTCCGCAACATCCTGATTGACCAAGATTTCCTTCGCAGGTTCAAATTCAAGATATATCTGGTTCAGAGTCGCATCCAAGAGTGAGGTCTCTTCTGGCAAATTCGCAAGATCAATCATCCAGGATTTGGAACCAATAACTCTTCCGGAACGTACTCGAAATATTGAGGCTGAAGCATGGGTAATGTCTTGGTGAAGCGCAATGAAGTCAGCGGATATGGAATCTGAAATTGCAGCATCTGTTGATTCACTGGCGCGTTCTAGCGCTGCTAATTGATCGCGTAATTTTCCAGCTCGTTCAAACTCTTCTGCTGCCGCTGCGCGCTCCATCTCAGCGCGCAACTCTCCGGTTATATCGGCGTTTCCATCTGACATAAAGTCTTCAAGTCGCTTAGCCAGCGCACGATGATCGTCGGCCGAGATTCGATCGACACATGGCGCTGCACACTTACCAATATCGCCGAGCAAACATGGCCTTTTAATGCGAGCAGCGCGTTCGAAGTTGCTGTTGGAACAGGAGCGCACTGGAAAGAGTTTGAGTAGTACATCAAAGGTCGAGCGCAGCGCCCAAGCGTGAGCAAAGGGACCGAAGTACTTCACTCCTTTACGTTTTGCGCGGCGGGTAATCAGTAACCGCGGGAACTCTTCATCCATCGTGAGCGCAAGATAGGGATAGGACTTATCGTCTTTGAATTGCACATTGAACGCTGGGTTCTCCTCTTTAATCCAGGTGAACTCCAGCTGTAAGGCTTCAACTTCTGTTCGCACCACGGTCCAATCGACGCGATTAGCGGCATGGATCATTCGATAGGTCTTCTCCCCCACATTCTTTTGAAAATATGAGTTAAGACGATTCTTAAGGGAGCGCGCTTTGCCTACATAAACAACTTCATTCTTCTCATTGAAAAAACGATAAACACCTGGTTCATCTGGAATGTTGCTAGGGCGATACGAAAGTGGATCTGCCATATCTACTTCTTTAGCGATTCCGCCAGGAACTTTCCGGTATAGCTGTTCTTTACTTTTGCGACGCTTTCTGGCGTTCCTTCGGCAACGAGAGTTCCACCGCCAGAACCACCTTCAGGCCCTAAATCAAGGAGCCAATCTGCACACTTAATAACATCCATATTGTGTTCGATAACGACGACGGTGTTGCCCGTATCCACCAATCTCTGCAGAACAGCCAAGAGTTTTCTTACATCTTCAAAGTGAAGTCCAGTTGTGGGTTCATCGAGAACATAGATGGTGCGGCCTGTGGAACGACGTTGCAGTTCGGTCGCCAGTTTGACGCGCTGCGCCTCTCCACCTGAAAGCGTGGGTGCGGATTGTCCAAGACGAACATAGCCCAGCCCCACATCGCAGAGCGTCTTGAGATAGCGATGAATTGCAGGAATCGATTCAAAGAAATCTGTAGCTTTTTCAATCGGCATATCAAGAACTTCAGCGATGGTCTTGCCTTTGTAGTGGACCTCAAGCGTTTCGCGGTTATATCGCGCTCCATGACAGACTTCGCATGGAACATACACATCAGGCAAGAAGTTCATCTCGATGGTGATGGTTCCATCACCTGCACAGTTCTCGCACCGACCACCTTTCACGTTAAATGAGAACCGGCCTTGCTGGTAGCCGCGCACTTTTGCTTCACTCGTTTCTGCAAAGAGCGCCCGAATCTTGTCAAAGACTCCCGTGTAGGTAGCAGGGTTTGAGCGTGGAGTACGTCCGATTGGTGATTGATCGACATGAACAACTTTGTCGAGATGATCTATTCCAGTAATGGTGCGATGACGCCCAGGAACGATGCGAGCACCATTGAGTTTGTTTGCTAGAACTGAGTACAAAATGTCATTTACGAGAGTTGATTTACCAGAACCACTTACGCCCGTGACAGCGACAAAGGCTCCCAATGGAATCGTGACATCTAGGTTCTTGAGGTTATTCTCCTTCGCTTCTTTGATAACAAGGCTACGTTTCGGATTGATTGCACGCCGTTTCTTCGGGATTTCGATTTGGGATCGCCCGGAAATATAAGCGCCGGTAATCGATTTCTTGGATGAGATCAGAGCTTCGTAATCACCCGAAACCACGATTTCTCCACCATGCTCTCCGGCTCCAGGTCCGATATCAACAATCCAATCTGCAGTTCGAATCGTCTCTTCGTCATGCTCCACAACAATCAATGTGTTTCCAAGATCGCGTAAGTGGGTAAGTGTCTCTATCAGCCGCTTGTTATCACGCTGATGTAAACCGATGCTTGGTTCATCAAGGACATAAAGAACGCCCACCAATCCAGAACCAATCTGAGTGGCAAGGCGGATACGTTGCGCTTCACCGCCGGAGAGTGTTGCAGCGGGGCGGGCAAGCGTTAAGTACTCAAGACCTACATCAAGGAGGAATCCCAAGCGGGCGTGTACCTCTTTCATTACCCGCTCTGCAATCTTTGCTTCTCGAGCTGGAAGTTTGAGAGCCTTGAGAAACTTTGCACAATCTTCGATAGAGAGCTCACAAATTTCGGCGATGTTCTTCTCGCCTAGGGTTACTGCTAACACCTCTGGTTTAAGACGTGAACCTTTACATGCTGGACACGGAGTTTCGCGCATGTACGCCTCGTACTTTTCACGACTGTAATCACTATCGGTCTCTGAATGGCGCCGCTCTACAAAGGGAATTACACCTTCAAAACCAGTGGAATAGTTACGAACTCGACCATAACGATTCTTGTATCGAACGTGAACTTCATACTCATAGCCATTGAGAATCGCATCTTTGGCTTTCTGAGAGAGTTTCACCCAGGGAGTCTTCATAGAGAATTTCACATCGCTGGCAAGGGCTTCCAAAAGATTCATAAAATAATCAGCAGATTGACCACCTGACCACGGCGCAATCGCTCCATCTTCGATAGAAAGTGAATCATCTGGGATCACCAACTCTTCATCTACTTCGAGTTTTGATCCGATTCCCGTGCATTCAGGGCAGGCGCCGAAAGGAGAATTAAATGAGAAGGAACGTGGTTCCATTTCTTGGAAAGAAAGTCCGCAATCATGGCAGGCAAGCAATTCACTGTAGGTGCGCTCTTTCTCCCCTGCTTTCGCATCGACAAATTCCAGAGTCACCAAACCGCTTGCAAGTTTGAGAGCAGTCTCGATTGAATCAGTCAGGCGTTGCTTGCTCTCAGGTTTAGCTGTGAGGCGATCGACCACAACTTCAATTGTGTGCTTCTCTTGTTTCTTGAGTTTTGGCGCATCTGTGAGCGCAACTGTTACTCCATCAACGCGAGCGCGTGAATAACCTTGAGCGATGAGATCTTTAAAAAGATCAACAAACTCACCTTTACGTGCACGAATCATTGGGGCAAGTACTTGGAATTTTGTCTCTGCGGGTAGTTCGAGAATTTGATCCACAATGTTCTGTGGGGTCTGCTTTGTGATGGCTTTGCCGCAATTAGGGCAATGTGGTTTTCCTGCGCGTGCAAAGAGCAGGCGAAGGTAGTCATACACCTCAGTGATCGTTCCAACTGTGGAGCGCGGATTTCGGTTAGTAGATTTCTGGTCAATCGAAACTGCCGGTGATAGCCCCTCAATGAAATCCACATCAGGTTTATCCATCTGACCAAGGAACTGTCGGGCATAAGCCGAAAGTGATTCAACATACCGTCGTTGCCCCTCAGCAAAGATTGTGTCGAAGGCCAATGATGACTTACCGGAACCTGAAAGTCCTGTGAATACGATCATCGCGTTACGCGGCAGATCAAGAGAGACATTCTTGAGATTATGTTCGCGCGCGCCACGGACGATGAGACGATCAGCGCTCATTACATCCCCGCTTCTTCCATTGCACGCAACTCTCTCTTGAGCTCCTTGATTTCATCACGAAGTCGAGCTGCTAATTCAAAATGAAGTTCCGCAGCAGCATTACGCATCTGTTCAGTCAGTGAATCGATGAGTCCAAGGAGTTCGGTACGGGGCAAGGCTACGAGCGATTTCGCATGCACGCCAACCGGGGTTTCCGTGATGGCTCGCTTCTTAGTGCCCGCGAGTAAAGCAGTCGTGTCATCACTTTCTTGAGCGATGAGGTCAGTTATATCGGCGATCTTCTTTCGTAGCGGTTGTGGGTCAAGTCCATGAGCTTCGTTATATGCAATCTGCTTAGCACGGCGGCGATTTGTCTCATCAATAGCTCGAGTCATTGAGTCAGTGAGATTATCCGCGTACATATGAACTTCACCCGATACGTTACGAGCAGCGCGACCAATAGTTTGAATAAGTGAGCGCGTAGAACGCAAGAAACCTTCTTTATCAGCATCTAAAATTGCAACGAGTGATACCTCAGGTAAGTCCAGACCCTCGCGCAGTAAATTGATTCCGATGAGGACGTCATATTCACCCATACGTAGTTCTCGAAGTAGCTCAACGCGGCGCAAGGTATCAACTTCAGAATGGAGATAGCGGACCCGAATACCCGCATCAGTAAAGAAGTCTGTGAGATCTTCTGCCATCTTCTTGGTGAGAGTAGTGACAAGAGTGCGCTCATTCTTTTCCGCGCGAATTCTGATTTCAGTCATCAAGTCATCGATTTGATTCTTAATGGGTTTGAGAACGATCTTTGGATCAACTAATCCGGTTGGGCGAATAACTTGCTCGACAAACTCCCCTCCTGTCTTCTCCATCTCATATGGCCCAGGTGTTGCTGAGAGATAAACCTTCTGAGGGGTGCGTTCGAGGAATTCATTGAAAGTTAAAGGGCGGTTATCAAGAGCGCTGGGAAGGCGAAATCCATGTTCGACGAGAGTCCGCTTTCGTGACGCATCGCCCTCATACATCGCTCCAATTTGAGGCACTGTTATATGTGATTCATCAATAACACATAAGAAATCTTCGGGGAAATAATCGAGTAAGCAGTTAGGGGGTGAACCTTGAGCGCGACCGTCAATATGGCGTGAGTAATTCTCGATTCCAGAGCAAAAACCGAGTTGGAGCATCATTTCGATATCAAATTGCGTTCGCATTCGAAGGCGCTGAGCCTCGAGCAGCTTATTCTGTTTTTCTAGCTCTTTGAGTCGAATTGCGAGTTCGTCTTCAATATCCGAAATAGCCCGCTTCATAGTCTCAGGACCAGCGGAGTAGTGGGTGGCTGGGAAGATAAATACTTCTTTTACATCGCTGACAATCTCTCCCGTAAGTGGATGAAGAGTTGTGAGTCGTTCAATCTCATCACCAAACATCTCAATCCGGATGGCAAGCTCTTCATAGACCGGGATAATCTCAACAGTATCGCCGCGCACTCGAAATGTTCCACGTTCAAATGCCATGTCATTGCGTTTGTACTGAATATCAACAAAGCGACGGAGAAGAACATTTCGGTCAATGGAATCTCCGACATTGATGTGAATCATCCGATCTATGTATTCCTGTGGTGTTCCTAAGCCGTAGATACATGAGACTGTCGCAACAACCACAACATCGCGTCTCGTTAATAAGGAATAAGTTGCGGAATAGCGTAGGCGCTCGACCTCTGAGTTAACTGAGGAGTCCTTCTCAATAAAGGTATCGGTCTGTGGGACATAAGCCTCAGGTTGGTAATAGTCGTAATAGGAAACAAAATATTCGACTGCGTTATTGGGAAGTAATTCTTTAAATTCATTGGCAAGCTGGGCTGCAAGAGTTTTGTTTGGAGCGAGAACGAGGGTTGGACGCTGAACTTGTTCAATGAGCCAAGCAGTCGTGGCTGATTTTCCGGTACCGGTTGCACCAAGTAAGACAATATCTTTTTCACCGCGATTGACTCGATCAGTAAGCTCTCGAATAGCATCGGGTTGATCTCCAGCAGGCTTGAAGTCGCTAATGACCTGAAATGGTCGTTCAGCGCGCGGAGTTGAGGTAACGGCTCTGGTCATTGCTCTGCACTTCGCGGCAGTAATTCAAGACGCCAGAGCTCTTCAACGACTTGGCGCAGCTCATCAATGGAGCCGTTATTTCTGATGACGGAGTGAGCGATGGCTTCACGGGCAGCATCATTGACCTGGGCCGCTAAGCGCTTTGTGATCTCGTAATCCTTCATGCCGCGTTCAATAAGCCGTCTACGTCTAATATCTTCATCAGCGGAGACGGTTATGACAAAATCAAAGCGCTTCGCCCCATCCGTTTCAACTAAGAGTGGAATTTGGTTTATCACTACTGCGTCAGCAGGAAGGCTCTTCACCATCTTTTCAGCAGCATCACGAACTAAAGGATGAATAATCGATTCCAATGTGGCTCGCGCTGTGGCATCTTTAAAGACGATTTCTGCGAGTTTGGCCCGATCGATTTCTCCATCAGTAAGGATTCCATCCCCAAATGCTGCGAGTACCGCTTCATAACCAGAAGTACCGCGCTCCACTACCTCGCGAGCTAATTGATCTGAATCGATGACATATGCGCCAAGTTCATCCAGGAAATCAGCAACCGTGCTCTTGCCTGAGCCGATTCCACCTGTGAGCGCTACTTTCAACATTCCTTCAGCCTATCTAGAAAAAACAAACTGGGCCCCGTTTACCGAGGCCCAGAATTTTTGCTTAAGCAACCTTACTCAGCGTCTGGTTGCACCGTTGCTGCAGCGGCAGCATCTGCTGCTTGTGCTTCAGCTTTCTGCTTCTTATGTGCAAGGAAACGGGCTTGAGCTTCAGCGTATTGACGCTCCCACTCTTCACGCTGTGATTCATATCCAGGCTTCCACTCTTGGGTTTGTGGATCAAAACCTTCTGGATAGATGAAGTTTCCATTTTCATCATAACGAGCAGGCATTCCATATTGAGTTGGGTCGAATGCTTCGACTGCGACATCATGACCTTCGTTAGCTTGCTTCAATGAAAGCGAGATACGACGACGCTCAAGATCGATATCGATGATCTTTACGAAGAGTTGGTCGCCAACTTGGACAACCTGTTCAGGAATTTCAACATGGCGCTCTGCGAGTTCAGAGATATGAACGAGGCCTTCAATTCCATCAAATACCCGGATAAATGCGCCGAATGGAACCAGCTTGGTGACTTCACCAGGAACGACTTGGTTGATGGTGTGAGTACGAGCAAATGCCTGCCATGGATCTTCTTGAGTAGCCTTCAAAGAAAGCGAGACGCGTTCGCGCTCGAAATCTACTTCGAGAACTTCAACAGTCACTTCGTCACCGACAGCAACAACTTCACCTGGGTGATCAATGTGCTTCCATGAAAGTTCAGATACGTGCACAAGTCCATCTACTCCACCGAGATCGACGAATGCGCCGAAATTAACGATGGATGAGACAACACCCTCACGAACCTGACCCTTTTGGAGTTGGTTGAGGAAAGTTGTGCGTGATTCGGATTGTGTTTGCTCGAGATATGCGCGACGTGAAAGAACCACATTGTTGCGGTTCTTATCCAGTTCGATGATGCGCGCCTCAACCTGCTTTCCAATGTAAGGAGAGAGGTCGCGAACGCGGCGCATTTCAACAAGTGATGCTGGCAAGAATCCACGTAGACCGATATCTACGATGAGACCGCCCTTCACAACTTCAATAACAGTTCCGGTGACAACTTCGTCACGTTCTTTCTTGCCTTCAATCTCTCCCCACGCCTTTTCGTATTGGGCGCGCTTCTTGGAGAGGATGAGACGTCCTTCTTTATCTTCTTTCTGAAGAACTAGTGCTTCTACGCGATCGCCAACTTTGACCAATTCGCTTGGATCAAGATCGTGACGGATAGAGAGTTCGCGGGCTGGAATTACACCTTCTGTTTTGTAACCAATATCGAGAAGGACTTCATCGCGATCAACCTGGACAACGACGCCAGATACTAAATCTCCATCGTTAAAGTTTTTGATTGTGCCTTCGATTGCGGCAAGAAAATCTTCTGCTGATCCAATATCGTTTAAGGAAATTTGAGTTGACAAGGTACTCCGTGGGGAAATGTTCTAGTAGGGCACGCACCAGGTCCGACTCCAACCGAAGTTGGGCACGTCCTACTAGGTCTGAGGATGAACAGGTTGCCTGAGCGAGGAGCGTAAGGCTACTTACCTCTGCGCTTAATGGTCAATTTGGCGCTAATGCGCAGCCAGATCCCAACTCTTCCCAAATCCGATATTTACATCAAGCGGGGCTTTGAGCGGATAAGCGCTTCCCATCTCCCGTCGCACCAGTACTTCCAACTTCTCGTGCTCCCCCGCCGCAACTTCAAAGATCAATTCATCATGAACTTGAAGCAGGAGGCGAGAGCTCAACTTCTCTCTCTTGATTGCACTTTCGACATTGAGCATCGCAACTTTGATGATGTCAGCAGCAGAACCTTGGATAGGAGCATTGAGCGCCATGCGCTCTGCAACTTCGCGTCGTTGGCGATTTTCATGGGTGAGATCAGGCAAATATCTCCTGCGGCCCAAGATTGTTTCTGTGTAGCCATTTTCACGCGCGACTCGAACTACTTCCTTCAAGTAGATCTGAATGCCACCAAAACGTTCAAAGTACTTGCCCATCAAGATACTTGCATCAGTAGGTGAGATATCAAGTTGTTGGGCTAGTCCGTAGGAGGAGAGCCCATAAGCCAATCCATATGACATTGCTTTAATCTGACGGCGCATGTCCGCATCAACATCAGAAACTTTGACGCCAAATACTTGAGAAGCAACTGTTGAGTGGAGATCTTCTCCAGAACGAAATGCCTCGAGTAACTCTTTATCATCAGATAAGTGCGCCATGATGCGCATTTCGATCTGGCTGTAGTCAGCAGTAAGTAGGTCAACAAATGGAGATTGAGCGACAAAGCAATCGCGGATTCTTCGTCCTTCATCGGTGCGAATCGGAATGTTTTGCAAGTTTGGTTCAGTAGATGAGAGTCGGCCGGTTGCTGTGGTTGTTTGTTGGAAAGTCGTATGAATTCGTTCATCGGATGCAATCGCGCTAAGTAGTCCCTCAATTGTGGTGCGCAATTTACTAACTTCACGGATACGAAGCAGGGCTTCTAGAACAGGGTGCTGTGTTGTGGAGAACAACCACTCAAGAGATTCGGCATCGGTGCTAAAGCCCGTCTTGATGCGCTTTGTCTTAGGTAATTTCAATTCCTCAAAGAGCACTGTTTGTAGTTGCTTGGGCGAAGCGACGTTAAATTCATGCCCGACTGCCTGATAGGCGGACTTAATGGATGAGCTCTCTTCGGATTCAAAGAAATTACGCAACTCCTCAAGTTTCTTACGATCTACACCGATTCCTATTCGCTCCATGGTCGCAAGAATCTCCATGGTTGGTATTTCGATCTCCTTATAAAGCTTGAGCGCGTTATGTACCTCAAGTTCTTTCTCCAAGATCTCCCACACTTGTGCGAGATGTCCAGCCGAAACTGGGGTCCAATCCTCGGAGAACAAGTCTCCGCCCGACGCTGCAATTTCAATCCCCAGATATTTCCTGATGACGTCATTGAGTTCAATCTCTCGAGAACCAGGATTGAGAAGATAGGCCGCCACTTCAGTATCGACAGAAACCTTCTCAAAAATTTCATTACGGATAGCGCGTTTAGCGCCATGAATCAGCCAGTTTTTTGTGCTGAGTAAATCAACTTTGACCGCTTCAAGATTGGTGGTTACGACGTGGCCAGCTTCAAAGCATACGGCGACTGAGTTTTCTGAAAGAACAATTGGAATAAGAGATGCATTTTTCTTTAATAAAGTAGTGAATTCCTTGGCATTAACTTCCGTTACCGTTATCGATGAATCAACATCGATAACTTCAGGTTCATCACCTGAGAGCGCTTTGATTCGCTCCTTTAGCGCCTTGATCTCGAGTTTCTCAAAGAGTTGGTTGAGATGAGATTTATCTATTCCTTTCCATTCCAACTCTGAAAACTCAGGGTGGAGCGGTACATCATGGCGAAGTTGAGTGAGTTCGCGATTTGTAAGAACTGCGGCGAGCGAATTACGTAACGCCTCTCCTGCCTTACCAGGAACTGTGTCAACCTTTGCCACCAGCGATTTCAAGTTTCCAAATTCTTGTATCCACTTGGTTGCAGTCTTCTCGCCTACGCCGGGAATCGATGGCAGGTTATCGCTTGGGTCACCTCGCAAAGCTGCAAAATCAGGGTACTGCTCTGGAGTTAAACCATATTTTTCCAGGACGGCTTCAGGCGTCATGCGCGCTAATTCAGTAACGCCTTTCTTGGGATAGAGAACCGTTACACCCGCGGAAACAAGTTGGAAGGAATCTCGATCACCAGTACAGATAACGATTTCGCCTTCGTCCTTAAATTGGCTGACAAAGGTTGCAATGACATCATCGGCTTCAAATCCCTCCAGTTCGAAATGCGGAATTCGAAAGGCATCGAGTAGCTCATTGATATATGAAATCTGAGATCGAAACTCATCGGGAGTTGCAGCGCGATTTGCTTTATATTCTGGAAACTTTTCACTGCGGAAGGTTTTCCGGGATACATCAAAAGCAGTTGCGATATGCGTTGGTTTCTCATCGCGAATGAGATTGATAATCATCGATGCGAACCCATAGATCGCGTTGGTGTGTTGACCTGTAGAGGTTGCGAAATTCTCTACCGGCAGGGCGAAGAAGGCTCGATAGGCTAAAGAGTGGCCATCAAGGAGTAGTAATTTCTTCTTCATCGCGCTCAATCTTAGGCATTGCCACCTACAATTGCCCGCATGACAGACTTCATGCAGATTTTAAATGAACGTGGCCGTGGCACTCTCGATAAGAAGATGGGAATCGAAATCATCGAAGCCTCTCCACAACGTCTCGTAGGAACGATGCCCGTTGAAGGTAACACCCAGCCTTTTGGCTTACTCCACGGCGGGGCGAATGTTGTTCTCGCAGAGAGTCTCGGCTCAGTTGGAACTCATCTACATGCTGGAGTTACGCGCCGCATTGTTGGAATTGAAGTAAGCGCTAGTCATCATAAATCTGCTACATCAGGAATTGTGACGGCGGTGGCAACAGCTGTGACACTTGGCAAGACTCTCTGTACTTACAACGTAGAAATCACCAACGATAAAGGTGAACGCACATGCACGG
Source organism: Candidatus Nanopelagicaceae bacterium (assembly GCA_035441345.1). Classification (GTDB taxonomy): domain Bacteria; phylum Actinomycetota; class Actinomycetes; order Nanopelagicales; family Nanopelagicaceae; genus MAG-120802. The sequence continues at coordinate 45,520 of DAOROE010000004.1, forward strand.
CACGAATTACTTGTCTAATCCTTGCGGAGCG
>DAOROE010000005.1:0-29713 GCA_035441345.1 Candidatus Nanopelagicaceae bacterium
CGTTCGTATGCAAATATTGCTGCGCTTATCAACAGCTAACTTTCTTCACAGTTCTAAACCATCCTTCAGAAAGAGATCGCAACTCAACTTAATCTCTCGCAATGGCTTTGAACGCTCGTGCAGCACAAACTGGAAACATCGGGGAAGACTTCACTGCTCGATACCTTGAAAATCGTGGCTATAAAGTCCTTGATCGAAATTGGCGAATCAAAGAAGGGGAGCTCGATATTGTCCTTCTTTCGCCGGAAAAAGAGATTGTCTTTGTTGAGGTGAAGACCCGCACCAGCGCGTCTTTCGGCGATCCTTTAGAGTCGATTTCGGAAGTGAAAATTCACCGCATTCAAAGGCTTGCGTTAGCGTGGCTCGCTACTCACCAAAAGTTAGGCGCTCCTTACCGAATTGATGTATCTGGTGTGTTACTTGGTCGATCAGGCGAAATCACCATTGATTATCGAAGTGGAATTGCATGAGCCTTGCCACGACGCAAGGTGTATCTCTCACGGGCCTTGAAGGGGAGATAGTTCAAATTGAAGTGGATGTATCGAAAGGTTTGCCGGGCTATCAACTGCTTGGCCTTCCAGATGCTGCACTCAATGAATCTCGCGATCGCATTCGTTCGGCAATCAACAATTCAGGGAAGAGATGGCCTCAAACCAAAGTAACGGTTTCGCTCTCACCTGCGTGGTTACCGAAAAGTGGATCGGGCTTTGATCTTCCTATCAGCATCGCAATATTGAGCGCGACTGATCAGGTAGCTCAGAAGAATTTTGATAAAACTATATTGATTGGGGAACTTTCATTAGATGGCGCACTGCGTCCTGTGCGCGGGGTCTTACCGATGTTGATCTCAGCAGCTAAGCATGGAATGAAGCGTGCCATCGTTCCAGAGCAGAATTTCCATGAAGCTAATCTGGTATCTGACATTTCGGTTACTGCTGCAAGCAGTCTTATTGAAGTCTTGGCGCTGCTAACAGGGACTACTCAACCACGAGATATTCCACTTCTGACTCATGAAGAAGTTGTAACCGAGTTAGATTTCGCGGAAGTTGCGGGACAGGAAGATGCCAAGTTCGGACTCGAAATCGCCGCTACAGGTGGCCATCACTTGTTAATGATGGGACCCCCAGGAACTGGTAAGACGATGTTGGCAGAGAGAATCCCAACTATTTTGCCTCGATTGAATGATCTACAAGCCAGAGAAGTTGCCGCAATTCATTCCATTGCAGGTACACAGCGTCTACAACAATCACATTTCAAAACTCCACCTTTTGTAGCTCCACATCACACCACAACAACAGTGGGAATGGTGGGCGGAGGAACTAAGCAGATTCGACCTGGGGCTTGCTCTCTAGCGCATAACGGCGTGCTATTCATTGATGAAGCTCCTGAATGCGCCACAGGAATTTTGGATGCACTGCGACAACCTCTGGAATCTGGATCAATTGAGATCACTCGTGCAGTAGGCAGCACGCGATTTCCAGCAAGATTTATCTTGGCCCTAGCTGCTAATCCATGTCCGTGTGGGCGATTCACGGGAAAAGGTAGAGGCTGTCAATGTTCTTCTATCCAAGTTAGACGATATCTCAATCGACTTTCGGGACCGCTTCTCGATCGCATTGATCTACGGCTAACCGTTGAAAATCCAACCAGAGCCGCGTTGGCACAATCTGAACCACGAGAAGCTAGCGCTGCAATGAGAGCTCGCGTTATCAAGGGGCGTCACGTAGCTGCAGAGAGATTTACTGGCTTAGGTTTCACGTTGAATTCCCAGATTCCTTCTGATCAATTACGCAATCGATTCCGAGCTGATTCAAAAGCGATGAGCGCTCTACATACTCTCATGGATAAAGAGGAGATCACTGCGCGGGGATTCCACAAACTCTTGCGACTTTCGTGGACTATCGCAGATCTCAAAGGCGTAACCGTGCCCACATTAAATGAATTAGAGGCGGCATTGAATCTTCGATCCAATGCAGAGCGAGTGGCATGAGCATTGATGTACGACTCCGACTCTTCAACGCCATAGAGGGAGGATCAACTTTTTGGAGCGAGGAATGTGTGAAGTTTGGCGCAGAAGGACTCGTTGATCGCCTAGAAAGTGGCGCTTACGACAAGGAGAAGAAATCGGCGCTACGCATAAAGGAGCTCTTACTCGCAGATCACGCAGAGAAATTACATAGTGAAATTGAATCTGTGGGAGCTAGATTTCTCACTCCTGATTCACCTGAGTGGCCGCCACTTCTCAACGATCTGCTGGCTCCACCATTTGGGCTCATCGTCAAAGGACGCGCACTGCCAACAAAAGCGGTCGCAATTGTTGGAACGAGAAATCCCACTACATATGGAGCACGAGTTGCCAGTGAATTCGCTTCAGGTTTTGCTGACCGAGAGTGGGCTGTCATCAGTGGTGGCGCATATGGAATTGATACGCATGCACACCGGGGTTCGATCGCTGCTGAAGGTGTGACGTGTGCTGTTCTCGCTTCAGGAGTTTGCGTGAATTACCCATCAGGTAACGAGAAGCTCTTCGCTGAGATTCAAGAATCAGGCGCCTTAATCTCAGAAGTCATGCCACATGTTCGTGCTCGTCCCGAAAGATTTCTCACCCGCAATCGGTTAATCGCAGCGCTTTCACTTGGAACAATCGTGGTGGAAGCGGCATTTAGGAGTGGGTCGCTTCGAACCGCACGCGATGCTGCAGAAATTTTACGTATTGTTATGGCAGTTCCTGGTCCGATTACCTCTCCTTCGAGTGATGGTTGCCATCGCTTGATCGGGGAACGTTGCGCTGAAATCGTGACCTCTGTATCAGATGCATTGGAATTGTTGTTGCCTGTGAGTTCTCAAAGTACAGGTACTCTTAGCGCTGATGACACATAAATCAGCGTTCGTTGCAATTGTGGGCCGCCCTAATACCGGCAAATCAACGCTAGTGAACGCACTCGTTGGCGAAAAAGTAGTCATTACTTCTCATCATCCAAACACCACTCGTACCGCAATTCGCGGCATCGTCACAAGACCTGGCTTCCAACTTGTTGTCGTTGATACCCCTGGGGTACATAAGCCGAAAACACTTCTAGGTGGCGCTCTTAACACTATGGTGAGTGAGAATATGGATTCGGTGGATTCCATCGTGCTCTGCATTCCGGCGGTCGAAGCCATTGGTGCGGGAGATTTGTACATAGCAAAAGAGATTGCTGGACATAAATCAGCGAAGAAAATCTGCGCAATTACGATGATTGATATGGCTAAGAAGAGCGAGATGCCAGAACAACTGATGGCGGCCAGCAAATTAGCGACCGATGCAGGATTTCAATGGGATGACATAGTCCCTTTATCTGCCAAGACCGATGACCAAGTCCAACTCCTCATTGATCTTCTCGCTAAATATGCACCCGATTCACCGCCGTTTTATCCAGCAGACATGACCTCCGATCAGGAGCTCACGACACAAATTGCGGATCTGATTCGAGAAGCTGCGATCGAAGATGTATTTGAAGAAGTTCCTCACTCCATTGCAGTCATGATTGATGAAATTTCTGAGAGAGAGAAGCGCGTCGAAGGTGAACGACCATTCTTTGACATCCATGCATCAATCATTGTCGAGCGCGATAGCCAGAAAGCAATCATCATTGGAGCAAAAGGGGAGCGACTTAAGAGCGTTGGAATTGCAGCTCGAAGTGAGATTGAAAAGAAACTCAAAGGCAAGATTTTCTTGGGACTTCACGTCAAAGTCATGCCAAATTGGCAGAGTGATGCAAAGGCTCTCTCGAAGCTAGGTTTTACCCAGCAATAACTGGAGCTGAGGGCTTGCGACTTGCAAAGTATGAGCCCAGCAAAACCATAGGAAGCCCAATCGCAATGGCAAGAGTCAGTTGTTCATCAAGCAAGAAGATGCCGAGCACAACCGCAACTGCGGTATTGGGATAAACAACGAGTGAGGCTCGAGCAGCGCCAATTTCTTTTAAGACAATGAAGAAGACCCAGAACGCAAAGGCAGTACAGATAACGCCTAGGCCAATAGTGGCAAGTATCGCCTCACTAGAGGGAGTCTTTGTTGGAAGATGTGTGAGTGCGAATGGTGCAAAGATTACGGTGGATAGCGCCATCGCAATTCCATTGATGGCAACGCCGGAAGTTTCGGGCGCTTTACGCGTGATCATGTTTACTGCATAGGCATATGAAGCTGAAGCAATGAGAACTTGAATTAGGGCTCGCATATTTCCGAAGTCGTTTAGAGTTTCAATTCCAACAAGGAAGACAATTCCAATTAACCCAAGTGCAATCCCAAAAATACGGGTGCGATGAGCTGCAGTTGAATCACCCGTGTGATGAGCAAATAGAGTCGCCCAAATTGGAACAGTTGCGACAAGAAGTGCCACGACGCCCGAAGATAGATCTTTCTGTGCATTTGTAATGAGGGTCCAGGGGATGACCATTTCTGCTACGGCGTATAGAGCGATGTATTTCCAATACTTGAGCGCTGGTCGAAGTGTTTTCTCATAGAGCGCTAGAGGAACCAACACTGCTGCGCCAATAAGGAGTCGAGAGAAGACAATGACCGGGGTGGATAACTCCTCGACCGCAACTTTCATAAATAGATACGGAACGCCCCACAGCACACCTACGAGCGCAAAGAGCGCCCATCCTTTACGTGACATTGATTAGATCAAACTCCGATATAGATCGATGGTTGTTGTCGCAACCTTATCCCATCCAAAATCCGCAACTGCACGAATTCGTCCCGCTTTACCCAGTTTATTTGCTAGCGATGTATCGGACATCACTTGATTAATCGCAGCAGCGAAATTACTTTCAAATAATTCGCGATTGTCCACATAATCAACAAGTAATCCAGTCTCTCCATCTACAACTACCTCAGGAATTCCACCAACTTTGGAGGCCACTACTGCGGTTTCGCAGGCCATCGCCTCAAGATTAACTATTCCAAGTGGTTCATAGATTGAAGGACAGAGAAATGCCTGTGCGTGAGTCAGTAACGATGTGAGCTCTTCATGAGGCAACATATCTTTTATCCAAACGACATTTCCACGTTCACCCGAAAGCTCTTCAATAAGTGATTCAACTTCTGCGCCGATCGCAGGCTCATCAGGACTACCAGCAGCCAGCACCAGGGAATATTGCGGCGAAACTTGACGCCAAGCTCGTAGTAAATGTGCCAGACCTTTCTGCCGAGTGATGCGACCAACAAAGAGAGCAAAAGGACCTTTGATTCCATATTTCTCTATAGGTGCAAGATCAACGTTAGGAGCAAATCTCGTTGTGTTGATTCCATTAAGGATTACATGAACACGACTAGCGTCAATGTTGGGATATGCAGACAGAACATCTTTTTTCATACCTTCGCTTACCGCAATGATTGCGTTCGCATTTTCGTAGGCAAGCTTCTCAACCCATGAAGAGATCTGGTAGCCGCCCCCAAGTTGCTCTGCTTTCCATGGACGAAGAGGCTCGAGAGAGTGGGCAGTAACAACGTGGGGAATGCTAAAAATCTTTGAGGCAAGATAGCCCGCCAAATTCGCGTACCAGGTATGAGAATGGGCGACGTTGACGCGATTGAGTTGAACGGCAATGTCGCTATCAATCAGGAGCGCTTGCAGCGCCGGGTTAATTTTTGTTAACTCTCCACCAACTTCGTAACTGAAGGCATCGCTGCGCTTGGGTCCAAAGCAGTGAACTTCTGTAGAAATCTCGGGATTTACGCTCAGCGCGCTCACCAGATTAGAAACATGTACTCCCGCGCCACCATAAATGTGAGGTGGCCATTCCTTGGTAATCATGCCTACCGTGACCTTCTTATTACTCACACACCAAGAGTATCGTTAGGGCATGGCGCGCTTAGATCTTCCACTAGGAATTGTGCTTGCTGGTGGTGAAGGTAAGCGCCTCATGCCGCTCACAGCAGATCGTGCAAAGCCTGCAGTTCCATTTGGTGGCTCTTATCGTCTTGTTGATTTTGTACTCTCAAATCTCGTTAATGCAGGATTTTTACGGATTGCCGTTCTTACTCAATATAAATCTCATTCACTTGATCGCCACATCACTACGACATGGCGCATGTCTAATCTACTTGGCAATTACATAACCCCGGTTCCTGCCCAACAACGCTTGGGACCACGCTGGTACACCGGAAGTGCTGATGCAATCTTGCAGAATTTCAACCTCATCCATGATGAGAATCCAAAACATGTAATCGTCTTCGGAGCAGACCACGTTTATCGTATGAATCCTGATCAGATGTACCAACAACATCTACAAACTGGTGCAGGAGTTACAGTCGCTGCAATTAGAGTGAAGCGCAGCGAAGCATCTGAATTTGGTGTAATTGAATTAGCCGATGATGGAATTACCATTAAAGCCTTCCATGAAAAGCCAGCAGATCCTCCCGCGATGCCAGGCCATCCAGATCTTGCTCTAGTTTCAATGGGTAATTACATTTTTAGACGAGATGCGATGGAAGAAGCGCTCATTCTTGATTCTGAAGATGCTGATAGCCGCCATGACATTGGCGGAAATATCATCCCGGCGATGACAAAAGCTGGAATTGCAAAAGTTTATGACTTTGCACATAACGAGGTTCCAGGAGAGACCGAACGCGATAAAGGTTATTGGCGTGATGTAGGTTCAATAGATTCTTATTTTGATGCACATATGGATTTAATATCGCCACTACCGATTTTCAATCTATATAACCGCCAATGGCCGATACTCACGAATCCACCATCACTACCACCAGCTAAATTCTCAGAACGTGGCATAGCTTTTGATTCGGTCGTAGGTGCTGGATCCATCATCTCTGGTGGTGAATTACGACGTACCGTCGCGTCATACGATGTCTATGCGGGACGGGACTCGGTCGTCGAAAATTCAGTCTTAATGCCTTCTGTGAAAATTGGAGAGAATGCAAAGATCAAGAATGCAATATTGGATAAGAACGTTGTTGTAGAACCAGGTGCTTCAATCGGTTTTGATATAGAGCGTGATCGTGAACGATTCACCGTCTCACAAGGCGGCATTGTTGTCATTGGAAAAGGTATAACTGTCACACGTTGACCCGCCAAGTTCACAAAATCGAGTTCAAAATCGTGATGCGGTAGACTCTGCGCAGGTCAAAGTTGACCCACATTCCATAACCTAATCGGAGATTTATTCATATGCGTTTCGGTGTGCTAACTGGTGGCGGAGATTGCCCAGGACTCAATGCAGTTATTCGTGCGGTCGTTCGCAAAGGCGAGAAGGAATACGGCTACGAATTCATTGGATTCCGTGATGGATGGAAAGGGCCACTCGAAGGATTAACAATGCCGCTCAACATCGCGGCTACACGTGGAATCTTGCCTCGCGGCGGAACGATTCTTGGTTCTTCACGCACCAACCCATTCAAGATTGAAAATGGCGTTGAGCGCATAAAAGAAAATCTTGCCAAGATGAATGTTGATGCACTCATTGCTATCGGTGGAGAAGACACTCTAGGAGTTGCCACAAAGCTTGATGCTCTGGGAGTAAAAGTTATCGGTGTTCCCAAGACGATTGATAATGATCTCAACAATACAGATTACACATTTGGTTTTGATACTTCAGTAAATATCGCTGTTGAAGCGATTGATCGCCTACACACCACAGCGGAATCACATCACCGTGCGCTAATTGTAGAAGTTATGGGACGTCATGCTGGTTGGATTGCTTTGCACTCCGGACTTGCGGGCGGAGCTTCATGCATCCTGATCCCAGAAGTTCCATTTGATATTGAAAAAGTCTGTAAGTACGTCGAATCACGTTTCGAACAGTCCTACGCTCCAATCATCGTTGTTGCTGAGGGCGCTCTTCCTAAGGATGGGGATCTCATTACCAAAGATTCGACTCTCGACGCTTTTGGCCATGTAAAGCTCTCTGGAATTGGTGAGTGGCTTGCTAAAGAGATTGAGAAGCGAACTGGAACTGAAGCTCGCACATCAATTCTTGGACATATCCAACGCGGCGGAACCCCAACCGCATTTGATCGCGTTCTTGCTACTCGATTCGGACTTCATGCTATTACCGCTGCTCACGACGGTGATTGGGGCAAAATGGTTGCGCTCCACGGAACCAACATTGCTCGTGTGCCATTGGCATCAGCGACAGAGAAGCTCAAGACCGTAGATCCTGCGCTCTTAGCAGAAGCAGAAGTCTTCTTCGGCTAATTGGTCTGCGCCAATAGCTGACGTTTGCGTAGCCTCTGACCATGAATTCGCAGCCCTCAATCGATGCGCTCTTCAACAAATCGTTGATTGCTGCCCAACAACCTGCTTGGCCTGATTCCGCGGCGCTAGAAAAAGCTGTTGCCGAACTTAAATCGCTGCCGCCATTGGTCTTTGCTGGAGAGTGCGACAATTTAAAAGCGCGCATCGCCGAAGCAGCAGATGGCAAGGCCTTCTGGTTACAAGGCGGTGATTGCGCCGAGACATTTGCGGCAGCAACAGCGGATTCGATTCGCAATCGCATCAAGACCATTCTTCAAATGGCCGCAGTGCTCCAATACGGTGCGAGCCTTCCCGTTATCAAGGTCGGTCGCATGGCAGGGCAATTTGCAAAGCCGAGAAGTAATGATTTTGAAAAACGTGGCGAAGTAACACTTCCCGCATATCGCGGCGATGCCGTTAATGATTTGGAATTCACTGAATCAGCGCGCACTCCAGATCCCGCACGCCTAGTCAAGGTTTATCACACTTCTTCTGCGACCCTGAATTTAGTACGCGCTTTTACCCAAGGTGGGTTTGCAGATCTTCGTCTTGTGCATGAATGGAATAAAGGTTTTGTCAAAGATTCTCGAATCGGTGCCCGCTATGAAGCGATGGCAAATGAGATTGGACGCGCTCTAGATTTCATGCGTTCTGCGGGAATCAATCCCGAAGAGTTTAAGACCGTCGATTTCTACTCAAGTCACGAAGCGCTAATTTTGGAATATGAAAAAGCTTTAACGCGTATTGATTCGCGAACTGGTCTGCCTTATGACGTATCTGCCCACTTTGTATGGATTGGTGAGCGGACACGACAGCTTGATGGTGCACATCTTGATTTTGCAAAGAAGATTAAGAACCCAATTGGTGTGAAACTTGGGCCAAAAACTACCTCCGAAGATGCGCTTACAATGATCAAAGAGCTCAATCCCGAGAATGAACCGGGTCGTTTGACCTTCATTACTCGTATGGGCGCCAGCAATGTCCGTACTGTGCTTCCTCCGCTTGTAGAAGCAGTAACAAAGTCAGGCTCGAAAGTCCTTTGGGTATGTGACCCTATGCATGGAAACACCTATGAAGCGCCGAGTGGATATAAGACTCGTAAATTTGATGATGTACTAGATGAAGTAAAAGGCTTCTTTGAAGTTCACCAGAAACTTGGAACTCATCCCGGCGGTATTCATATCGAACTCACTGGTGATGATGTGACCGAATGTGTTGGGGGAGGCGAGGAGATCTCGCACGAAGACTTAGCGACTCGTTATGAGACAGCATGCGACCCGCGCTTGAATCACACCCAATCTCTGGAGCTCGCTTTTCTCGTCGCTGAGATGCTCCGCGATCGCAAGTAATTTCTTTATTTCTGTATATCCAAAGCCGTAGTCCAGTAATACAGTGACGGGGTGTTGTTGCGCTCCACACTCAAAACGCCGATTGGTGCGCTCTCTCTTATTTCGCGGGAACACATTCTTTTGGCTGCCGGATTTGCTTCTCACGAGACATTACTTCCAGGACTATCTCGGGTGGATCAAGAGTCAGACTTTAAGAAATCCAATGAATTACCAATCATTACTGAGCTACTCAAGGATTACTTTGATGGCGATCTTCAGGCACTCGATGGAATTTCTGTTGATCAACCGGGAGAGAAATTTTCGCAGTTAGCGTGGAAAGGTATGCGCAAAGTTTCACCCGGTAAAACAATCTCGTATGCAGATCTTGCTAAGAAAGCTGGATCACCAGATGCAGTCCGCGCTGCTGGAAGCGCATGTGCCAGAAATTTGATCGCAGTTGTAGTTCCTTGCCACCGTATTGTTAAAACTGGTGGCGCGCTGGGCAACTATGCATATGGTTTGAAATATAAAGAGTGGTTACTAAGCCACGAAGGCGCGCTTTAACAGCTCTTGCAATATTTCAGCCCCACGTTGGGTCTGAGAATCATCGATATCACGATGGGTAACGAGACGGACAAAAGTCGGTCCGAGAGCACTTATCCATAAGCCTTTTTCACGCGCAGCAGCCGAAAATTCAGCTGCAGACTGGGATGCTCCACTTAAGTTAAGGCTGACGATATTTGTCTGCACAGTTTCTGGATTTATTACAGACTTTGCCGCCGCTGCGCAAGCATCGGCCAAGACTCTCGCCCGACGATGATCATCACGTAGAGCAGGAATATTGTTATCGAGTGCGAAATGTCCCGCCGCTGCAAGAATACCGATTTGGCGCATGCCAGCTCCATAACGCTTACGCCATACACGCGCTTTTGCTACCTGTTCTTTGGTAGAAATCATCAGAGATCCAACCGGTGCACCGAGACCTTTGGATAAGCAGACACTGATCGTGTCAAAGTGTTTGCCATATTCAGCGAATGAAGTGCCACTTGCAACATGTGCATTCCATATGCGTGCACCGTCGAGGTGCATATAAAGGCCAAGGGGCTGAGAAGCCTTACGAAGAGCAGCGATTTCCGAGATCGGCTGCACGGTTCCACCTCCAAAATTGTGGGTGTTCTCAACTGCAATGGCTGTGGTTGATACTAGGTAAGGTCCAGAATTTGGCTTTGCAAGATTCATCGCATCAGAAGCATTGAGAAGTCCGCGCTCAGCAAGCCAGGTGCGCGTGGTAATACCGCTAAAGACAGCAGCCGCACCTAGTTCCGCACGAGCGATATGTGAATTTGTTTCGCAGATCAACTCTTCACCTGGAGATACCAGCATACGTATTGCAAGTTGATTTGCGAGAGAACCCGATGGAGTAAAGACCGCAGCTTCTTTGCCAAACATTTCTGCAACGCGTTCCTCAAGTGAATTTACCGTGGGATCATCGCTATAAACATCATCTCCAACTGGAGCGCTAGCAATAGCTGCGCGCATCTCAGCAGATGGTTTGGTTACTGTGTCAGAGCGTAGGTCGATGACAGAATCGTTGCTGGACATGGCCTAATACTCTCAGTTTGTACGTGGCGTGGAAACCCTCGGCTGCACAATGGCAAGCATGGCAATCAAAACACATGTTCCACCCAGTGCGAGTCGCAAAGTAAAGGGCTCCATGCCGTACATAAATGAGAAGAGAGCTGCGAAGACTACTTCCATCGTCAAAATCACTGCCACCTTTGTGGTGGAAATTCGCGCTTGCGACCATGTTTGAATGACGAAAGCAATTGCAGTTGCAAAGATAGCGGTGAAGATAATGACGCCCCACACTTGCGTATCCGGAGGAGCAACATAGCCATTGATGGATGCAGGAATTGCAGAAAGAAGAGCGCAACCAATGAGCTGCATGACGGTGAGTGCGTAAGCATCGAAGTTCTTACTCCATGAACCCAACAAGATAATGTGAATTGCAAAGAGAACTGCCGAGATTAAGACAAATATTTCACCGAGGCCAACGCTCCAGCCCTTCACGGAGAGAATGCCGAGTCCAACAACAGCAAGGAATACATAACCCCACATTGCCAGCGTTAAACGCTCCTTTAAGAAGATTGATGCGAGCAGGGGAGTGAAGACGACATATAAACCTGTGATGAATCCAGTAATTGCAGGAGTCGTTCTCTCAAGCCCAAGAGTTTGAAAGATATAGCCTGAGCCGAGCGCCATTCCAACGATCAAACCCTTGAACACTAAATCCTTATTGAATGCTTTGAGAACTTTTGGCTTCAAGATAATCATGGCGGCTGCAGCCACAAGAAAACGAGACGTTAAGAAGCTATACACATCCTGTTGGTCGAGAATATCTTTCATCCAAACAAAGGAGATTCCCCACATAGCGGCAACTGCAAGAAGCGCCCACGGCGCTAATTTCATCTGCATTATTTATCTCTCATCTTTCGTAGCACAGCAACCTCTTTGCCATGTTCTGGTTCTTCTCCAGGAGTTTCCAGAATTAATGGCGCATTGACAACAGCAGGATGTGCCAACAATTCAGCAAAAGGCTTTACGCCAATCTCGCCTTCACCCAGATTCTGATGACGATCCTTAAGTGATCCCAGTACATCCATTGAGTCATTGGCATGGATAAGTTGAATGCGCTCAGCACCTGCGACCTCAACAAGTAGATCAATAGTTTTTGTCATGCCGCCCTTGCTCTTAATGTCATGTCCAGCAGCAAAGACGTGGCAAGTATCAAGGCAGACGCCAACTTTGGGGTGCCACTCCAAAGCATCAAAGTAATTTGTAAGGTCATCCAATTTTTTCACTAATGATTGACCTTGACCTGCTGTTGGTTCGAGAAGTAACCACGGATCCTCATCAGTCAACTTCTCCAAAATTGGCATCATGCCATCATGAATTTGTTTCCACGCTTTCTTCACATGTCCTTCATCAACAGCCGAACCGGTGTGAATCACAACTCCGAGCGCACCAATTTCGCGACCACGTTTAAGGGAGTATTGCGTCGATGCAAGTGAATTCTTGTAGGTACCTTCAGTCGGTGAACCTAAATTGATAAGAAATGGAGCGTGAACATATGTCTCGATATCTAGCGCTTTGGTCTTTTCAAGAAATGCTTGATCAGCATCGCGATTAGCTTCTGGCATCGCCCATCCGCGTGGGTTCGATGCAAAGACTTGTATTGCCTCTGCCTTAATGGTTTGTGCGTACTCGATGGAGCGTTTAGCCATGCCACCTGAGGTGGGAACGTGCGCTCCTAAGCGAGGTTTGTTCTGCTTTGGCACTCAATCACCCTACAGTGATTGTTACCGTAGAGCCACGCTTAACCTTCGTGCCGACCTTAGGTGAGACATTAGTAACGACTTTATTCTTCTTATTTCCAACTTTCTTCACAACAACTTTGAGATCTTGATCCTTCAAGGCTGCAATCGCCTTCGTCTCACTTACCGAGAAAATATTCGGAATAAAGACAAACTCTGATCCTTTAGAAACGAGCAAGGTGATTGCACTTCCTTTGTCAGCTTCGCCTGCACCTGGGGTTTGGCTGATGACAGCCCCGACTGGAAGGTCTTCGCTAAATACATACTTAGTCTTAACATCGAATCCAGCTTCAGTAAGCTCATTGAGCGCCTGTTCTCCACTCTTACCTTTATAGTCTGAGAGAGCAATCTGCTCGATTCCCTTTGATACAAAGAGAGTGACCTGACTGTTGCGCTTAATTCTTTCACCAGCAGCAGGAGTAGATCGCATGATGAAACCTTGTGGGAATTCATTGGAAAATTCTTCTTTGACTTCTCCCAAGACTAACTTGCTCTCTTTCAATAACTGCTCTGCTACTTCTAACTTAAGTCCTTGAACAGTAGGAACGGAATATCTCTCCTGGCCTTTAGAAATAATGACGCCGACTGTGCCGTTAGGGGAAACGCGACCTCCGCCAGCCGGATCAGAAGTAATGATCTTTCCATCGGGAATGTCTTCACTGAACTCTTCTTGTGCGATATCTAGATTGAGTCCTAGATCTTCTAACGTACTTTTTGCTTCTTTTACTGTGAGTCCAGCAAGTGAGGGCACAACAACTTTGGATCCAGGTCCTAGGAATACATACCAAACTCCGATACCAAGAAATATTGCAATAGATGCTGCAATGCGACGGTTTCGCCTAACGCGCGAAGAGAGCTGCTTCTTCTTGGTCGGCGCAGTCTTTTCTTTCTTCACGGGCGTCTCCTCTTTCTTGGCAGGGCTGGAATTCTTTGCTTTTCTCTCTCGTACAGGTTGTTTGATGGGGAGTGGAGGAAGATCTAATTCCAAACTTAGCTGGCGCTTACGCGGATCTAACTTCTCGGAAAGCTCTCTAATTTTCTCGAGTAGAACTCCCGCATCTCGAGGTCGCTTATCTGGATCAATATCAGTGGCACTTAAGACGAGCGCATCAACATCGGGGCTGAGAGCTGGATTAATTGTCGATGGCGCTGGGACGCGTTCATTGACATGTCGTATAGCAATTTGAACAGGGTCTTCACCTTGATATGGCTTCTGTCCAGTAAGCACTTCAAAGAGAACGATTCCAAGTGAATAAACATCGCTACGTGCATCTGCTACCCCGCGCTGAACTTGTTCTGGAGAGAGATAGGAAACACTTCCTAAGATCACACTGGACTCGGCAGTCATCGTATTTCCCAGTAATGCACCGCGCGCTAACCCAAAGTCTGCAATCTTGATCCGACCTTCTTTTGAAACAAGAATATTTTCAGGCTTGATATCTCGATGAACAATTCCAAGTTTGTGAGCTGCGGCCAATGCACTCGCTACCGGTGACATTATCTGTAGGGCGCGTTCCACAGAAAGTGCGCCTTGTTCATGCAGGTAATCTCGAAGGGTTGCACCCTCAACTAATTCCATCACTATGAATACGCATGGAACTCCACCTTGATTCCAACCTTGATCAAGAACGGACACAATGTTGGGATGCGATAGCGATGCGGCCGCCTTTGCTTCTCTAATGAAACGAGTTACAAATTGTTCATCTTGGGCAAGATGCGGGTGCATAACTTTTACTGCAACTTGGCGATCTAGCCGTAGGTCAAGAGCTGCATAGATCGTGGCCATACCGCCCGAAGCCACCACACGAGTGAGCTGATAACGCCCATCGATGACTTCGCCGGTTAAATCTGACACGTCAGAATTTTAGATGAATTGCTTCCCATCAATGCGGATAGTGGCGCAATCGCGAGTGTTGTCTTGCTTAAAGTGTTCACTTTCACGCATTTGCCAGATTCTCATCTCAGTTTCCAGATAATCGCCATCTCGCTGGAGAACTCGGTTCAATCCAATTTCTGATTCAATATCAATCCAAATGAGTTGGTCGAGATATTTTCTGATTTCTTTTTGACCAGAACCCACTCCTTCAAGAATCAGAAGTGAGGGGAGTGAAAGCTTTACGAAATCTCCGAAGGATTTCGCAAGCCAATCAAACTTGCGATACTCAATACCTTTACCCTGTGAAGCAGGTCTAGCAATATTCTGTTCTAATGTCCTTGTGAGTGTTGGAGTTAAAGCATCATCCCAACCAGCATAAAGATCATCCATGTGAATGATTGAGACTGGATTTTCGGGAAAGCTCCCTGCAACTCGATTAGCAAGCGTTGTCTTGCCAGCTCCTGCAGGTCCATCGATTGCAATAATTCTGGTGAAGGAATTCCGGCGTTCCCCAGTAAGGATGGAATCGATGATCTCCGAAAGTGAAAGCCGCGATATCACTGGAATCTATTTATGCTTTCTGAGGTAATTTCAGCCAGCGATACCAACCAAATCCTGCGATTACGGTGAAGACCGCGTAGAGAACTGATGTAAACCAATATCCCTGGTTTGCATAATGGTATGTACCAAATGCATCGATGATGAGCCAGAGAATCCACGTTTCATTACGTTGCAAGACCATCACAATTTGAGCCACAGTGCTGGAAACTAATAAAAATGAATCTGGCCAGGTCGCTGCAGCTCCGATATCAGCTAATGCTGGCGCGCTTACAACCCAGACTGAGAGAAGCGTCAGAATCCATAGGAAGCGTTCTTTCTTTGACATGTATCGAGGTTCAGCGCCAGTAGGTTTCCATCCAAACCAACCCCATGCAGCGGCGGCGATAAAAACAAATTGCAGTATGGCACTGGCATATAACTCAACTTGGTAGAAGAAGAGCGCGTAGAGAGCGCTACTGAGAAACCACCAAGGCCAGGTCATGCGCACACCGAGAGCGCCAAGAAAAACCGCGATAAGTGATGTGATAACCGAAGCTAATTCAAGATATGTAACGCCATAACCCCAAGCAGTGAATGCAACAGACATGATTTTCTCCCTTCCAATTCGCATTACCGAACTGGTCTAACGGTCGACCCTTAAAGGTCCTCTCAGCCAACTTTTGGCTCCCGATTGGAATAGAGATTAGCATAAGGCGTGCTCAAGTTCGGTTACTTCGCGATGCTTACCTTTACAGTCGTTGGATCGTTTTGGCTTGAATTCATATTTAAAGTTGGCGTTCTTCGCAGGATTAAGAGGGCAGCTCTGAGCATTCTGCCCACGGCATTAGTCTTCTTGATTTGGGATTACTACGCAGTTTCTCGCGGCCATTGGTTCTTTGACAAGGATCAAGTTGTTGGAATCTACTTGTTTGCTGGCATCCCACTTGAAGAGTTTCTTTTTTTCGTCATCGTTCCATTAGCTGGACTTATGACAATTGAAGCAGTGCGAGCTGTCAAGAAACATTGGGAATTTGGAGATGAGCAATGACCTACACTCAAATTTCACTTCTCTCTGTCGTTCTAGTGATCATTCTCGATCTTTATATTACAAAGTCTCGAATGCTTACCCGAAAAAGCTTCTGGAATGCATACGGCATCATGCTCTTCTTCCAACTCATCACAAATTGGTGGCTTACTTCGCGGGGAATTCTCACCTACGATGAAGATGTCATCATCGGATTGCGTATCGCATCAGCACCCGCAGAAGACCTGCTCTTTGGATTCTCGATGATCACGATGGTTATTTCACTCTGGATTTACTGGGGAAGAAAAGGAATTCAAAGAACTTAGCGAGCCGCAAGGGCTTGCATCCACGCCGGAAGCGCGACTGTTGCTCTGCGCAAAGTAGATGTCTTGGCTCGCTTGGTGAAGACTTGATAATCAATTTTTTCAACTTCATCAACGATGCCACAATAAAGCTCGCTCGCTGCACGAATGCATGGACGTGAGTCCGGACTGAGCAATGCGATGCCTAGGTCTGCCTCACGCTGTAATTGGCGGACCCGTTCGATTTGGAACTTCAAAGCTTCGATGATCTGAGGGGTGAGAACTCGCTTCTCGAGCATCTCTCGAGATACGCCTGCTTTGCGAAGTTCGGTTAATGGCAGGTAGACCCGACCTCGCTCAAGATCTTCGCCAACATCTCGGATGAAGTTCGCGAGTTGGAAAGCTATTCCAAGTTTCTCAGCAGGGACTAGAGCTTCAGATTTCTTTCCATCGACTGTTCCAAGCACGTGAACCATCTGCAAGCCAATCACGGCAGCAGATCCATAGACATACTCCATAAGATCTTCAAAGGTTTCATAGTGAGTAACTGTGAGATCCATAGCCATGGAGTGCAGGAATGCTTCGAAGTACGCAATAGGGATATCGAAACGTTGAACCGTATCTACTAAAGCACGCCCCACGTGATCATTACTTCGACCGTTGGCGATATCTTGGAGGAGTTGTTCACTCCATCGTTGCAAGGTATCGACTTTCTCTTGATGAGAGAGAGTAGAAGTTAAATCATCGACAATCTCATCGGCATAGCGAGCAAAACCATAAAGTGCATGCACATGAGGACGTTTGGCTTTGGGAAGTAAGAGCGTTGCCAAGTAGTACGTCTTCCCATGTAACGAGTTCAGTCGCTTGCATTCTTGATATGACTCGCGAAGGGCTGGATCGGTAATTCCAGCTGCGGTTAACTCATCCATGGCTACTTAACGGGTCCGACAATTCTTTCTGCAGCAAGTCTTCCGGAGATGAGAACCATTGGAACTCCAACTCCAGGTTGGGTTCCGCTACCCGTGAAGACGACATTATCAAAACCTTTAGCCATGTTCCGTGGCCTAAAGGGACCAGTTTGAAAGAAAGTATGTGCGCTTGCAAATGGTGCGCCGCGTTCCATGCCCATGGCTTCCCACTCTAATGGTGTGGTGATGTGCTCTACCTCAACGGAATCCGCAAAGTTTGTGTAACCACGTTCTTCCATGGTGGCGTACATCTGGTCGCGATACACATTCTTCATCTTCTTCCAATCAATATCAGCATCAAGATTAGGAGTTGGAAAGAGGATGTAATAACTATGTTTTCCTTTAGGAGCAAGCGCTGGATCATCCTTAGAGGGAAGTGTGACAAGCAAACTCGGATCGGTCATCAAGGTGCGTTTCTTGATGAGCTCATCGAAGACTCCATCCCATGATTCACCGAAGTGAATATTGTGATGAGCAAGATGGTCGTAACTCTTTGAAGAACCGGCCAAGATGGTGACGCATGAAGGTGAGTAATTGAGGCGCTTAATGGATAGGGGAGTCTTTCCAAGCAGATCACGCCATGCGACAGGTAGATCTGGGTTGAGCACAACGACATCGCATTCAATTCTTTCGCCATTATTGGTCACAACTGCTGATGCACGTGAACCCTGTTTTTCAATTTTCTCAACAGTGGTGTTGTACTTGAAAGTCACACCATGTTTCTCTGCAGCTCCAGCGAGTGCGCGTGGAACTGCGTGCATGCCGCCTTTGGGGAAGAAAACCCCGTTAACGGAATCCATATAGGCGATGACAGCGTAAATTGCGAGCGCTTGTTGTGGTGAAACTCCAGCGTACATAGCTTGGAAGGAGTACACCTTCTGAGTGCGGGGGTCTTTGAGGAATTGTGAAACTTTTGGCGCCAGCCTGCGAAATCCACCCAACGCAACAAGGCGAGCAAGATTTGGAGTGAGAAGGTTGAATGGCGTATCAATATTTCGATCGATGAAATCATTCATCTCATATTTATAGAGTTTAGTAACAAAATCTACATAGCGACGATAACCAGCAGCTTCATCAGCACCAATTACTTTTTCAATTTCTGCTTCCATTTGGGCGGTATTGGCATGAACATCTAGTTGTGAGCCATCTGCATAGAAAGCGCGGTAGAGAGGTTGTAATGGGATTAACTCCAGCCAATCTTCGAGTTTTTCCCCAACGCAATTAAGCGCATCTGCAATGAGATCGGGCATCGTAAGAACAGTTGGCCCCGTATCAAAGGCGTAACCCTCTTTATTGAGTAAGCCATTACGTCCGCCAGGTACGGATTCGCGTTCAATGACCGTGACTTTTCTTCCAGCGCCGGCAAGGCGAAGAGCGGTGCTTAGACCAGCAAGACCTGCACCAACGACCACAACGTGATCAGTTTTGCCTTTGACGGTGCGCAAACTAGACGCTCCGCTGAGTTGCGATGATTGCCATTTCTTCTAGCACCTTGACTATCTTTCCGTTGACTGGTGAATCCTGCAACGCAGAAATAGCTGTGTGGGTGAGCTCTGTGATGAGCTTCTCAACTTCATTGAGCGCACCACTTTTGACGATGATTTCTTGTAGCGCCGCAACACTTTCTGCGCTCAAATCTGGTTTTCCAAGTGAAGAAGTGATGAGTTGGCGCTCATCTGGAGTGGCATTTTCCATGGTCACTGCAATCAGCACGGTGCGCTTTCCTTCACGCAAATCATCACCAGCTGGCTTACCAGTAGTTTTGGGATCTCCGAAAACACCCAGTACATCATCACGAAGTTGAAACGCTTCACCGAGTGGAAGTCCAAACTTCGAATAGCTCTCGTAAAAATCGGATCGCCCTGCAAGAGATGCGCCAAAATGTAGTGGTCGCTCGATTGAATATTTTCCAGATTTAAAGCGAGCAACTTTGAGAGAGCGTTCAACGCTTGTTGTCGCAAGTGCGCCCTCGAGAACATCGAGATATTGGCCAGCCATTAACTCATCGCGCATATCAGAGAAGACGCTCTGGGCATTGATAAATTCTTCGCGCGTAACTCCAGATTCAACCAATAATCGATCAGCCCACACCAAAGCCAAATCGCCCAAAAGAATTGCTGATGCCAATCCAAATCGTTCCGAGTTACCTTGGTAGGAAGAGTCGTCGTGGAGTGATTCAAAGAGTTTATGTATTGCTGGCTTATTACGTCGCGTGTCAGAACCATCCATCACATCATCGTGAATGAGCGCACAGACATGTACGAGTTCAAGAGCGGTGCATGCTCGTAAGATTTCAGGTCGAGGATCAGCGCCTGTACCCAAATAGCCAAGGTAAGCAAAGATAGGTCGAAATCTCTTGCCGCTATCGGTGATGAATTCCTTCATTGCATGAGCAACGGGCTGGAGCTCTGAACCTATATCGGTTAATGATCGGCTACGCGCATCGGTAAAATCGGCCAAAATTAAATTAATCTCGTCGCGAAGTTGCGTAAGTTCCTGGGAAGCCACGGCGCAACGGTACCCTCCCGCTATATGTCTAGCGCTTCTTTCTCGATTGAGTTCTTTCCTCCCAAGGATGAGGCAGGGGAGGCTCGACTCTGGAGCGCCCTTTCAGAATTAGAGAAAGCCCGTCCAGACTTTGTATCGGTGACGTATGGGGCGGGTGGATCAACGCGAGATAGAACAGTTCGAATTACCTCGGAAGTTACGGCGCGAACCGGTATTCCAACGATTGCACACTTAACATGTGTGGGCTCAACTCAAGCCGAGTTAATCTCTATTTTGGAGCAATATAGAAAAGCGGGAATTAAATCGATTCTTGCGCTACGCGGAGACCCTCAAGGTGGACCAAGCGCTCAGTGGATCACAACTCCTGGCGGGTTTGATCACGCAGACCAACTTGTGTCATTAGCACATGACAAGGGTTTCGAAGTTGGGGTTGCAGCATTTCCTGATGGACATCCTGCATCACATGGAGATTTCAGTAGAGATATCACGGTGCTCTTGGAGAAAGAACGTCGCGGCGCAACTTTTGCTACAACACAATTCTTCTTTGATGTAGATCGGTATTTCGTTCTTGTGGAGGCGTTGCGAAGCGCCGGCTCACAACTTGATATCTATCCAGGAATCTTACCGATCACAAATGCCGCACAATTACGTCGCATGGCTGAACTCTCGGGAACTCCATTACCGCAATCTGTAAGTGAAAGAATCGAGGCGGTTGAATCCGATGTTGCAGAGGTGCGAAAAGTGGGCATCGATATTGCAAGTGAAATCTGCGCTGAACTTCTCTCGCGAGGCGTTCCAGGTCTTCACTTCTACACGATGAATTCAGCTGCATCAACCCTTGAAATTGTTAAGCGGATTGGACTGCGATGAAGCGGGAAGAATTCTTTTTGGAGTGGAGCTCCCTTCATGGCGGAGCGGAGATTAAGGGAATTGTTAAGGCTTGGCTGAGCATCAGTTTTGCAGTATGTAAACCGCTACGAGCGCTTCGAATCACTCCGAATGCACTTACATATTTCTCCTTAGTTCTCGCTCTGGCTTATCTCTACACAATCAAAACCCATTGGGCGATCGCCTTTCTTGTGCTCTCCCTCATGGCAGATGGCGTTGATGGAACGCTCGCCATTATGAGTAAAAAAGTAAGCAAATGGGGCGCTGCTCTTGATTCCATTGTTGATCGAGTCGTTGAAACTTTGTGGGCGCTTGGGTTATTTCAACTCGGTGCGCCGTGGGAGTGGGTTTTATTGGCCTGGCTCGCCGCTTATGCTCAAGAATATATGCGCGCTCGTGCGGGTGGACTTGGGGTTCATGAGATTGGTGTTGTGACCATTTGTGAACGCCCAATTCGCGCCAGCATTATTTTCATAGTTCTCGTAGCGCGCGTGATTGATCTTAACCTTGCCACGATCGGAGCAATTATGTGGGCTTTACTCCAGACTATTTCCGCGCTTACTGTTCTGAAGTTTCTTCGACCGCTTCTGCGACAATCTCCGCGCTAATTCCAACAAGAGGTAAACCGCCTCCAGGATGTGCTGAACCGCCGACGCAATAGAGATTCTTGATAGGCGAGCGATTTTTCGCACGAAGAAATGCGGAACGAGCGCCATTACTTGAAGTTCCATAGATAGATCCACCAGGCGCATTTGTGCGAATTTCCAGATCAGCAGGAGTTCGAATCTCCATAACTTCTAATCGCGAACGGATATCAAGTCCTTTAGCTTCCATGAGATCGATGATGTGCGATGCGTAGCGTTCTTTCAGCCCTGGTTCATTCCAGTCACAACCAGAGCCTGGTTCATGACGAGGTGCATTAATGAGCACGAACCAACTTTCGCTATCAGGATTCTTCTTCATAGTTTCATCCTGAGGATTGCAGATATAGATCGCAGGATCAGGAACTGGTTCTTTACGCTTAAAAATTGCATCAAATTCATCATCATAATTCTCTGGAAAATAGACAGTGTGGTGACCAAGCGATGAAGTTCCGCGCAGTCCTAGCAAGAGGCTAAATCCAGAGAGAGATGGCGTAGCTTTGCGAAGTGCAGCGCGCGGACCGCGAGTTTCACGAATGGGTGGAAGTAGAGAGTTGTAGATAATCGATGCATCGGCGTTAGCAACCACGACATCCGATTGAATTCTCTCTCCACTCTTCAATGTGACCCCTCGGGCGATTCCATTATCAAAATCAATACTTTGCACGGGCGCGTTGAAACGGATATCGACTCCAAGATCTCTCACTCGAGATTCCAACGTTGATGCGAGAGACCCAAGTCCGCCCTTAACATGCCAGGCGCCGAAAGCCTCTTCAACAAAGGCAATAGTCAGAAGGACAGCAGGTACTTGCCGTGGATCTGAGCCGGTATATGTGGCATAACGACTAATTATTTTCTTGAGATATGGATTATCTGAATATGAATCAGTGAGAGAGCTAAGTGATTTCCATGGCGCGATGGTTCGCAGATCTCTCAGAAAGCTACGTCGCTTCAGCAATTGGAGCGGGCTCTTCAACTCACCTTCAATAAAAGATTCACGGGATGACTCCCACATTGCTTCAGCGCGAAGGAGTAACTCATGCCACTCGCGCCCCGCGCTATCTCCGAAAGCGCTTGAGATAGCAGTGACTGTTGCATTGTGGGAGAGATTTGGAAATGTAACCTTCTTGCCATCATGGAAGATGTAAGTAAAAGAGGGATCGACAGGTTGTAACTCAAGTAGATGTTCTAAACGTTTCCCAGTTTTGAGAAACAAGTCTCTGTAGACAGCAGGAAGAGTAAGAAGTGAGGGGCCGGTATCAAATGCGTATCCATCAATCCACTCGGTGCGGCACTTTCCTCCTGCAAATCCGGTGGCTTCAAAGATGGTGACTGTATGTCCTCGTTTTGCTAAACGCGCAGCGCATGCCAGCCCAGCCATACCAGCGCCAATCACAATTATTTTCTTCGGCGATGTTGTGACGCGATGATGGCTCATAGTTGCCTTCCGCGCCACGAGAGTTGACCTCTAGATTTTCGAATCCACGATAGAAGAATGAGATAAATCCAGAGCGCTGTGCTGATGGGATGCAGAAGGGCGCTACTTACAACCGATCTCGTCTTTACTCCTACCAGCGCTCGCGAGAGTGCGATAGCAAAGTAGCCCATCCATCCTGAGATGTTTCCAGTAAGCCCCATAACAAATGGATAGATCGACAGTAGAAAGAGGATTGCCGAAACGATGAGCGCACCAAAAGGATTGCCAAAGGCTCGCCATTGAGATTTGGTGTAGCCCTCAATAAGTTCCCGAGAGTTTGAATACATACGGCATTCAGCGAGCGCGGAAGCTTCCGCAACTCCACCGCGAAATCCTTGACGCACCATCGAGCGTCCCAGTTCTAAATCATCGAGAACATGGGTCTTTATCGCTTCATGCCCACCAGATTCGAAATATGCGCGGCGATTGATAGCAAAGAACTGACCATTTGCGACGACCATCGAAGGTTTTTGCAGTCTCTCGGCAAGCCTGAGAGGAAGAGATGCAAACCACGACCATTGTAAGAGTGGCTGAGTCAATCGCTCTAGGAAAGTGATTGCAATTTGTCGGGGATAAGGAGATATGAAATCCCAGCTCCATTTCCTCATAGATTGAAGCGCTGCAGCGATTGCAGTGGGCGCTAGTCGTACATCAGCATCGACAAACACCAAGTATTCACCGTTTGCATGAGAGGCGAGTTGGTGGCATGCGAAATTCTTTCCCAACCAACCAGTTGGCAAAGTTTGACCATTAATCACCGTGAGATTTGGCCCAGAGATATCTTGTAAAAGCGTCAGGGTTTGATCGCTCGAGGAATCATCAAGTGCGAGAATCTCAAAGTTTTCAAGTCCTTCTTGAGCAATAAGACTATGAATGACGCCCTCAACATTTTCTGCTTCATTACGAAGTGGAACAAGAATGGAGACTTTCTCACTTATGAAAACACTGGGAGAGTAGCGCGGCACGCGAACCGTAAAGAAGTTAAGAAGAGTGAAAAAACTCGTGAGGGCGATGAGAATCCACGAGATATCGAGCAATACATCCATCTCTAATCTCGACGACCATATTTAACAGAGAGAAAATAACTCACCACAACGACGCCGAGAGCTAACCCACCTAAGAAAGCTACTCCAGGTCGATCAAAATAGAAGAGGTTGGCGATAACTCCACCAATCCACGTCCATGCCAAGAAGAATTCGGGGACAGCGCGACTTGATCCAAGTGAGCGCCGCTCGCTCGGAAGAAGTAAGTGGAGTAGCGCCATCAAGCCCATGCCAGTCAATAACCAACCGAATGCATTTGATAGCGGAATCTCGGGCTGGAATGGAACTGTTCTTCCGGTAATTTCCCATGTCCACCTTCCTGCAGAAACCATTTGTGGGTCGAGGAATAAATCCCATGCCATTAACCCATAACCGCCGACGAGAAAAACCCAATGCGGTGCAAGGCGTCGTGCCGCAATAAAGATTGGGTGGGCCATCATGATCCAAGCAAAAGGAACAACGAGAGGCACGCCATAGATTTGATAACCCAGAGTGGGTGAATATTCATAACTTCCAAATGGCCATGCGGTGCGCATTCCAATTTGCTCAACAATCAGTGCATAGAAGAATGTAATGAAGAGGAATCGGAGCGCATAATTCCAACCGTAGGCAAAGAGTGCGTGGAGCAACATCGCGCCAGCCGCCCAATACACCGTAGCAATTGTGACAAGACGCAGGGTTTCGCCTTCTACGAGTGGGTATGCGATTTGCAATCCCAGCGCAACAGTCAAGACTGCAATTAAAAGAAAGTTCTTACTCGGGGTGATGGTGCGTCGCGAATCTCGCCGCGGGCGATAATTGCGAATCGACATAAGGCAATTGTGCCTTATATATCTCCGTTGCTTCGGGTGACAGCAAAGCGGGCAAAGAGCTCCTCGGCATACCAATCTTCGCGGTGTGTAGCGGCAATCGCTGCTTTGTGAGCCTCACCCCTATAGGCGAAATTGCGGACTGCGTCACCGGATTCCCATAACGAAAAGGTTCCTTGTAGTCCGATCGGAGCCTCACCAATTCCAATTGCTGAAACCAACCCTGGTGAACTTCGTAAACTCTGGGTGACCGGCGGAACAGAGCGCCAGAAAATCAGATTCTTACGCCACTTGATGCGAGCTCGCGTGATTGCAGCAACTTGTCCATTCCAGTTCTTATCAACACCGTTAATAGATTGAAATGGTTCTTTCTTAGACCACTTTCCATTCACGGAAATCGGGGAGAGGTCTGCAGAGAATTCAGCGTTACTTTTGGCTCGCCAGCGACGGATGAGCGGGGAAGTCTCGAGAGTCTCTAATTGATCTTGTTCTAGTACAACAAGCAGCCCCCAACGACGTGGATCCGCATCGCGCGGCGTAAAGGTCTCGCCTTTTCCTGCACCAAGTAATTTCCAAAAAGAGATTCCATTCATTCGCCAGAGCGAAATACGATCAAGACCCATGTGAAGCAACGCCCAAGGAATATAGCGACGAGGAATCTTCCAGAAGTAGATTCGAATCATGACGCCAACGCTGTTGTTTTTTTGATCTCGTCGACAACATCAAGCGGAGAGTCCCACATCGGAGCATGTCCCGTCTCCGAGAAGAAAATCCATTTCGCGTGTGCAGGCGCAACGGATTTTTCCTGACAAGTCGTTGCAGGCAGGGTTCGATCTGTATCGCCAAAAATTATTGTCACCGGTATTGAAGGAGGTATGTAACTGTCAAAACGCTTCATTAACATTCCATCCCACGCGGGGTAATAACCTTCCGCGTTGGCCATCGCAAGTGCAGCATCGAGACAGATTTCGTAACTAAATTCTCTCCAACGCGGGCTCACATCTGCGAAACCTAGTTGTCGAGCCTTTTCAAAATGCAGAGCCGAAGGAGCGATCTTGCTGGTGTACCGCGCCAAAAAGCGAGCTATTGCGGTGCCTGGATATCGCGCGTTATACGGGTTTAGCCATAGACCTGCAGGTGCAATTCCGATAAGAGAACGCACTCGATCAGGTGCGGCACTTGCAATTTCAAGAGATATCCATCCGCCCAAAGAATTTCCGGCAAGATGAAATCTCTCGATTCCTTGGGCGCTCAGTTCTTCGAGAACAGCAAGACCCAAGGAATGTGGATCCATTGGCTGACCTTTGAGGTAGGGAGTCTTGCCATGTCCGGGCAGATCAAGGGTAATTACTTTAAAGTGTTGATTGAGTAGTGGACGAATCGGTTTCCACGCCGTACTCGCAGAACCCATTCCATGAATCAAAACCAGTGGTTCACCAGCTCCAGAAATTTCAGTATGAAGTTTGTAGGTCATTAATCACCAACTCGTGCGGGAGTTGCAGCGGTTGCTTTAAGTAATTCAGCAAACGATGTGGGGAAAACTGCGTGCGGATGTCCGGCAGCTGCCCAAACCACGTCGTAATCGTTCAGCGCTTCATCTAACAATGTGGTGGCGGGAGAATTAATCCAGCCAACAGGAGCGACGCCACCAACCGAGTAACCCGAAACTTCTTTTACATAATCAGCATCAGCGCGACCCAGTTTTTCGACGCTAAGTAATTGAGCAACAAGGTGAGTATCAACGCGATGGCGACCCGATGTTATAACTAGAAGTGGTCGATCATCGGGAAGCTTAAATACGATCGACGAAGCAATCTGACCAACTTCAATTCCCAGAGCTGCTGCAGCTTCTGCGGCGGTACGCGCGCTATCGGATAAGACTTTGATCTGACCTGGCATCTGGTTGTGAGTGAGGGCAGCCTGCGCGCGTTGAACAGCGGCTTTTTCGAGAACGCCTTCCATGTTGGCGATTCTAGAGAGTTTCGATCAATTCCTTTACGAGCGACTTAATCTGATTACGAATTGGCCGAACTGCATCTACGCCTTGGCCTGCTGGATCATCGAGTTTCCAATCTAGGTAACGCTTGCCGGGAAAGAATGGACAGGCATCGCCACATCCCATAGTGATCACTACATCAGAACTTTCCACCGCAGAGGTTGTGAGAACTTTCGGTACCTCTGCGCTGATATCTATTCCTTCTTCTAGCATGGCGGCAACAACAGCGGGGTTAATGGAGTTGGCGGGCGCAGAACCAGCGCTTCGAACTTCAACCCAATCTCCCGCAAAGTGCGTGAGATACGCAGCAGCCATCTGGGAACGTCCTGCGTTATGAACGCAGACGAAGAGAACTGATGCCTTTTTGCTCATTTCATGACCTTTGATTTGAGAGCCAGAACTGAGAGCAGAGCACCGACAATCTGGGCGGAGATAAATCCGATAACTGATTCACCGCTAATTCCGGTAGGCGCGTCCGTAAAGATGCGTGAAATTGTTACGGCCGGATTTGCAAATGAAGTGGAAGCAGTGAAGAAGTAGGCTGCAAAAATCCAGAGCGGAATCATCTTCCAGACACTTTTTTCAGTTGCGGTAAGCGCTAGATAAACCAAGCCAGCGGTTGCAACAACTTCGCCAATGAATTGGCCACTTCCCGATCTCACGATAGAACTAGAACCAATGAGTGCCTCACTAAACATCGCATTTGCAATCAGAACGCCGATGATTGCACCGATGATTTGGGTGACGATGTAAGCAACGGCCTCCATGACTTTTATTCCGCCCGTGAGCAGAGATGAAATAGTCACAGCAGGGTTGTAGTGAGCCCCGCTGATTGCAGCACCTGACTTAATGATGATTGCCAGTGCAGCCGCCGTGACAGCGGCAACAATAAGTAGCGATAGAGCTTTATCTGATGTGAGGCTTGCCGTCATGTAAGAAGAGCCGACGACCGCAATCAAGAGAACTGCTGTACCGACCAGTTCATTGACGAGTTTCTTTATGTTCATGAGATTACCCAGGTATCTACTAGTGTGAATAGGGCGATAGCAAAGACAAAAATCGCAAATGCACGCTTGAGAGTGATCGGCGAGAGCTTAGAGCTATGGTGCGATGCGTAGCGCGAAACGATGAGCGCCATTAACGCCATGAGCGCTGGAATGAGCCAATTAACTTCATCCCAATGACGGAAGTGCGCGAAGAAGCCGGTCAATGTGTTGATGGTGATGATGAAAAGTGAGGTTCCTGCGGCTCGAGCGGGCGCAACGTTGTAAAAGAGAATAAGAATAGGAATAGCAAGGAATCCGCCACCAATTCCAAAGAGTCCAGTCAAGGCCCCAATTACAAGGGAAATAGCAACCAGCGCTAAGGGTGAAACCTTGCGCTCTGCTGATCCCATGGGTGTTGGGATTAACATCGAAATTCCGGCAGTGATGAGAACAAGAGCAAAGCCAGTGAGAATGACATTCTCGGGAATCTGCGGAAGATAGTAAGCGCCGGTTAAGTTAGTGGTTAATCCAATTGCCCAGATGACGAGAGCTTCTTTCACAAGAATCTCATTGCGCCGTAATTTTGGAAGTGCGCCAGATGCTGCTCCAACAAATACAACTATCAACGAAGCGGTCGTCGCAGCCACAGGATTGAGACCAAATATGTAAATGAAGGCAGGAACTGCCAACATGGAACCACCAGCGCCGACATAACCCAGAACCGAACCAATTCCAACGCCACAAATAATCGCTAGCAGAATTTCCACGTACTCACGCTATCGCTCGGAAAGCGAAAACCCCCGCAGATTTAAGGCAACTGCGGGGGTTTCACCCAGAATTAACTAGCGGTTCAATTAAAGGTTAAAGAACCCATCTGTGATGGAAGGACCAAAATCAACGCCTGATCCGACAAGGACGAAGATGATGAGCGCCGCTCCTGCAAGAGAAAGATTCTTAAAGAAGTTAATCATTTCTCCTTGCTTTGCTTGCGCATCTTGGATGGTCCAGAAGTTATGCATCATGAATGCCGAGAAGACGAGGAAGATGGCTAGGAGAAGTCCGCCAAGATCTGCGTATACGCCCAAAGCCACGTAGAGCCCGCCCACTACGAGCATGAGGCCAGTAACGATGACCGAGAGTTTGGCAGCGGGGACTTTCTTGAATTGTGCATAGCCCGTCATTGCCTCGAGCTTGGTGAGGTGGGCGATACCTGAGTTGATGAAGAGCAGCGCGAATAACACGCGACCAATCACAAGGAGGATATCCATAGTTTCCTTTCATAGAGGGTCAAGATTTAGTTGAAGGGTAAACCAATTTTATTGAAATTTCAACTAAATCGGCGTGTCGGAGCAAGAAAAAACCGCGCCCTGCGAATGCAAAGCGCGGTTCTTTCAGTACTGCTATTTACCGATTAAGGATTTACCTTAACGATGCGTCCGTCGAGGGCAGGGATCTGGATGACCTTGCCACCTGCAGAAGCTTCCTGAACTGCTTCGATAAATACATCGACAAGTAGTCCACGAAGTTTCGCCTTTGATGGTGTGAAGAATCCAACGTAGCCGTCTCCACCGTAAATCATGAAGTCAGGTACAGCGACGGTGTATTCCTTTCCATCCTTAGCAATAGCGGTGCCATCAGATCTAGTGACGCTTTGAATACGCGATCCAACAGCCTTGCTCGTGTCAAAGGTGAATTTCAATCCAGATACCTGTG
>DAOROE010000005.1:29813-37479 GCA_035441345.1 Candidatus Nanopelagicaceae bacterium
CGCGATCCAACAGCCTTGCTCGTGTCAAAGGTGAATTTCAATCCAGATACCTGTGGGAAGCGTCCATCACCGGGCCAGTTGCTGACACCGTTTTCTAGCGCTTTCCATAGATTTTCACCAGTGATAACAGATATGCCCACGGTGTTACCAAATGGATACACCGCTAGCGCATCGCCAAGAGTTACATCATATGGAGCAACTTTGTCTGCGCCAGGACGGTTATAAGTCTTATCAGCAGGAACGTAGGTTGCCGCTGGGAACTTATCTCGAATACCGCCGCCGTTGATATATGCGAAGTCAGTTCCATACTTCTTTCGCATCGCATCAGCAGTGAAGTTACCAAGAGCAGCTTCGCCAGCGCGCTGAACTTGAGGAGTTCCGCCTTGTGGGAATATGCCATTTACTTGACCAATCTTCACATCAAGTTTGGAATTTAGTTGGTCTTTGTATTTCTTGACCAATGCTGCACCATCAGCATTTGGAGTCAACGTTGCAAAGCTCGAGCGAGCTACAACATCGACCATCGATCCACGTACGCGACCGCTTCCATCCATACAGACATTCACTCTGTTGTATTCCTGACCAGCATTTCTCGTCATGGCAATCAGAGAGCCTTGTCTGAAGAAATCACCGGCAAGAACTGATGAATAAGTCTGGTGGCTATGGCCACCGAAAATGACTGCTGCGCCGCGGATTTGCTTAGCCAACTCGATGAGTCGACCTTTTGCTTCACCATCGCGATTTTCTTGCCAACCTTGGTGCAAGATTGCAACGACTAATTGCGCACCTGCAGCCTTGGCTTCAACAATTGCAGAGTTAATTCCTTGCGCATCAGAAGCAATGACAAGATCCTTGCCATTGTATGTGAGATTGCCTGGGAAGATTTGCTCTTTTGTATCCTCAGTATTTCCAGCCACAAAGCCAACCTTCACGCCACCGCGATCAACAATGGTGTAGTTCTTTGCCGCTTTAGAACCGCTCTTGAGTGGCTCTAGTGAGCTGTAATTTGAGGCAACCCACTGGAAATCAGAGGCGCCAATAATCTTCTGAACATGGGCGAGATTTCGATCATGTTCGTGATTTCCAAACCCTGATACATCGAACTTCATCAAGTTCATGGATTCGATTGTTGGTAGCTCTTCAAATTGACTTGAAATTGGGGGAGCAGCACCAATGTTGTCGCCAGAAGAAACTGTAAATGTTGCAGCATTCTTGGCACGCTCTGCGGCAAATGCGCTCATCAAGAGAGCAGTGCCAGCGTTAGCTGATGTTCCTTCTATTGCTCCATGCAAATCGCTGAGCTGCAGAATCTGAACTGCTTGCCATGTGCTCTTTGCAACTCCGGCTAGATCAGTTGCACTAAATGTTTTGCTCCATGTTGCTGCAGGAGAGAATCCATACGCGTTGACAGCTTTGATGCTGATGGTTGCGCTGGTTTGTCCTTCAATAATAGGTAGTGTGACAACGCCTTTTGTGGCTGCAGGAACTGTGATGGGGCATGAACCTGCTCCGCCAGATAGAACATAACCAGTAACTGCTGGCGATGCAGTTACCGTGTTAAAGACAACGCGCACACCTTGTGGAGTAACCGTTGCTTTTTTGATGACGGGAGCTGCAGGAACTGCAAATGTATTTGCGTTGGCCTGCGGGGAAGTGAGCACCACGAGTGCGGATGTCGTAAGCGCGAGGGCGCTGACAACAGCGGATAGACGAAGGCGGAGGGAGCGACCCTGGGCGTTCGGGGTGGATGTATGAGTGATCACGGGCGGATACTCACACAGGAATGGTTACGAGATTGCGACAGACGCGTGTGGCGCGGGTGTCGTTTTGATAACGGACCAGACCGAGCCGCTTGTGTCTGTCAGGGGCGCTCGCTAGAGTTCGAACAAATGTTCGAAAAATCAGATAACCCCGATAGTCCTACTAACCAGCGGCCCGAGATCTTCCTCGCCGGTGGTGAACCTATTGAGTTCACCTATAACGGCCAGCGCTTTCGAATTCACACTGTGCTTTCTTCATGGCGTGAATCTGGCGGATGGTGGAATCGCGCTAGCGATGGACTCTTCCGTCCTGACGATGGATCACGTGCGCTCTGGCGCGTTGAAGCAGCCCCTATCGGCGTAATGAAAACTTTTGAAATCGAACGCATCGAAGAGTTCGGTCACTGGCGGATTCGTCCTACCTCTCGACCAGCATAAATTTCTTAACGCTCATGAGCTTTACTCACCTACATCTATCTAGTGGTTTCTCATTTAAATATGGAACCACCCTTCCTCATCTCCTTGTCGAGCAAGCTCGCGAATTAGGAATGAGCTCTCTTGCCCTCACTGATCGTGACGGATTATCTGGCGCAATTCGTTTCACCCAGAGTTGTTTAGAAAATGACATTACTCCGATTCTTGGAGTTGATATTAGCTATGACAATCAATCACGAATTACTCTGCTCGCCACTCCTGGTCGCGGTTGGTCTTCATTGGTCCGAGTCGTGACTGAGTTGAAAAAATATGGACGGGCTTGTGATCTCACTTTTCTACAAAACAACTCTCACCTCACAAAAAATCTCCTGGCGTTACATGGCCCTGATTCCGAAATAGCGCGAGCCCTTACTTCTCGACGCTATGACAAAGCGCTATTTATTTTTAACTCCACTCGAGAGTTGTTTTTAGATCAAGCTATCGAGTGCGTCTCTCATCTGGTCTATGGAGATGGTCCACGATCTACCATTCATGCCGCTCGGATGTTGGGCTTTGCTCGCGATCATGATCTACCGGCCCTCCTCACAAATGCAGCCCGCATGCGTTTTCGAGAGGATGCTCCTATCGCAGATATTCTCGATGCTACGCGCCATCTTCTCCCACTCCACAAGAGCGTTGTTGAGCGGAAAAATGCGGAAGCATTTCTCAAATCTTCAGATGAGATGGAGGCGCTAGCTGAAAAAATAGCGTTGGCTGCTGGTGAGCGCCATGCTCATCGTTTACTTGCAACTACTCGCGAATGGGCAGACCGGGCTGCTTTATCGCCGACCCACGATATTGGGATTGGATCTATCCATCTCCCAGAACCTCATGTCGTTGGCGCGACATCACACCACGAACTCACCTCCCAACTTCGTCAACGTGCGATATCAGGAGTGCATTGGCGATACGGAGAATTTCGTAGCGATGTTCAAGAACGTCTTGATAAAGAACTCTCCATTATCGAGAGCCTTGGTTATGAGTCATATTTTCTAACCGTTGCTGACATCACCGATCGTGCTCGCGCCAGCGGTATTCGCGTTGCAGCTCGAGGTAGCGGTGCAGGTTCGCTGGTCTGCCATCTCTTGGGAATCTCCGGGGTAGAACCGCTCTCACTTGGTTTATTGATGGAGCGTTTCTGCTCACCACTTCGTAAAGCGCTCCCTGATATTGATATCGATGTTGAATCAGCTCGCCGTTTAGAAATTTACGATCAAGTCTTTGCTGCTTATCAAGAGCGATGCGCAACAGTTGCGATGTTTGATACTTATCGCGCGCGCCATGCGATTCGTGATGTTGGCGCTGCGTTATCCCTCCCGCCAATGGAGATTGATCTTGTTGCGAAATCCCTGCCACACATTCGCGCTCGTAATATCGCTCAATCTCTTGAGAACCTTCCCGAATTACGTAGCCTCAATCTCACATCACCGACCTGGAAAATGGCGATTGGTCTTGCTCAACGCCTTGATGGACTGCCACGAAATTTAGCGATGCATCCTTGCGCTGTTGTGATCTCTGATGGTGGTTTATATGACCGCGCACCCATCGAAAACAATGCCAGCAACTATCCGATGGTCCAATGGGATAAGGATGATGTAGAAGCAATTGGGCTTTTAAAGCTCGACATCCTTGGTGTTCGCATGCAATCTGCTCTGGCATATGCCACATCCGAAATCGAACGCACAACGGGAAGTGAGATCAATCTTGATTCAATCGCTCTTGACGACCCCAAGACATTTGAATTAATTCAATCCACCCAGACTTTAGGGCTCTTCCAAATCGAAAGCCCGGGCCAACGTGAATTAGTTGGAAAGTTCGCTCCCGAAACATTTACCGATCTGATTATCGATATCTCACTCTTTAGGCCAGGCCCAGTTAAAAGCGACATGATCACGCCATTTCTCAACGCTCGCCAAGGCTGGAAATCACGCGAGATATTTCACCCTGATCTCTACGAGATTCTCGATGATACGGAAGGCGTCGTTGTCTTTCATGAACAGGTCATTGAAATCATCGCTACCTTAGGTGGAGTCTCACTCGCTGAAGCAGATGAAAAACGTCGCGCACTCGGAAGTAAAGAAGGCCAACAAGAAGTCTGTGACTGGTTCTTTCCCGCTGCTACCTCGCGCGGATATTCAATCGAAATCATCACCAAGGTCTGGGATGTGCTGCGAGCTTTTGCATCCTTTGGATTCTGCAAAGCCCACGCTGCAGCTTTCGCCCTTCCTACCTACCAATCGGCATGGCTTAAAACTCATTACCCCGCAGCCTTTCTTGCTGGAGTTCTTACCCACGAACCTGGCATGTATCCAAAGCGGTTACTCCTTGATGAAGCCCGCCGCCTTGATCTTTCAATTGCGCCTCTTGATATCAATCTCTCTGATCGCACATACCGAGTTGAGGGGGATAGCCAAGAAAAAATCCGACTCTCTCTCACAGATATAAACGGCATTAGTGAGAGCGAAGTCGATGCCATCATCGCGCATCGCCCTTATATCGATCTCGCTGATTTCGTACATCGCAGCGGGGTAAGTAGACCTACCTGTGAAGCCCTTCTGATGGTCGGCGCCTTTGATTCAATCTCTGCACCAGACCTCAATCATCGCGACTTACTTCTTCATCTCAACGATGTATATAAATGGTCACGCTCTTCCACGAAGGCGCTCTCCACTGTAAGTGGCTCCCAACTCACCTTCGGTTTTACCCCGCCGCTATCCAAGACTGGGTTACCTGATTTAAAAGCTCATGAGCGAGTGAAGAATGAGATTGATTTTTTAGGAATGGATATCTCACATCACATGATTGAGTTTTACTCCGAATTCTTAAATCAGATCGGCGCTGTGCGATCGAGTGATTTACTTTTACAACGCTCGCGATCTTCGGTTCTTGTTGCGGGAGTAAAGGTCGCTCTCCAAACTCCACCAGTTCGTTCGGGGAAGAGAGTTATGTTCTTAACTCTGGATGATGGATATGGCTGTAGCGATGCGACGTTCTTTGAAGATATGCAACGCTCGTGTGCCGAGACCCTCTACAACTCTTGGCTCTTACTGGTACGCGGCGAGATTCGCAGAACCGGACCACGCGGTGTTTCGATACGCGCCACAGGGGCATGGGAATTATCAACTGCATATGAGAAGTGGCGTAATGTCGCGGTCTGTGAGTGAGGAGATGAGCGAACACTCCACCATCCTGCATGTAGATATGGATGCTTTCTATGCATCGGTATCGGAGCTTGATTACCCTCAATATCGCGGCAAGCCATTGGTCGTTGGAGCAGGTGCGCGCGGTGTTGTCTTATCTGCCAATTACGCCGCACGAAAATTTGGAATCAGAGCTGCAATGCCCGTCTCGCGAGCTCAACGTATGGCACCGAGCGCAGTATTTATCCACCCTGATCATGAACGTTATTCCGAGGTCTCTCGACGCGTCATGGAAATTTTCTTTGAGTTCACTCCTTATGTCGAACCTTTATCACTCGATGAAGCATTTTTAGATGTCACGGGATCGCGTCGACTTTTTGGAACTGGCCGTGAGATTGCAATATCTATTCGCAAGAGAGTCTTTGAACAAGAGAAAATAACTTGTTCTGTAGGGATAGCCACCACAAAGTTCATCGCCAAACTTGCCTCTGGTCGATGTAAGCCAGACGGGATGCTGGAAATTGCACACGATCGAGTGCTGACTTTTCTCCATCCACTTCCGGTAAGCGAAATCTGGGGAGTAGGTCCTAAAACAAATGAAGAACTACAGCGCTTGGGTTTGCGAACCGTCGCAGATATCGCACACACTCCACTAGAAACATTGAAGCGCGCATTAGGGGAGAATGCTGGCGTTTCGCTCTATGAATTGGCGTGGGCCCGTGATTATCGGGAAGTGGTACCTGACGCTCCAGAAAAAAGTATTAGCGCTGCCGAAACTTTCTCATACGACTTGGAGGATCGAGAGGAAATCTTTCGCGAGTTATTGCGTCTGACGGAGCGGGCATCACATCGATTAAGAAAACGAGAATTGCGCAGTAAAACAATTGGCTTGAAGGTTCGCTTCTCAGATTTCTCAAATGTGACTCGTTCTAAGACTGTCTCACTTCCCATCAATGGCACCCATGAAATTTATGAGATCGCTAAAGAGCTGTATCTGGCGTTGAAAATTGATGGTTCGCGGATCCGCCTTCTTGGCGTCTCATTAGAAAATCTCTCTGATGAATCAGGTGCGGTAGAGCAGCTCGAACTTGGGGAGCGCGAGGTGGGCTGGCGCGAAGCCCAGAACGCCATCGATCGTGCCATCGAGAGGTTTGGACGAGGTTCGGTTCGCCCAGCGCGACTTGTTGAGGAATCGGGTGAGGATGAAAATGAGGATGAAGCGCCGAGCGAAACCTCAGGCAATTACTAGCGCTTTATCTGCCTCTCGACTTTCCACTTCACTCCCGCTCTACTATTGTGGGCGCTATGCCACTTTCAGAGCATGAAAAGCGTCTTTTGGCGGAGATGGAAGAAGCCCTCGCCGCTGATGACCCACGCCTGATTTCAACTTTTAGTGGCAAGACTCCTAGTCGCTCACGCGTTGTTGCTGGCTTTGGCCTCATTGTGCTCGGAATCTTCGTTCTCTTCGCGGGCCTCATCTCCCAGACCCCGCCCCTCGGTATCGCAGGTTTTGTCCTGGCGCTGATTGGCGCAGTCCTAGCAATCTCGAATCTGGGTGGCCTCATGAACGGCGCTATCTCCAAAGTGAACACCCCCAAGGGTCCCAAGAGCAGCAAGTGGAGCTCCAAATTTGAAGAGCGTTGGGATCGTCGTAACCTCGAAGAGTAAGTTTGAAGAGTAAGTAGGACCTATCCCGCCCCCGCCCACAAGGCGGGTTTTTTTATGCCCAAACCCAGACCTTCTCGAGTGGAGGGCCCCTTCTTGCCTGCTCCGTAGAAATGGGGAGGGGTGGTTGAAAATGGAGTAAAAGGGAGTAAAGTGGGGAATTAAGCAGAACGGGGGTTCTGCGGCAAGTGAAAGAAATTTTCAGGGGGAGGTTCACATGTTTCTCGGTACCCATGAACCTCGTCTCGATGACAAAGGTCGATTAATACTTCCAGCGAAATTCCGTGATGAATTGGCATCTGGTCTTGTTATTACAAAAGGACAAGAAAGATGTTTATTTGTTTTCCCTGCAACGGAATTTGCTCGCATTACAGAACAACTAAAACAAGCGCCACTCACTGCAAAAGCAGCTCGCGATTACATGCGCGTGATGTTTGCAGGTGCGCACGATGAAATTCCAGATAAGCAAGGTCGCGTAACAATTCCAAGTGGACTTCGCGAGTATGCAGATTTAGAAAAAGAGTGCGTTGTTATTGGTGCAAATACCCGCGTTGAAATCTGGGATGCAAAAGCTTGGAAGAGCTACCTCAAAGATCGTGAAAAAGGTTTTGCCGATGTTTCAGAGGA
>DAOROE010000006.1:0-18407 GCA_035441345.1 Candidatus Nanopelagicaceae bacterium
GCTCTTTGGGCAGAGTCCAGCTCATGAAATTCGCCGCCATCGCGACCTCATTCCTGATTGGCCTCGTGACCGGGATCTCCTTCGTGCCTGTAATTGCTACACAAGAGAAGAAGGAAATTAACTTCACGCAATCATCACTGTTTCCTGAAAAATGCTTAAGGAGATGCTGGCGCGGTTAAATTCAGAAAAACATCAAGCCCGTGGATGAGCTTGTTCGTATGCTTTTTTAATTCGCTCTTCTGATACGTGGGTATAGATCTGGGTTGTAGAAAGTGAGGAGTGACCCAGGATTTCTTGCACCGTTCGTAGATCCGCACCACCCTCCAGCAAATGTGTAGCGGCGCTATGTCGAAGTGCGTGTG
The DNA here is from genome assembly GCA_035441345.1 of Candidatus Nanopelagicaceae bacterium. Classification (GTDB taxonomy): domain Bacteria; phylum Actinomycetota; class Actinomycetes; order Nanopelagicales; family Nanopelagicaceae; genus MAG-120802. The sequence goes on from DAOROE010000006.1 coordinate 363, forward strand.
GACCCATCTTCTTACTTGTACCAAGTGCTTGCATCGCGTCATACACAATTTCTCGGACAACGCGTTGATCTATTCTCTTTCCGCGAGAACCTACAAAAACAGCGTTCTCCTTAAAGTCCTTAGAAAGTTGGGGGCGGCCCTGGCTTATCCACTTATCCAGAGCGCGCATTGCCGGGTTTCCTATCGGCACAATTCTTTCTTTGTTGCCTTTACCAATGACTCGTAAGGTATTTCTATCGCGATCTATGTCTTCAAGATTGAGCCCAGTTAACTCGGCAACGCGAATGCCGGAACCGTAAAGCGTCTCCACAATTGCGACATCCCGCAAAGCTTCTGGGCTTTCTTCTTCGGTCGCACGGAGATGCAGTGCTTCTAGAGCAAGTGCAGCGCTCTGGATATCAAGAACATCGGGAAGATGACGTTCTGGCTTGGGAGCAATGAGGTCACGTCCAATATCTCTTTCTAGCCAACCATTGCGCGATCCCCAATACGTGAATGCACGAATGGAAACCACTCGGCGAGTTATGGAAGAACGTGCAGCACCTTTGACCTGTAAGTTCGCGAGCCACGAGCGAATGTGATTGAGATCAAGTTGTGAGAATTCTGTAATGCCAAGTTGATTTACATGCTGCAATAAGGATTCAAGATCAGCCAAGTATGCGCGGATGGAGTTATCAGTGAGGTTTCGCTCTGTGATGAGGTGGGAGCGATAAGCCGCTTCTAGCTCGCGATCAAGGGCCATACATAAAAGATTACTCAGATTTCATCCAAACGATGGATGGACACAGCGTTGCTAATACGCAACACTTAACCCACGCTGATTCTTGGTGCGCAAATTGTGTATCACCTTCGGTGGAATGTCAGCGCTAGATGAATTGCTATGCGACTGTCTGAACCGGAGGAATCGTGAAAATACTCTTAGTTGTGAGCGATGTCTGCCTTGAACCCTCGATTACCAACAACGCAAATGAAATCAAGGTCACGATTGGCTTATCTCATGATTTTGATGACATTCTCGATGTAACTTCGGGAATTCTAGATAATGAACAGATTGCTCATCTTCATAAGCTATGGGCGGATGACAATTTCCCGCGTAACTTCAATCGGATTGGAGATGAATTAATTATCAGTGCGCGTGATTAATTACGCGACTTACGCTCTATAGCCCCAAGTGCGATCAGAAGTGTTTCGGGCGAAACTTCGAGAGCCTCACAGAGCGGTCCAATCACATCAATTTTCGGAACTCGCTCTTGACGGAAATATCGTGAGAGTGATCCTCTGTCGATTCCAGTCTTTTGATGTAGTTCTTCAAGCCCAGAGATTCCTAAGGTATCCATACGATTGCGTAGCCACTGTGCAGTATCTTCCGGACTGAAACGTTGACTTCTTTTAGTTGCCATCTTCATGGCGATTAGCTCTCCTACTCAGGCTTCTTTCCCTGTCGTAGCAGACCATAAGTTAAAGCATCCTCTAAAGCCATAGCCGACGCGGCTATAACATTTTCATGTACGCCAATCGTGCTCCACTCGCCATTCCCATCGCTGGTTTCAACAAGTACACGAGTCACCGCTCCCGTACCTAAACGCCCTTCCAAGATACGCACTTTGTAATCGGTAAGTTCAAGTTCTTTTAATTCTGGGTAAAGCTTCTCAAGGCCATTGCGGAGCGCCTTATCAATCGCGTTAACAGGGCCGTTTCCGCTCCCCTCAGATTCGATTGATTCGCCTTTAGCTCTTATTTTCACCGTTGCACGCGAAGTAACTGATTTGTCTGCACTCTGATCAACCGTTGTTTCCCAACTATCAAGGGTGAAGAAGCGCGGCTTCTTTCCTTCTAATTCTTCACGAAGAAGAAGTTCAAATGATGCATCAGCAGCTTCAAAGGTGTAGCCACGCGCTTCCATATTCTTTACGCGCTCTACTACCCGAGTAACAACTTCTTTCTCTTTACTGAGGTCAATTCCAAGTTCTTGAGACTTCAATTCGATAGACGCACGGCCTGCCATCTCAGAAACGAGCATGCGCATATCGTTTCCAACGCTTTCTGGATCTTCATGTTGATAGAGAGCGGGATCAACCTTGATTGCAGATGCATGAAGTCCTGCTTTATGTGCAAAGGCAGATACACCAACATAAGGCTGCCGGGCACTAGGCGAAACATTCGTTACTTCGGCAACGGCATGTGAGATACGGAAAGCTTCCTCTAGCGCACCTTCAGGCAAAACTTGTTGCTTCTTCTTTAGCTGAAGATTGGCGATGATGGAGACAAGATCAGCATTACCGGTGCGCTCACCGTATCCATTAAGAGTTCCTTGAACGTGAGTAGCGCCTGCAGCAACCGCTGCAAGTGAGTTGGCAATTGCGCATCCCGTGTCGTTGTGACAATGGATTCCAAGACGAGCAGAGCTCTTCGTCAATACCTCATGAACAACATCAGATAATTCATCAGGCAACATTCCACCATTTGTATCGCAGAGCGCGATGACATCGGCTCCAGCTTCGGCTGCAATACGAACAACTTCAAGGGCATAGGCAGGGTTGGAGCGGTATCCATCAAAGAAATGTTCTGCATCAAGGAAAACTCGTTGTCCTCCAGCGCGCAAGAACTCAATCGAATCTTTGATCATTGCAAGGTTTTCATCAAGATTTGTCTTAAGAGCTAAATCCACATGGCGATCATGAGATTTAGCAACGAGAGTGACGACGGGAGCGCCGGAATCTTGAAGCGCGCGAAGGAGCGCATCATCTGAGGCTTTCACATTTGGACGTCGAGTGGCACCGAAAGCCACAAATGTTGAGTTCTTGAGCTTTAACTCTGTCTGAGCCAGTTTGAAAAATTCAGTGTCTTTTGGGTTGGCTCCAGGCCAACCGCCTTCGATAAATCCAACGCCGAGATCATCTAAATGACGTGCGATAGTCAACTTGTCATGTACCGAGAGATTTAAGCCTTCTTGTTGGGCACCATCGCGGAGCGTTGTGTCATAGATATGGAAAGCATCTGACATTTTCATTAGAGGACTTTCCGCATCCATCCATGTTTATCAGCGATGGTTCCGTGCTGGATTCCAAGTAAATGGTTGCGAATTTCCATCGTAATTGCACCGGGGTTTCCATCTCCAGTAACCCAGGTTCCATGCGCGCTCTTTGCTGAACCTACTGGGGCGATGACTGCTGCAGTTCCACATGCAAAGATTTCAGAGATCTCCCCGCTGGCAACTCCATCGCGCCAATCATCAATCGAGATCATTCCTTCTTCTACTTTGTAACCTAAATCTGAGGCGACCGAGAGAATGGAGTCGCGAGTGATTCCCGGTAAGAGAGTTCCGGTGAGCTTAGGGGTGAAAATGGTTGCGTCTTTTCCTTTACCTTTGACAAAGTAAAGATTCATGCCGCCCATTTCCTCTACCCAACGACGTTCTTTGGCATCAAGCCAGACAACTTGATCACAACCTTGTTTTGCAGCCTGTTGTTGTGCAAGAAGAGAAGCTGCGTAATTGCCGCCGCACTTTGCTTCACCGGTCCCGCCAAGAGCTGCACGAACATATTCGGTAGAAATCCACACTGTCACAGCTTTGGCAGCATTGAAATATGCCGCGGCCGGCGTTGCAATCACCGCAAAGAGTGCTTTATTTGAGGGACGAACACCAAGTCCTACTTCTGTAGCAATCATGAAGGGACGGATGTAAAGAGATTCACCAATCTTTTTCGGAACCCAACCAGCATCTTGAACGACAAGTGCCTCTACAGCTCTTACGAAATCTTCGACTGGTAGTTCTGGCAAAGTAATTCTTGCTGCGCTCTTGGAAAAGCGAAGTCCATTGGCGTCAGGTCTAAATAGCGCGATTGATCCATCGGGCTGTGAATACGCTTTCATTCCTTCGAATATTTCTTGTCCGTAATGAAAGACCATCGCAGCTGGATCAAGGCTGAGCGGGCCATAGGCCTGCACAGTTATATCTGACCAGCCCGAAGATTCATTCCATTCTGCAACCACCATATGGTCAGTGAAGTATTTACCAAAACCAGGTTCAGCTACTCGCTTTTCCCGTTCGGCTGCGGGCACCGCCTTAGTTGATGGAATGACGTTAATTCTCATTATCCGAGAGCCTTTACTAATGCATTTCCAACTTCTGCAGTTGTTCGTTTTGCATCGCCACGATTAAGAAGATCGTTTTCGACAGCGCGTTCGACATCGCTCGCCGCATCATTGAGTCCAAGATGGCGGAGCAACATCGCAACTGACATCACAGTTGCGGTGGGGTCTGCAATTCCTTTGCCAGCAATGTCAGGAGCAGAACCATGAACCGGTTCAAACATGGAGGGGAACTTACCTTCGGGATTGATATTGCCCGAAGCGGCTAATCCAATTCCACCGCAGATTGCGGCAGCAATATCGGTCAAGATATCGCCAAAGAGATTATCGGTGACAACAACATCGAAGCGATCAGGGTTAGTTACAAAGAACATTGATGCCGCATCGACATGAAGATAATCAGTTGTAATCTCAGGAAACTCTTGAGCGACTTCATTAAATGTTCGAGTCCAGAGTCCACCCGCGCGAGTTAATACATTGTTCTTATGGACGAGCGTGAGCTTCTTACGGGGGCGCTTTTGTGCGCGGGCAAAGGCATCACGAATTACTCGCTCTGCACCACGTCGGGTATTAAGGCTCTCTTCAGTCGCAATCTCATCTGGAGTTCCTTGTGCAAGAACGCCACCAGCTCCAACATAAGGACCTTCCGTACCTTCACGTACGACGACAAAATCAATTGGAGCTTCAGTACGAAGTGGGCCCCTTGTTCCTGGATAAAGTCGAGCGGGACGTAGGTTGATGTAATGATCAAAGGCAAAGCGAAGTTTCAAAAGTAAACCGCGCTCTAGTACTCCACTAGGAACGCTGGGATCTCCAACTGCGCCTAGCAGGATCACATCGAAGTTCTTGAGTTCTTCAAGCGTGGAATCTGGAAGCGTTTCACCTGTCTTATGCCAATAACGAGCGCCCAGATCAAACTCTTTCTTCGAGAAAGTAACGCCGTATTTAGCCGAAACTGCATCAAGCACTTTCAATCCCTCAGCAACAACTTCAGGTCCGATTCCATCGCCGCCGATGACAGCTAATTTGTAATTTTTACTCATGATTGGAGAGAGACCGATCGTGAAACGCGAGCGCCGATTTCCGATGCAATCTTCTTGGCGACATCAGCAGGAATTGCAGAGTCGACTGTGAGAGCCATCAACGCCTCTCCCCCCGCTTTATCTCGAGCAACCTGCATATTTGCGATATTGATCTTTGCAGCGCCCAGAATGTTTCCGACTGCGCCAACAACGCCAGGTTTATCTTCATAAATAAGAAAGAGCAAGTGGTCTGTTGGTGGAAGTTCGATATCAAACTTATTGATACGTACGATTTTCTCTACTTTACGGATTCCCATCAAAGTCGCATCTACTTCAACACGATTTCCGTTAGAGAATGCAGCGCGCATTGAAATCATGCTTCGGTAATCTTCACATTCAGCTTCGGTAGAGACTGTGGAAGTCATGCCTTTTTCTTGCGCCAAATTTGGGGAATTCACGTAGGTGACATCTTCCATACCGGTGGCGAGAAGTGCACCTTTCAGGGCAGAGGTACCGAGAATCGAGCAATCGTGCGCCGATACTTCTCCACTCACAGTAATCTCAATAGAAACTGGCAACTCACCTTCGAGTGATGTCGCGATCTGCGCCATCTTTTCAACGAGTGGAAGTGATGGACGAATCTCTTCGTGAATCTCTCCACCTTTAACGTTGACTGCATCAGGAACGAGTTCACCCGAAAGTGCTTTACGGACGGAGATAGCTACTGCAATACCTGCACGTTCTTGAGCTTCGTCTGTTGAGGCGCCTAAGTGCGGGGTTGCAACAACTTGATCGAGTGCAAAGAGAGGTGAATCGGTACAAGGTTCGGTGGCAAAAACATCAAGACCTGCGCCTGCAACACGACCGTCTGTGATTGCTGTGTGAAGCGCAGCTTCATCAAGAACGCCACCACGAGCTGCATTAATGATGCGAACTGTGGGCTTTACCTTCTTAAGCGCTTCTTCACCGATGAGATTTGCTGTCTCCTTAGTTTTTGGAAGATGAATCGTGATGAAATCAGAAGTCTTCAGTAGGTCATCAAGAGAGACGAGATCCACACCTAGCTGTGCTGCGCGTGCGGGTTGGAGATAAGGATCGTAGGCAACCACCTTCATGCCAAAAGCTTGCATGCGATGGGCAACAAGTTGGCCGATACGACCAAAACCAACAACGCCAAGAGTCTTTTCGAAAAGTTCAGCACCTGTGTACTTCGAGCGCGCCCATTTTCCATTTTTTAGAGCTGCGTGCGCAGGTGAAACATGACGGGCTGATGCAAGTAACAATGCGATCGCTAATTCGGCAGCGCTGACAATATTAGATGTCGGTGCATTTACTACCATCACTCCAGCGGCAGTTGCAGCCGGAATATCAACGTTGTCGAGTCCAACACCTGCACGAGCAATTACCTTTAAACCTTTTGCTGCTGCAATTGCTTCGGCATCCATCTTTGTGGCAGAGCGGATCAAGACTGCATCGACTCCTGCAGCGAGTGCAGGTAGAAGTTCAGCGCGATTTGCTCCATCGCAATTACGGATTTCGAAGTCAGGTCCCAACGCATCAAGCGTTGCAGGACTTAACTCCTCAGCAATTAATACAACAGGTTTACTCACGCGCGGCAGAACCTTCCTTGTAATCATCCTTGTTCGCGGCCTTGACCCAGGACATCATCTTGCGAAGATTGCGGCCAACTTCTTCGATGGGGTGTTGTTCACCTTTTGCGCGTAGCGCCTTGAATTCTGGAGCTCCGGCATCCTGATCATCAATAAATCTCTTAGCAAATGCACCACTTTGGATATCAGCAAGGACTGCTTTCATATTCTCTTTGACGCGTGGATCGATCACACGTGGACCTGAGATGTAATCCCCGTATTCAGCTGTGTCAGAAACTGACCAACGTTGCTTTGCGATTCCGCCTTCGTACATCAAGTCAACGATGAGCTTGAGCTCGTGGAGACATTCAAAGTAAGCAACTTCTGGCTGGTATCCCGCTTCAATCAAAGTTTCAAAGCCATACTGCACAAGCTGTGATGCTCCGCCGCAGAGAACCGATTGTTCGCCGAAGAGATCTGTTTCAGTCTCTTCAGTAAAGGTTGTGAGAATTCCACCTGCGCGAAGTCCACCCATTGCTTTTGCGTATGAAAGTGTAAGTGGCCAAGCGTTGCCTGTTGCATCTTGTTCGACTGCGACGATATCGGGAACGCCACGTCCGGCGACATACTCACGACGAACGAGATGTCCTGGACCCTTCGGCGCGACCATACATACATCGATATTTGCTGGCGGCTTGATGTAGCCAAAACGAATATTGAATCCATGTCCAAAGAAGAGAGCATCGCCTGCTTTGAGGTTCGGCTCAATCGATTCCTTGTAAATGTGGCGCTGTTTGTGATCTGGAGCAAGGAGCATGATCACAGTTGCTTCTTTAACAGCATCTGCGACAGAGAGAACGCGCAATCCTTCTTCTTCGGCTTTGGCACGTGACTTCGAGCCTTCTGCAAGTCCAACTCTGACATCTACTCCGCTGTCGCGCAGATTAAGCGCATGAGCATGTCCTTGTGAACCGTAACCGATGACCGCAACTTTTCGGCCTTGAATTACCGAAAGATCTGCATCTTCGTCATGATAAATAGTTGCCACGTTCGTTCCAGCTTTCTCGTTAGTTTTGGTAGTCCTCAGTCTGGCTATGCGACTCAGATGAGGCTAGTCCAGTTTCCTTCAGAGTTCGTTCAACTAAGGTCACATCGCCATCTTCAATAGCAATGAGACCAGATTGAACGAGCTCTTTCACGCCAAACTTGTTGAGTTCGGTCAGAAGTGCAGCAAGGTCTTTGCTGGTCCCAACCGTCTCAATTGTGAGTGAGGCAGGAGTCTCTCCAACAATCTCACCTTTATATTGCGCAACGAGTGCAGCAATAGCAGCGCGATCTTGGGGAGAATTCTTAACTTTCACCATAAGCAATTCACGCTGACGGGAATCTTCAGATTTCATCTCTTGAATGCCAATGACATTGACTAATTTGAAGAGTTGAGCGCTTACTTGATCAAGTGCATGGCCCTCAAGGTTCAAAACGATTGTCATGCGTGAAATCGCAGGATTTTCCGTAGGACCTACAGCAAGTGAATCAATGTTGTAGCCACGACGGGAGAAAAGCGAAGCGACGCGAGCTAGAACACCAGGGCTATTTTCAACGAGTACAGAAAGTGTGTGTTGGGCCATGGCTATAACTCCTGGGAATCCCAGTCCGGCGCCATCTCTTTGGCGATCATGATGTCATCGTTCGATGTACCTGCCGCAACCATCGGCCAGACCATCGCATCACGGTGCACATTGAAATCAACGACGACAGGTGCATCGTTAATCGCATTGGCTTCTTTAATAATCTTGTCGACATCGCTCTTTGAATCGCAACGCAGACCAACACAACCCATCGCTTCAGCCAGTTTTGCAAAATCAGGGATGCGCTTGGAGTGTAGATCGGTATTGGAATAGCGCTGTTGATAGAACAAAGTCTGCCATTGGCGCACCATTCCAAGGCTCTCGTTATTGATAACAGCAACTTTGATAGGAATGTTGTTGAGCGCACATGTAACTAATTCTTGATTGGTCATTTGGAAGCAACCATCGCCATCGATAGCCCATACCGGAGTATCGGGCGCGCCAACTTTTGCGCCCATCGCTGCAGGAACTGCATAGCCCATCGTTCCGAGTCCACCAGAGTTCAACCAGGTGCGAGGCTTCTCATACTTAACGAATTGCGATGCCCACATCTGGTGCTGGCCAACACCTGCAACATAAATTCCATCAGGTCCTGTGAGCGTTCCGATTCTTTCGATGACGTATTGCGGTGAGAGCGAACCATCCGAGGGTTCGTTATAGCCAAGTGGATACTTCTCGCGAAGTGATCCCATTTGGCGCCACCATGTAGTGAAATCAGGTTTGTTCTTCTTGAATTCTGCCTCAACGGCTGGAATAAGAGCGCGAATGGTTGGGCCCAAATCTCCGATAACAGGAACATCGGCGTAGCGATTCTTACCGATTTCAGCTGGATCAATATCGGCGTGAATTATCTTGGCATTTACTGCGAAAGTAGAGAGTTTTCCGGTGACGCGATCATCAAATCGAGCGCCTAAAGTAATGAGTAGATCAGCTTTTTGTAGCGCTGTTACGGCAGCAACTGTGCCATGCATTCCAGGCATTCCTAGATGTTGATGATGACTATCAGGGAAAGCACCTCGCGCCATCAGTGTTGTAACAACAGGAGCTCCAACAAGTTCTGCGAGCTTTAACAAATCTTGCGAAGCGTTAGCTTTGATTACTCCCCCGCCAACGTAAAAAACTGGTTTTGAAGATTGCGCAATCAGAGCAGCTGCATCTCTGATTGCTTGAGAATCTGGTTCGTACTGTGGCTTGTAACCCAGAAGATTGATCGAGGATGGGTAGTTGTAATCTGTCATCTTCTGCAGGGCATCTTTAGCGATATCTACAAGAACTGGACCTGGTCTTCCTGAATTAGCGATATAAAAAGCTTCAGCGATTGCTTTAGGAATTTCTCGTGGGTCAGTGACAAGGTAATTGTGTTTTGTGATGGGCATTGTTACGCCACGGATATCTGCTTCTTGGAATGCATCGGTACCGATTGCAGCAGAGGGAACTTGACCAGTGATAGCAACAACAGGAACCGAATCCATCTGAGCATCAGCAAGTGGGGTAACCAAGTTGGTGGCACCTGGACCTGAAGTTGCGATACAAACTCCAACGCGACCAGTGACTTGCGCATAACCGGTAGCTGCATGTCCTGCGCCCTGTTCGTGGCGGACGAGAATGTGACGGATTTTGGAATCGTAGATTGGATCATAAGCAGGAAGGATTGCACCGCCAGGAATTCCAAACATGACATCAACGCCAGCTTGCTCTAACGCATTCACAAGCGATTGCGCTCCTGTGACCTGATTACTCATGTTCAACTCCTTTCTTCGACCTTCGACTTAACTGTTTATCCCCTAGTAATGCAAAAACCCTCAGTTTCCTGAGGGTGCGCGTGAACTTGGATTTAGTTCACGCGCAGCGAATCACCACGACTGATACAAGTACTGATACAGATGAGGTGAGCGCTGACATGGGTGAAATTATCCCCTCGCAAAAAGTATGAGTCAACCCCTGAGATGCCTATCTCACATTATGAACGGGCTAAAAATCCCTTTTAGTCGCAGACCGCACCTTTGGAGGCAGATCCAACGAGCTTCACGAATTTTCCGAGAACTCCGCTGGTGTACTTATGAGGTACTGGCTTAAACGATGCGCGACGAATCTCGAGTTCTTTCTCGTCAACTAAGAGATCTAATGTGCGATTCTTAGTATCGATACGGATGCGATCGCCATCTTTAACAAATGCAATGGGTCCACCATCAACAGCTTCTGGCGCAATATGACCAACACATAGTCCAGTTGTGCCACCAGAGAAACGACCATCAGTAAGAAGAAGTACAGATTTACCAAGTCCTGCACCTTTGATGGCTCCAGTAATCATTAACATTTCGCGCATACCTGGTCCACCTTTAGGACCTTCGTAACGAATCACAACAACATCACCTGCTTGAATCGTTCCATCTTCTAGCGCCTGCATTGCAGATTGTTCTCGTTCAAATACTCGCGCTGGTCCCTCAAATACTTCGACGCCAACGCCGGCAACTTTTGTGACAGCTCCGTCGGGCGCAAGCGATCCACCAAGAATAGTAATTCCACCGGTGGTGGCCATCGGATTACTTGTGGCTTTCAAAATCTCACCATCGGGATCAGGTGGATTAATGTCGGCGAGATTTTCGGCCATCGTTTTTCCAGTAACTGTTAAGCAATCTCCATGGAGCAATCCCGCATCAAGAAGAGCCTTAAGAACAACAGGAATTCCGCCAACTTTATCTACATCGCTCATAACGAAGCGACCAAAGGGCTTGAGATCTCCGAGCAGTGGAACTTTTGAACCAATGCGATGGAAATCAGCCAGCGTTAAATCAACTTTTGCTTCATGAGCGATGGCCAAAAGATGAAGGACTGCATTGGTTGAACCACCCAAAGCCATCAGTGAAGTAATGGCATTCTCGAATGCGCGCTTAGTAAGAATCTGGCGAGTAGTAATACCTTGGCGAATCAATTCCACCACAGCAGCACCTGATTTAACTGCGTAGGTATCGCGACGACGATCAACCGCTGGGGGCGCAGCAGAGCCTGGTAATGAGAGGCCAATTGCTTCCCCAATAGTTGCCATCGTGTTCGCGGTGTACATACCTCCGCATGCACCTTCGCCTGGGCAGATTGCTCTTTCAATCTTGTCTACTTGTTCTTGCGAGATTAATCCACGAGCACAAGCACCGACTGCTTCAAAAGCATCGATGATGGTGACATCTTTTCCATCAACTTGTCCGGGCAATGTGGAACCAGCGTAAACAAAGACGCTGGCAACATCGAGACGCGCAGCTGCCATCATCATTCCGGGAAGAGATTTGTCACAACCAGCAAAAGTCACCATTCCATCGAGACGTTCTGCTTGCATCACAGTTTCAACTGAATCAGCAATGATCTCTCGAGAGACCAGCGAGAAATGCATGCCTTCATGACCCATAGAGATTCCGTCAGATACTGAGATTGTTCCAAACTGCATCGGGAATCCACCAGCATCAATAACGCCTTGCTTTGATGCTTTTGCTAAACGATCGAGTGAGAGATTGCACGGCGTAATCTCATTCCACGATGATGCGATGCCAATTTGTGGTTTGACCCAATCTTCATCTTTCATTCCAACTGCACGGAGCATGCCGCGTTGTGGCGCTCTCTCCATACCATCAGTGACGACACCAGAACGAGGTTTCATCGGGTTTGTCATGGACGGAATCCTACTTAGCCTTGACCCAAATGCTTAAGAAGTAGTTCACGAACTTTTGCAGCGTCTGCTTGCCCTTTTGTCTCTTTCATAACGGCACCGATAAGCGCACCTGCAGCAGGCACATGTCCACCACGAACTTTCTCAGCAACATCTGGTTGCGCTGCAATCGCTTTCTCGATGGCAGCCATTAAAGCTGAATCATCGGAAACTACTTTAATTCCGCGCTTTTCAATAATTTCAGCTGGTCTACCTTCGCCATTAATAACGCCTTCGACGACTTGGCGCGCCAATTTATCGGTGAGTTCGCCTTGCACAATGAGGGCGACAATTTCTGCTACATCTTTAGAATTTATCGAAAGTTCAGAGGCAGCCACGGCTTTCTCATTTGCAATACGAGCAATTTCGCCCAGCCACCAGCTGCGAGCTCTAGTGGGATCTGCTCCTAATTTCACAGTTTCTTCAACTAAATCAAGGACATCCGCGTTAATCATGGCGGCCATTTCCTTATCCGGAACCTGCCACGCTTCTTGTAACTTCTTACGACGTACTGAAGGTTTTTCGGGAAGCGATGCGCGAATCTTTTCAATCAATTCATTTGTGGGCGCAACCGGTACTAGATCTGGTTCTGGGAAATAACGGTAATCCTCTGCTTGCTCTTTGGAGCGTCCCGGAGTAGTGAGACCTGTGTCTTCATGGAAGTGGCGAGTCTCTTGAATAACGCGCTCACCTTTGTTGAGGAGCTCAGCGTGGCGAATCATCTCGCCGCGGACTGCGCGTTCCACAGAACGAAGTGAGTTAACGTTCTTGGTCTCACTTCGAGTACCTAGTTTGTCAGCACCGATAAGTCGTAAAGAAACGTTTGCATCGCAACGCAGAGAGCCCTGTTCCATCTTCACATCGCTCACGCCAAGTCCGCGGAGAATGTCACGAAGTTCAGATACATACGCTCGAGCAACTTCTGGGGCGTACTTCCCCGTGCCCGTTACAACCTTTGTAACGATTTCAACGAGCGGGATTCCAGCTCGGTTGTAATCCAAGAGCGAATAATCCGCGCCATGAATTCGACCTGTGGCACCACCCATATGGAGGGACTTTCCGGTGTCTTCTTCCATATGTACACGTTCGATTTCAATCCGAAAATCCTTAGGGCCTTCGTCGGTATCGACAGTGACATCAAGATAACCGTTGACACAGATCGGCTCGTCATATTGCGAAGTTTGAAAATTCTTTGGCATATCTGGATAGAAGTAATTCTTACGGGCAAAACGGCTGTAAGGAGCGATCGAGCAATTCAGCGCTAAACCAATTGCGATCGTGTATTCGATTGCCTTTGCGTTAACGACCGGCAACGAACCTGGCAAACCTAAACAGACTGGGCAGGTTTGGGTGTTGGGAGCAGCGCCAAATACTGTGTTGCAACCACAGAACATCTTCGATTCAGTTCCAAGTTCAACGTGAACCTCAAGGCCGAGAACTGGTTCATATTTTGCAATAACGTCATCGTACGAAAGAGCCATCACTTAGCTCCTAACGCTGGTGCGCTATCAAGAATCGGCTTACCCCACTTTGTGAGAAGCGCTGCTTCTAGCGCGGCGCCAACTTTGTACATGCGATCATCTTTCATCGCCGGCGCCATGATCTGGAATCCTGCAGGAAGTCCATCTTCTTCCGCTAAACCTGAAGGAACGGACATTCCACCAATACCAGCTAAGTTGGTTGGGATAGTCGCGATGTCATTGAGATACATCGCGATTGGATCATTCGCTTTTTCACCAATCTTGAAAGCTGTTGTTGGCGCCGTTGGTGATACGAGAACATCTGCTTTTCCAAAAGCATTGTCAAAGTCACGGGAAATGAGAGTGCGAACTTTCTGAGCGCTTCCGTAATAAGCATCGTAATAGCCACTAGAGAGCGCATATGTTCCCAGAATGATGCGCCGCTTTACTTCTCGCCCGAATCCAACTTGGCGCGTCGCATTCATAACCTCTTCTGCAGAGCCCTCGCCTACTCGAATTCCATAACGCATCGCATCGAAGCGAGCGAGATTAGAGGAGCATTCACTCGGGGCAATCAAGTAATAGGCTGCAAGTGCGTAATCGAAATACTTACAGGAAACTTCAACAATCTCCGCACCTAAAGAGGCGAGAATTTCGAGCGATTGATCGAAAAGTTTTAAGACTCCAGGTTGGTATCCATCGCCTTGAAGTTCTTTGATAACACCAATCTTCATACCTTTGATGTTGCCGTCTTTTGCAGCTGCAACAACAGCAGGAACTGGTTCATTAATAGAAGTGGAATCCATACGGTCATATCCACCAATAGCTTCATGGAGATAAGCAGCATCAAGAACTGTTCGAGCACATGGGCCGGCTTGATCGAGCGATGAAGAGAACGCAACCAGTCCATAACGGGAAACCCCGCCATATGTAGGTTTGACGCCGACCGTTCCGGTAACTGCAGCAGGTTGGCGAATAGATCCGCCTGTGTCTGTTCCTATTGCAAGTGGTGCTTCAAAGGCAGCAAGCGCTGCAGATGATCCACCACCAGAACCGCCAGGAATACGTGAGAGATCCCAAGGATTATGGGTCGGACCGTAGGCAGAATTTTCGGTGGAAGAACCCATCGCAAACTCATCCATATTTGTTTTTCCAAGAATGACAATGCCATTCTCTTTCAAACGAGTAACAACAGTGGAGTCATAAGGAGGACGCCATCCTTCAAGCATCTTCGAACCGCACGTCGTAGGAATTCCTTTTTGAACCAAAACATCCTTCAGTGCAAGCGGAACTCCTGCCAACGGAGAAACTTTCTCACCAGATTTACGTTTCTCATCAACAGCACGAGCTTGAGCGATTGCGCCATCGTTATCTACATGGAGGAATGCATGAACATCGCCATCAACTTTGGCAATCTGATCTAGATGTGCTTGCGTTAATTCAACACTCGTGACTTCACCGGCGCTCAGGGCAGCCGCCATTTCAGCTGCAGACTTCTTAATCATTGCTCTTCACCAAGAATTTGTGGGACCTTAAAGCGTTGCTCTTCTTGCGCAGGAGCGCCAGAGAGCGCTTCATCTGGGGTCAAACTCGGACGCACTTCATCAACGCGGAAAACATTCTTTAGTGGAAGTGGATGAGAAGTGGGTGGAACATCTGCTCCCGCAACTTCTTGTACTCGCGCAACGGCATCTAAAATCACAGCTAACTCATTGGATAGGTGGTTGAGTTCATCGTCAGAAAGGTCGATACGCGCGAGCTTGGCTAAATTCGCTACATCATCGCGGGAAATGTTCGACATAAAGGTCACCTTACCGAGTGCTTCGCAGTTGGCGCGAATTACTTACGGATCTGGCCATCCCCTCTCACTATCCATGTGGTCGTGGTCATTTGTTCAAGACCCATTGGGCCACGGGCATGGAGTTTCTGATTAGAGATTCCAATCTCAGCGCCAAATCCCATCTCTTCTCCATCAGTAAATCGTGTCGAAGCGTTCACCATTACTGCAGCACAATCAGAGAGAGCGATAAAGGCATCAGCATTCTCCTGAGATTCAGTAACGATGGCTTCGGTGTGATTGGTACCGTACTTCAATATGTGATCAGACGCTGCCAACAACGATGGAACCACAGCAACATTCATCTCAAGTACTCCGTATTCAGTACTCCAACTATCTTCTGTGGCTTTCTCTGCTGGGATATTTAATCCTTGAGCAATCTGTAGGGAGTCTTGATCACAATGTAATTTCACACTTGCGTTATGAAGCGCTTGAAGAACAATTGGCAGGAACTTGTCTTTGACTTTTTCGTGCACCAAGAGAGTTTCGGCTGCATTACAGACGCTAGGGCGATGAGTCTTTGAGTTAACCACAATTGGTAATGCTTTATTAAGATCTGCTTTTTCATCAACGTAAACATGGCAAACGCCGGCGCCAGTTTCGATAGTCGGAACTGTTGACTCATCGACCACCATACGGATCAACGCAGCGCTTCCGCGTGGAATGACAAGGTCGACTTTGCCTCGAGCATGAAGGAGAGCACGGGTTGTGTCGCGATCATGTGAAGGAATGAGCTGAATTACTTCAGGAGATATACCCGTCTTTGCTAGCGCTTCTCTCATAACTTTGACGAGAACTGCGTTACTCCGCTCAGCAGAAGAAGATCCACGCAGCAGCGCAGCATTTCCTGACATGAGAAGAATTACCGCCGCATCGACTGTGACATTGGGACGAGCTTCATACACCATGCCCACAACTCCAAATGGGACCGAGACTTGAGTTAACTTCAGTCCATTTTCTAGGGTGCGTTCACGCAGGACATTTCCCAGCGGATTAGGAAGGGCCGCAACTTTGCGAGCACCGCCAGCAATACCCTGAATGCGAGATTCATTGAGCATTAAGCGATCTAGGAGTTGAGAGTTCAGCCCACTCGACTTTCCTCGCTCCATATCTTCTGCATTTGCAGCGATGATTTCAGATTGGCGAGCAAGTAGCGCATCAGCAATAGCCAGAAGAGCTGACTTGCGTTCTTCATACGTTGCGGCAACAAGTGTCCGAGCAGCTTTACGAGCCGTGTCAGCTAAATCGGCGATCAGCTTGTCATTACTCATAGCAACACCATGTCATCGCGATGCACCAATTCACGTTCATATTCTGGACCAAGTTCCTTGGCCAAATCTTTAGTCGAGCGACCTAACATCATGGGAATCTCTTCAGAATCAAATGCAACTAAGCCACGTGCAATGACAGTTCCATCAGCTGCAGCAATTTCCACGGTATCTCCTGAACTGAACTCTCCATTTACTCCAGTTACACCGGCAGGAAGTAAGGAAACTCCCCTTTCCTTCAGCGCCGTGACTGCGCCAGCATCAAGTATGAGTCGACCACGAGGTGTAGCAGCGTGCGCTAACCAGAGTAAACGAGAAGATTTCTTTGAGGTTGCGGCAACAAAGAGTGTTCCTTCATCAGCGCCGGTGAGCGATATTGAAACTTTTTCGAGCGAAGTCAACAACATTGGAATACCAGCACCTGTAGAAATGCGAGCTGCTTCGATCTTCGTAACCATTCCCCCACTTCCAACTTTGGAACCGGCGCCACCGATATCTGCGCCTGCTACCTCGTCAATACTTTCCACACGGAGAATTTTCTTTGCACCTGGCTGCGAAGGTGGAGCGTCATATAACCCATCGACATCGGATACGAGTACTAACAAGTCAGCCCCTACTAGGTGTGAGACAAGAGCAGCAATACGATCGTTATCTCCGAAGCGAATTTCTTGGGTTCCAACCGAATCGTTTTCGTTGATGATAGGAACTACGCCGAGTTGGAGCAGCTTAAAGAGCGTGCGCTGTGCATTTTGATAATGCGAGCGACGGACAATGTCTTCAATAGTAAGTAGTACTTGTGATGCAGTAATTGAGTGGCGCCGAAATGATTCGGTGTAACTGTGAATCAATAGTCCTTGACCAACAGATGCAGCTGCTTGTTGGGTGGCAAGATCTTGGGGCCGGGTATTTAGACCGAGAGGCGCAAGACCAGCCGCAATCGCACCCGATGAGACAACGATGACTTCTTTGCCGTTTTTCTTTAGTTGTGCAACCGCATCAACGAGCGTTGAAACCGCAGCGCTATTGAGTCCTGCGCCATCTTTGCCAGTAAGTGATGAAGAGCCAATCTTGATGACGATACGGCGCGCTTGAGTTACTACATCGCGAGTCACATCGTCTCCTTTTCTGATGTATTACTTTTTTCTGAATAATTCACTTGTGGGTTTGTGGGATCACTTACTTTGTACTCCCATTGTTGGGCCAATTCATCATCATCGAGTTGGTCAATCGCTTCTTCATCGAACTTCTCCCAACCGCGAGGGATGCGCATATCGTCGCCACGTGGACCAGAAAGTAACTCTGCACCGGCTTCGATGGTGGGTTCCCAATCAAAGACAACAGCGTCATCTCCAATACCGATGCGAACTTCATCGCCTTGTTTTGCACCGAGTTTGAACAATTCTTTTTCAACGCCGAGGCTAGCTAAGCGATCTGCAAGATAACCAACGGCTT
>DAOROE010000006.1:18507-23263 GCA_035441345.1 Candidatus Nanopelagicaceae bacterium
AATTCTTTTTCAACGCCGAGGCTAGCTAAGCGATCTGCAAGATAACCAACGGCTTCTGCGTTGCTGAAGTTCGTTTGGTGCACCCAACGCTCAGGTCTAGCACCGACAACGGTAAATGAACCATCTTCATTTGCTGAAACTTTAAAGCCAGCATCGTCAATCGGAGTAGGTCGCAAAACAATACGTGCTTTCTCTTCTTGAGTTTGGCGCGTGCGATATTCCTGGACAAGTTTTGACATTGCATAGAGAAGTGGTTCAAGACCGATACGCGCAGCTGCAGAGATTTGGTAAACCTCATATCCACGCTCGCGCAGAATCGGTTCCACCATATCTGCCATCGCTTTTCCATCAGGTAGATCGACTTTGTTGAGCGCAACAATTCGCGGACGATCGCTGAGATCTTCGGCATACATCTTGAGTTCATTTTCGATGATGTCGAAATCCTTGATTGGATCACGATCACTTTCCAGTGTTCCACAATCAAGCACATGAACAAGTGCAGCGCAGCGTTCTACGTGACGGAGGAATTGCAGACCAAGTCCCTTACCTTCTGAAGCGCCTGGAATAAGTCCTGGAACATCTGCAACAGTAAATCGTGAGTCACCCGCTTGTACGACGCCAAGGTTTGGAGCCAGCGTTGTAAATGGATAATCAGCAATCTTTGGGCGCGCAGCTGAAATCGCAGCAACCAACGATGACTTTCCGGCGCTGGGATAACCAATCAATCCAATATCAGCAACAGATTTGAGTTCGAGAATGAGTGTGCGCTTTTCACCTGGCTCACCGAGGAGTGCAAAACCTGGAGCGCGCCTACGAGATGATGCGAGCGCGTTGTTTCCCAAGCCACCAAGTCCACCTTTTGCAGCAACAAATCGAGTTCCATTTCCAACTAAATCAGCAAGCACTCGGCCATCTTTAGTCATTACGACAGTTCCATTAGGTACACCGAGAATCAAATCTTCACCATCAGGACCATTTTTTAGGGCGCCATAGCCTTGGCGACCAGAACTTGCGTTGCGATGTGGTGAGTGATGAAAATCTAGAAGCGTAGTGACGCTCGGATCAACGACAAGAATGATGTCACCGCCACGACCACCACTTCCACCATCGGGGCCACCTAGTGGAACAAACTTTTCACGGTGCACAGAAACACAACCATCTCCACCTTTTCCTGCGGAGGCATGGAGAGTTACACGATCGACAAATGTTGTCATTGCTTATCTCTCCTTTCGATTGTAGAAATAAAAAACGGGCCCGTGGATACGGACCCGCAATTTATTAAGTCCGTTGTGTTAGGAAACCGGAACGATATTTACAACGCGACGACCACGTGCGTTTGAGAACTCAACTGCACCTGAAGCAAGTGCGAAGAGTGTGTCGTCCTTACCGATTCCTACATTCTTACCTGGGTGGAACTTGGTGCCACGTTGGCGAACGAGAATCTCGCCGCTGTTAACTACCTGTCCGCCGAAGCGCTTGATGCCAAGAAATTGCGGATTGGAATCGCGACCGTTACGGGTTGAGGAGACGCCTTTTTTGGATGCCATGTTTTTTCAGCCCCTTACTTCACACCGTTAATCGCAGTGATTTTCACGCGAGTGTTCTTTGAACGAAAACCTTGACGACGGCGATAACCAGTCTTGCTCTTATAACGAAGAATGTGGATCTTTGGACCCTTAACTTCTTCAACGATTTCGCCAGTAACTTTTACGCCGGAGAGAACTTTTGGATCGGAAGTGACGGCAGCGCCATCAACGACAAGGAGCGCTGGGAAACTAACGGTCGAGCCAGCAGCTGCATCGATACGATCCACAAAGACGGTATCGCCAACAGCGACTTTTTCCTGGCGGCCGCCAGCCTTAACAATTGCGTACACGATTGTCCTTCCGATTCTTTCTTTAATTCTTTCTCGAGCGTATGCCCTCGAGCAGGGGCCTAGGTTACGGATTGAGCCTATCTAGGGTCAAACTGAGTTAGGCGGTCACGACCCCAGAGCTGGATGCCCTGCGGCGGCGGCGACCAAAACGAGCTTTTCCGTCTTTTTCGCCCTTATCGCTCGATGGTTCTTCTGAACCAGTTTGTGAGTTCTCCTGAGAACTATCACTCTCATCATCGCTACTGTCCTCATCGCTCTCCTCGTCCTTACTTTCGAAGGTGGGAGTGATTTCGCGATCAAGGCTCTTTTTATTTACCGGTTCCATATGAACATGAATACCGCGTCCACCACAACTTTCGCATGTTGTGGAGAAGGCTTCGATCAAGCCTTGTCCAACGCGTTTACGTGTCATTTGGACGAGACCAAGCGAGGTAACTTCCGCAACTTGATGCTTGGTGCGATCGCGTCCCAGGCATTCAACTAAACGACGGAGAACTTGTTCGCGATTAGATTCCAAAATCATATCGATGAAGTCGATAACGATAATTCCACCCAAGTCGCGCAACCTTAGTTGGCGTGCAATTTCTTCTGCAGCTTCCAGGTTGTTCTTAGTAACGGTCTCTTCAAGGTTTCCGCCCTTACCGATGAACTTACCGGTGTTGACGTCGATAACAACCATTGCTTCGGTTCGATCAATGACAAGTGATCCACCTGAAGGCAGATATACCTTGCGGTCCAGAGCTTTTGCGAGTTGTTCATCTACTCGATTTTCGGTGAACATATCTTTAGCGCCAGTCCACTTTTCAATCTTGGCAAGAAGTTCGGGCGCAATATGTCCGAGATAGTTATTGATATCTTCCCAAGCGCCATCACCTTGAACTGTGAGTTTGCGGAAATCTTCATTGAAGATATCGCGGATAACGCGGACTGTTAGATCTGGTTCTCCATAAAGCAAAGTTGGAGCGCTAGTGCTGGTGTTCTCAGATTTCTTCTTAATATCTTCCCATTGCGCCTTGAGACGAACAACATCACGGGTTAGTTCCTCATCAGAAGCGCCTTCGGCTGCAGTTCTAACAATGACGCCTTCTTCATCGGTGATAAGTCCTTTGAGAATGTCTTTGAGGCGAGCGCGTTCGGTATCAGGAAGACGTCGCGAAATTCCACTCATTCCACCGCCAGGAACATAAACAAGATAACGACCAGGTAATGAAATTTGGCTGGTGAGACGTGCACCTTTTTGACCGATGGGGTCTTTTGTTACTTGAACTAGAACTGATTGACCAGTCTTCAGCACACGTTCAATCTTGCGCTCTTGGTTATCAGTAAGACCAGCAGCATCCCAATTAACTTCACCTGCATAGAGAACTGCGTTACGTCCCTTACCGATATCTACGAAAGCTGCTTCCATCGATGGAAGAACATTCTGAACTTTTCCAAGATAGACGTTTCCTACATATGAAATATTGCTATTTCGATTGACATAGTGCTCGACTAGAACATTGTCTTCCAGGATTGCAATTTGAGTGCGGTCGCCTTGTTGACGTACCAACATCTCACGATCAACGGATTCTCGACGCGCTAAGAATTCTGCATCTGTGAGGATTGTTCCGCGACGACGATTCTCGCGATAATCGTTGTAACGATGACGTTCACGACCACGATCCCGATCTCTATCGCGGTCACGGAAACGACGGTCATTGCGACCACGATCGTTGCGATCAAAATTCTTTCGCTCACGGGCGGGGCGCTCTTGAGCTGGCCGCGCTTCGCGCACCTTAACAACAGCGACGACGCCATCTTCTTCAACAACTTCCCCTGGCGTTACTCCATCAGAGCCGGATCTGCGGCGGCGACGACGTTTCTTAAATGCAACGGAGGTTGTTGATTCGTCATCAACTACGGGAGATTGGGTTGCCTCAGAGGTAGTTTGTTCGCCACCTTCTTTGTCGGAGCGACGACGACCTCGTCCGCCTCTGCGGCGACGACGGCGACGATTGTCGTTCTCGGTTTCAGAATCAGAGACTGGCGTACTCGACTTTGCAGCCGGTTTTTGATTGGCACGAGCTTTAGGCGCAGCGACAACTGGTGCGGCCTGAAAGATTGGAGCAGGAATAGCACCTGAGGCTTTTGACTTTTTCTCTTTTGCTGGAGCTTCTGTGGTGGGAGCATCAGCAGCAGACTTAGCAGAACTTTTCTTTACAGCGCGCTTACGCACTTTTTTTGGCTCATCAGCCATACGATCAAATCCTTTTGTAATGCCCTTGCGGACATATGCTTAAAAATCTTCTGGTGGCGCCTTTATCTGGATCAGCCGATCCGCACCTATAGAGCGGTCCTGGCGACCTCAAGAACGTGAGGCGATTCGAACCCGCAAAGTATGGCAGAAAGAGAGTTCCTCTGCCTAATCTCCGCGTAAATGTCGGTTTAGCGGGTGCGTTGATAGACGTTCTGAAGTAACCCGATACCAATCATGTTGGCAAACATGCTTGAACCACCATAGGAAAGAAATGGCAGCGGAACTCCTGTCATCGGCATCAAACCCATGGTCATGCCAATATTTTCAAAAATTTGAAATGAGAACCAGGCGATAACTCCGACACAAACCATTCGACCGAACAAATCGGTAGTTCGTCGTGCAATAGAAAAGGCACGCATCAAAATGATCATATAGAGAACAAGTATTAATCCCGCACCCAGGAAACCAATTTCCTCTCCTGCAACTGTAAATATAAAGTCTGTGTGTTGCTCGGGAACAAAGCGACCGTTCGTTTGTGGTCCATCAAACAATCCTTTGCCAATTAATCCTCCAGAACCAATCGTGATTCTTGCCTGTCGTAATTGATAGCCACTTGCTTGAGGATCAGCTGATGGATCGACAAA
>DAOROE010000006.1:23363-35692 GCA_035441345.1 Candidatus Nanopelagicaceae bacterium
ACTCCCACTCCCCATACGACTGGGGTGTAGGCCCTCAATAATCGGTAATCAACCAAGGTGGTTCCGTATGCAAGAGCAATACCGATAATCACATTGATGAGCTGCCGCTTCAAGTAGTACTCAGGATCAAGTCCATTTGATGCGAACCAATCACGAGTTGCTGCGTATACAAGAATAATGCCCATAAAGAGAAGTAAGAGAACTGCTGAATTCATGATGCGATCAGATCCTGCGAAGAGTCCGCGCTTCTCTCTGCCGCGGCGGTTAAAAGTCATGGTCACGATATAGAACCCTTCGATGCATCAACTTTCGGAAGGGTACTTGGTATTCCATTTGGAAAAATTGCGATTTGGCCATTCGTGCCAAAGATGTGCTCATAAATCTTTCTTACTCCCACACCAGAGGTGCTGGCACCGAATCCACCTTGGCTTACCATCATGACAACGGCATATTGAGGTTTCTTTGCCGGTGCATACGAAGCAAACCATGAAGTGTCATCTTTACTGGAACCATCAAGATTTCTACCGAATACTTGTCCAGTTCCAGTCTTGCCACTAATTTCAACTCCAACTCCAGCAAATGCTCCTCGCGCCGTTCCCGAGGTAATAACAGCTCTTAGAGAATTCTGCAGGAATTTCAATGTGCTTTTGGTGATAGGTAATGATCCACTTACTTGCGGAGAAAATTCCTTGATAACTTTTCCATTTGGCTGCACGATGGCTTTTGCAATTTGTGGGACGACAAGTTTTCCACCATTTGCGATTGCTGAATACATCACAGCCATCTGGAGCGGAGTCATCAGCGTATCGCCTTGGCCGATAGAGAAATTCACCATATCTCCAGCCCTTACTTTGTCACCGTCAAGACAGTTCTCTCTTGCAAGTTCAATCAGATATTGCGTGAGTTGAGACTTCTTTGCGCGTTGCTGATAGTTACAGTAAAAGTCTTTGTTCTTCTCGTACCAGCTAGCTTTCCAATCCCGATTGGGTAGACGGCCTCTCAATTCTGAAGGTAGGTCGATACCTGTCTTCTTACCGACGCCAAATCCAGCAGCCGATTTGAAGAAATAATCGTTAGGTGAACTCTTTGGTTTTAACCCGCCATCACGTACCCATTCGTCATACGCAATTTGATACCAAATCGAGTCGCAAGAAATTGCCATGGCAGTAGTCATATTGATTCGGCCGGCCGCTTTACTGTCGTAATTCCGGAAAACTCGGTTTCCAATCTGCACCTCAGCGGGGCAGTCATAAGTCGTTTTCAAGCTATACCCAGCATCAACGGCAGCAGAGAGTGAAACAACTTTGAAAGTAGACGCAGGAGCAAAAGTTCCTTGGATTGCTCGTGATAGCGCCGGAACTCCAGATTTCTCGCTGTAAAGCTCTTTAGCTTGTTTTACCGTAATTCCATTCTCCCAAATATTTAAGTCGTAATCTGGGTAAGAGGCCATCGCTAAAACTCCACCCGTCTTAATGTCCATGACGATGGCCGCACCTGAATCACCGCGATACCCCAAACCACGCGCTCTTAAAACTGAATTCTTGAGTTCCTGCTCAACAGCTGCTTGTAACTTCGCATTGATATTGAGAATCACATGGTTGCCAGGAACTGAAGGCGTATTTCGTGACTCTTGCGTTACTACTTCTTTCCGATCAACGATGACAGTTCTTACGCCTGCTTGGCCACGCATATATTCATCGTAAACAATTTCGATTCCAGCTTTCCCAATGAGTTCGTTACGGTAAAAACGTTTGCCCTCTTCATTGTTGAGATCTGCTTCTGTGATAGGTCCGAGATAACCTAAAACATGCGTTGCCTTTTCGCCGGCATAACCCGGGTAATAGCGGATTGAGACCGGTTCTGCGCCAATTCCTGGGAAAAGATCTGATTGCTCAAGAATTATGAGAACTTGATTCTCAGTTGCTTCTTTCGTGATGGGAATCGGTTGATAGCGATTTCCGTTCCAGCAACCATTACGTTCACCTTCAGGAAGTTCACCACACAATCTGGTTCGCGCATATATATCTTCATAATTCAGCTTCAGCACACTTGCTACCCGCGCTAGAACAGATTGACCTTTGTCCTCTTGCTTATCAAGGACTGATCTATCGGCAGTCACCATTAATCCAGCTTTGTTGGTGGCTAACAAATTTCCTTCATTATCAACGATTAATCCGCGAAGAGCCGGCGTGACAATATCTCGACTCTGAATATCGAGCGCGGCTTCTTGATATCTCGGGCCATCGGCAATCTGAAGGTAGAAGAGTCTTCCCACAAGCGCCACCATCAATGAGGCTACAAAGACTTGGACTACAAACAGGCTGAGTTGAGAGCGATTGCGCATTTAGCGATTCCTCGCTGTAAGCGTTGCTCTGTAAAGCGCGACTGTGATTGGAACATACAGAGGTGATAGCAAGAGTGACCACATAGCGTTACCGAAAATCACTTGGGTTACATATGCACCTGATCCAACATCTTGTCCGAGAATCGCACCAAAGAGTAAGAAAAGAATTAATGCAACTGAACTACCAAGAACGGTAACCATCGTCATGACAACCGGGCTTAATTCCGAATCAAGAGCAGCTCTAACATTTGTCGCAAGAATGTAACTCATTCCAGTGAGAACCAAAGTCCACAAACCAAAAGGTGCTTCAAGAGTTGGAGATAGATCGAGAATAAAACCAGCAATAAATCCCGTGGCAACTGCGCTATTTCTCTCATCTTGCATAATCCATGCCATGAAGAAGGCTAGATAAAGCGAAAATCCTCCCACTAGAAAATTGATTCTGTTGAAGATTGCCTCTTGAAGCAAGAACATAAAAAAGAAAATTCCAAATATTGCGGGTAGACGATTGAGAGTCACGAGTTACTCGCTTGGAGTAGGTGTGGGGGTTACAAAAACCGTCACAGTTGGTGCCGGACGCGGAGCTTGTGGGACAAGTGCGTCTCCTGGATTTCCACCAACATTTGCCAAGACAACGCTCACGACGCCAAGCGCATTGAGATCCACAAAACCTTGCACTCGTCCTTGCTTGGTTAGTTGTCCCGTTGCGTTATCAACCGTGATTACTTTGCCAACCGGAACACCAGGAACAAATGGCTTATCGCCAGAACTTCCACGCGATAACAGAACATCCCCTGTCTTAATTTGTCCTGTTGCACTCAACATTCTCAACGAGAATTTGCCTTCGCCTTCACCCGAAAGGATGCCCATATCTTGGCTTCCTGCGACTCGTACTCCTATCCGAAAAGAAGGATCGCTCATCAAGAGCACAACCGATGAAGTCGAAGTCGTTGACTTCACGACGCCAACAAGACCACTTGCGGCAATGACTGTCATATCGCGCTTTATCCCTGCGTTAGTTCCTGCATCCAGCACGATGGTCTCTCCAAATGTTCCTGTGCCGCCTTTACTTATGACCCGAGCAGAGACAACTTTGAAACGAGCTTTTCCAGCAAGATTGAGAACGCCCTTAAGTTGTTCAAGCTCTCCAAGCACATTGTCATTAAGTATTAACTGGCTCTTCAACTCCTCATTCTCGGTTTTGAGTGCATCAATCTTGGATTTCGTACGACCAAGATTTGTAATATCTTCGAAGAGATTGCTTATGGGTGAGAGAACATTGCTTCCAACTCTTTGGACTGGAGCCAAGAAGCTTTGGGTTCCATTACGAATAGATGAAACTAAACTGACTCCACGTAAATCAAGTGTGATCAGGAATAGAGAAGTAACCAAGAGTGAGACCCACAAGAGTCTCGTTCTATTGGTTCCTCGATTCGCCATACATTACCTATCGGCGAGGCTCGGAGATCAAAACCTTCTCTAGCGCTTCAAATTCTTCAACGCACTTACCCGATCCTTCAACCACAGCTTGTAATGGACGCTCGGATACATGAATCGGCATTCCCGTCTCATGGCGCAATCTTTCATCAAGACCCTTCAGGAGCGCTCCTCCGCCTGTGAGAACAATTCCACGATCCATGAGATCGGCAGCAAGTTCTGGTGGAGTTTTATCGAGCGTGTTCTTCACTGCATTAACAATCGCATTAACCGGCTCTTCAAGAGCCTTACGAATATCCTCTGATGAAACAACTATCGTCTTTGGTAGACCAGTAGCAAGGTCACGTCCACGAATCTCAGCATCAGGTTCATCGCGAAGTGGGTACGCAGAACCAATTGCCATCTTGATTTCTTCAGCGGTGCGCTCACCGAGCATGAGTGAAAATTCTTTCTTAACCCAATTCATAATCGCGTGGTCTAACTCATCTCCACCAACACGGATCGAAAGAGCGGAAACAATTCCACCGAGAGAAATAACAGCTACTTCTGTGGTTCCGCCACCGATATCGACGACCATATTTCCAGTTGGTTCATGGATGGGAAGCCCTGCGCCGATAGCGGCAGCCATGGGCTCTTCGATGATGTAAACCTTGCGTGCGCCCGCTTCGTATCCTGCATCTTTCACAGCGCGCTGTTCAACACCAGTAATTCCTGATGGAACGCAGATGACAATGCGTGGCTTTGCAAGATACGTGCGCTTGTGGACTTGGCGGATGAAGTACTTAATCATGAGTGCAGTTGTGTCGAAGTCTGCGATAACACCATCTTTTAGTGGACGGATCGCAACGATGCTGCCCGGAGTACGGCCAATCATCTTCTTCGCTTCAGTTCCGACTGCGAGGACCGCGCCTGTTTCTTGATTAACCGCAACCACGCTCGGCTCGTTAAGAACAATGCCTTTACCTCGAACATAGACCAAGGTGTTTGCGGTACCTAGATCGATCGCCATATCGCGACCTAAGAATGTCCAACGGTTAGCTTGGCTTGCCATTTTTTTGCTCCTTACAGGTTGGGGAAGAAAATCTTGATTTCGCGTTCTGCTGATTCAACAGAATCGGAACCATGAACAATATTTTGGACAACTCGTGTGCCTTGATCTCGCGCAAGATCTCCGCGAATCGAACCAGGCGCGGCAACAGTTGGGTCAGTTGCTCCTGCAAGAGAACGGAAACCTTCAATCACTCTCTCACCTTCTGCAATCATCGCAACAATCGGACCAGAGAGCATGAATTCCATGAGCGGTTCGTAAAAAGGTTTTCCTTTATGTTCTGCGTAATGTGCTTCAAGCATTGACTTGTCAGCTGTCAACATGCGAAGCGCAGTAACTAAGTAACCTTTACGTTCAACGCGAGCTATAACTTCTCCAACGAGTCCGCGACGCACGCCATCAGGTTTAACCAGAATTAGTGTGCGCTGGGATGAGGAAGTCGAGTTGGTCACGGGGTAAGTCTATTGTGAATTTTTACCTTCGCGACCCTCGCTAAAAGCGGCCCGAGCCGCCTCGCCCTTGCGACCCAGCACAATGGCAGTAACCCAGAGTCCGAGGAATAACGCCCCCAGGAAGAACATTGTGAAAACAACAAAGCCGTATGCAACCATCAAAATTTGAACTGTCCAACCCAGAATCCACCCAATCTTTCGTTTCAACATTCCAGCAGCTAGAAATGCGAGAAGTGTGATGATCCCTCCAAAGATGAGACCGCGGGAATCAGGAAGATCTTTTGCGAGAAGTAATGCAAACCCCATAACGAACATTTCCATGATTAGAACGCTGCGCGCTAACATCTTCATCAACGTTTCTCCTTCATTCGCCGAATAATTCCACGAGCTTCTCCGGCGGTAACAACGGAACCTGCGACAAGAACTGCAGTGTTTGAATCGCTCACTCCATTATCAAGTTTTGCTTGTTCAATTGCCTTCACAAGCGCTTCTTGAAGTGACTCAATTGCAGTAACTCTTTCACTTCCGAAAATACCTTGGGCGCTAGCTCTCAATTCTGATAAGTCTGCAGCACGATGAGAAGAGTTCTTTGAGACTATTACTCGATTCACAACACTCTCTAACTCTTCGAGAATTCCATCGACATCTTTATCTCCCATTGGCGCAATAACTCCAATAATCGAATCGAAGTCGAATTCCTCGGAGATCGTTCTTTTGAGAGATTGAGCTCCATGTGGGTTATGAGCCGCATCAATAATCACTGTTGGGTTTCGCATAATGATTTCGCAGCGACCTGGTGATGTAGCGTTGACAAGCGCTTCGCGCACAACTTCCTCATCTAACTTGCTCTCCCCTGCAAAAACTTCTACCGCAGCAATGGCAGTGGCTGCGTTGGAGGCTTGATGGGCACCATGAAGTGGAAGAAAGAGATCGTTGTATTCACCGTAAACGCCCGCGATAGAAATGAGCTGGCCACCTACAGCTAACGCTCGATTCTTAACGGAGTACTCAATTCCTTCACGTATAGGGGTCGCATCTACTTGAGCGCACTTATGCATTAATACTTGAGCCACGTCGGGCTCTTGACGCGCTAGGACTGCAAAGGCGCTCTCTTTAATGATGCCTGATTTTGTAAGTGCGATTTTCTCCAGGGTATCTCCTAGATATTCCATGTGATCAAATCCGATCGGAGTGATAACAGAGACGTCAGCGTTGATGACATTCGTAGAGTCCCACTCCCCGCCCATGCCACATTCAAAAATACCGACATCTACTGGAAATTCTGCAAAGGCCACAAAAGCGAGAGCGCACATTGACTCGAAGAACGAAAGCTTGTTGGGCATTCTGGAATCAATAAGATCCAAATAGAGTGCGATGTCGTTATAAGTGGCAATCATTCCCTCAGGCGAAATTGGTTCACCATTGATAGAAATTCGCTCGAGAAAACTTTCAAGATGTGGACTAGTAAAGCGTCCAGTTCGCATTCCTAGTTGGAAACACAAGGAATCAATGAGTCGAGTTGTGGTGGTCTTTCCATTTGTTCCAGCAATATGAATTGTGGGGTATGACAGCTGTGGTGAACCAAGTGCATCTGCAAGAGCTGCAATCCGATCAAGTGTTGGTGCGATGCGGGTTTCTGGCCAGCGATTAAGGAGCGCCTTTTCTATTGCATCCAGGCGTTCGAAGTCATCCTTACTTGTCATTATTAATCTTTTGGCAATGCGGCAAGCAAGGCATTAATGCGCACAATTTCGGTCTCACAAAATTCCATTCGATCACGGATAGTTTTCACAACATCCATGGGAGCTTTGGCCATGAAATTTTCATTCTCTAGTTTTACGCGAGCAGTTTCTTGATCTTTCTTGATCGCCTCAAGATCCTTGCTTAAACGTGCCCGTTCTGCCTTAACGTCAATGGTTCCCGTTAAGTCGAAGTGAACTACGAAATCTCCAACTTCGATCTTTGCGCTGGGGCTAAATGAATCTGCAGGGCTATCAAGGCGAACCAAGAAACGCAGCGCTGATTCGTATTGTGCAAGAGCGCCTTTGAGGCCATCAATGCGAGCCACAACTCGGGCGGAAGTTTTAATTCCTTGATCACTTCTAAAGCGACGAATCTCTGTGATGAGGCGTTGCATATCTTCAACTACTCCCAGCGCCTCAGGATCATCTTGGGCACCCTTAGCGGTTGGCCATTCAGCTATGACAAGTGACTCACCTGAAGTCAGCGCAGTCCAAAGTGCTTCGGTAAGGAAGGGCATGGTTGGATGCATGAGGCGGAGTAATTGATCGAGAACATGACCTAAGACGCGACGAGTCTTATCAGCCTCAGCGCCACCTTTGGCAAATGTGTCTTTAATTAACTCGAGATACCAATCACAAACCTCATCCCACGCAAAGTGATAAATCTCTTCACAGCCTTTAGCAAATTCGAATGTTTCAAAGAGCTGGTCAGCGTTATTGATTGTTGAATCAAGGCGATTCAGTATCCATCGATCAATGTGATTGAGCTCCGAGCGATCTGGAAGTGGGCCAGAAACATTTGCGCCATTCATCATCGCAAAGCGCGAAGCATTCCAAACTTTTGTGGCGAAATTACGAGCGCCCGCGATCCACTCTTCGGCAAGCGCTTGGTCAGTTCCTGGATTTGCACCGCGCGCCAGAGTGAAGCGGAGCGCATCAGATCCATACTTATCCATAAATTCAAGTGGATCAACAGTGTTACCTCGTGACTTACTCATCTTCTTGCCATGCTTATCACGCACTAAGCCATGGAGTGCAATCACTTTAAATGGTGGAACTCCATCCATTGCAAAGAGACCGAAGAGCATCATGCGAACAACCCAGAAGAAGAGAATGTCGTAACCTGTAACTAAAACACTCGTGGGATAAAACTTCTTCAAATCATCAGTGTTATTCGGCCAACCTAATGTTGAAAAAGGCCATAGTGCAGATGAGAACCAGGTATCGAGAACATCAGGATCTTGTTCGTAACCAGCAGGTGCGGTTTCACCAGGTCCGACAACGACGACTTCGCCATTTGGTCCGTACCAAACGGGAATGCGATGGCCCCACCAAAGTTGGCGTGAGATACACCAGTCATGCATGTTGTCGACCCACTCAAAATAACGTGGCTCCATAGAGACCGGATCGATCTTTACTTTCCCATCCCGAACTGCATCACCAGCAGCTTTTGCAAGTGGCGCAACTTTCACAAACCACTGCTTTGAAAGTCGTGGTTCAACAGTGGTGTCACAACGTGAACAATGACCGACTGCGTGAATATATGGACGCTTCTCCGAAACAACGCGTCCCATACTTCGTAATTTCTCTACAACTGCTTTGCGTGCATCAAAGCGATCCATGCCATCGAATTCAGTGCCAGTTCCATCCATCACGCCATGCTCATTCATAATGACAATGAGCGGGACGTTATGGCGCATACCCATCTCAAAGTCATTTGGATCATGCGCAGCGGTCACCTTCACGGCGCCTGTGCCAAATTCTGGTTCGACCAATTCATCAGCAATGATTGGAATCATGCGGTTAACAAGAGGAAGAAGAACTGACTTTCCAATCATGTGCTTGTAGCGCTCATCATTAGGGTGAACCGCAACAGCTCCATCACCCAACATCGTTTCAGGGCGAGTTGTGGCAACCGTAATGCTTAACTCATCGTCACCGTAACGAACCTGGACGAATTCGCCCGCATCATCGCTATGGTCAACTTCAATATCGGATAGCGCCGTTAAGCAGCGTGGACACCAGTTAATAATCTTCTCTGCGCGATAAATAAGTCCTGAGTCATAAAGACGCTTAAAGATAGTGAGAACTGCTTCGGATAGACCTTCATCCATGGTGAAGCGCTCGCGACTCCAATCAACGCTATCACCCAGTCTTTTCATCTGACCAAGAATTGCGCCGCCCGATTCTGCTTTCCAGGACCAAACTTTTTTAACAAACTCTTCACGACCAAGATCGTGGCGAGATTTTCCTTGGGCAGCTAATTGCTTTTCGACAACATTTTGTGTGGCGATACCAGCATGATCCATTCCAGGAAGCCAGAGGGTTTCAAAACCTTTCATTCGCTTCATGCGTGTTAACAAATCTTGAATGGTGTGATCGAGCGCGTGGCCAATGTGAAGGCTGCCAGTGACATTCGGCGGAGGAATAACTATCGAAAAGGGTTGCTTCGTGGATTGTGAATCAGCGGTGAAATATCCAGCATCTAACCATTTTTGGTAGAGCGGACCTTCAATCTCACTCGGAGAAAATTGTGAAGGCAGCTCTGACATAAGGCGAGATACTACCGATGATTAAGCGGTCTTCTCTTCTCCACGTTTCGCAGAACGCTTCACGCTATTTGGACCGCGCTCAAGATAAGTCGGTGCAGCCTTCGAGATTATGACTTCTGGAGTCACCAGTACCTTGCCAATTTCTTTCTTGCTTGGAACTTCGTACATCACTGGAAGGAGAACTTCTTCCATGATGGCTCGAAGACCACGCGCGCCTGTGCCACGAGCGATTGCTTGGTCAGCGATCACTTCGAGCGCTTCTGTGGTGATTTCGAATTCCACATCATCCATCTCAAAGAGATGTTGATATTGACGCACAAGAGCATTCTTTGGCTCGGTGAGGATTTGGAGAAGTGCTGCTCGATCCAAGTTTTCAACCGATGTGACAATCGGTAAACGGCCAATAAATTCAGGAATCATGCCGAATTTCAATAGATCTTCTGGCATCACATCTGCAAATGGATCGTTGGTCTGCTTATCTTTCTCAGTTTGGAGTGTGGCATTAAATCCAACGCCAGCTTTTCCTTTACGGCCTTCAATAATCTTTTCTAGACCAGCAAATGCTCCACCCACAATGAAGAGGACATTGGTGGTATCAATTTGAATAAATTCTTGGTGTGGATGTTTACGTCCGCCTTGTGGTGGAACCGAGGCTGTGGTGCCTTCAAGAATCTTGAGGAGAGCCTGTTGTACACCTTCACCAGATACATCGCGCGTGATTGAAGGGTTCTCGCTCTTGCGTGCAACTTTGTCGATTTCGTCGATATAAATAATTCCAGTTTCTGCTTTCTTTACATCAAAGTCAGCTGCTTGAATTAATTTGAGCAAGATATTTTCAACATCTTCTCCCACATATCCGGCTTCAGTAAGAGCTGTGGCATCAGCAATTGCAAATGGAACATTGAGCATGCGGGCTAAAGTCTGGGCAAGAAGAGTTTTGCCACAACCAGTTGGGCCAAGAAGGAGAATGTTGCTCTTGGAGAGTTC
This sequence comes from Candidatus Nanopelagicaceae bacterium, assembly GCA_035441345.1. Classification (GTDB taxonomy): domain Bacteria; phylum Actinomycetota; class Actinomycetes; order Nanopelagicales; family Nanopelagicaceae; genus MAG-120802. The sequence goes on from DAOROE010000006.1 coordinate 33,926, forward strand.
TACGCCTTCTTCGCGATGACGATCGCCAGCCTTGATTCTCTTGTAATGGTTATAGACAGCAACCGAGAGAGATTTCTTTGCACGGTCTTGGCCAATCACATATTGATCTAGAAAATCGTAAATTTCTTGTGGTTTGGGAAGTTCTTTCAGACCTTCAGAGGTCGCTTCCGTTAATTCGTCCTCGATGATTTCATTACAGAGATCGATACATTCATCGCAGATATAGACGCCAGGACCAGCGATAAGTTTCTTTACTTGCTTCTGGGTTTTACCGCAGAAAGAACACTTAAGAAGATCGCCGCTTTCACCGATGCGAGTCACAGAACGCCTACTTTCGTTAGGGAAGGCACTAATCGTAAATCGGTGTGCGTGCTTCATGTGGGCGAAACATGTTCGCCCTGAGAGTAATTGCCGAAATTAAGCGGGTGATTACTTCTTTGAAGAAGCTTTACGTGAAGCCAAGATCTGGTCGACGAGACCATACTCAACGGCTTCTGCTGCGGTAAGAATCTTGTCGCGCTCGATGTCCTTGCCGATTTCTTCTTTCGACTTCTTAGAGTGCTTCGACAACATCTCCTCCAAGAGTTCGCGCATACGCAAAACCTCGCGAGCTTGGATTTCGATATCAGAACCTTGTCCGCCACCTTCGCTATAAGGCTGATGAATCAAGATTCGAGAATGCTCAAGTGCATAACGTTTTCCAGCAGTTCCACCTGCGAGCAAAACGGCTGCTGCTGAGGCAGCTTGTCCCAAACAGATTGTCATGACATCTGGACGAACGAATTGCATCGTGTCATAAATCGCAGTCAACGCCGTGAACGAACCACCGGGCGAGTTGATGTACATCATGATGTCACGGTCTGGATCCATTGATTCAAGGGTGAGAAGTTGGGCCATCACATCGTTTGCAACGGTGTCATCAATGCCTTGACCTAAGAAAATAATGCGCTCTTCAAATAACTTGGTGTACGGATCAAGTCGCTTGTAGCCATACGCGGTGCGCTCTTCGATTGTAGGAAGTACATAACGATTATGAATGTCATTTATTTTCATCGCGCTGTACCACCGCTTCCTGAGACCTGTCCGGCTGACTTAACAACATGATCAACAAAGCCATATTCCTTGGCTTCTTCTGCAGTAAACCAACGATCACGATCTGAATCTGCAGTAATTGTGTCCATCTTCTGTCCAGTGTGATGGGCAATGAGTTCTGCCATCTTCTTCTTGGTAAAGGACATCTGTTCGGCTTGAATCTTGATATCTGATGCGGTTCCACCGATTCCACCGGATGGTTGGTGCATCATGATGCGCGCGTGCGGCAATGCGTAACGTTTTCCAGGCGCTCCAGCGCAGAGAAGGAATTGACCCATTGATGCAGCAAGTCCCATGGCCACTGTTGCAACATCATTTTTGATGTATTGCATCGTGTCATAAATCGCCATACCTGCGGAGATGGAACCTCCAGGTGAGTTGATGTAAAGGTAAATATCTTTATCAGGATCTTCTGCTGCAAGAAGGAGCATCTGAGCAGCAATCGCATTTGCCATGGTGTCTTCGACGACAGAACCAAGGAAGATAATTCGTTCTTTTAGTAATCGGTTATAGACCTGGTCGTCCAACCCGCCGGCACCTGAGGTTGCCAAGCGTGGGGTTATGAGCTCCACAAATTCCTCCTGATAAAAGTTATGTAGTGACCCTAACGCTCAGCGGGCCAAAATGCTTCCTCGAAAAGGGAAAATCTCGTGATGTTCGCTCAGGGCAGAGCGA